>NZ_SAUN01000001.1:4669852-4981176 GCF_004011505.1 Nonomuraea polychroma
CAGCATGGCGTACGCCGCCATCGACCCGATGACCAGCATGATCACGATTGACACGGCCGTGACGTACACCGTGTTGAGTAACGACTGCAGGATCGGCGTGTTCTCGAAGACGCGCGCGTAGTTGTCGAGGTACAGGCTCGTGGGCGGGGCGAGCGGCGAGGCCGAGGTCTCCCGCTGTGTCTTGAACGTGTTGACGACGATGTAGTAGAAGGGCACGCCGACCACGGCCGCGGCCAGGATCATGACCAGCGAGAGGATCGGCGAGGAACGCTGCTTCCTCATGACAGGCGTCCTTCGAGACGACGTGACAGGACCAGTTGCAGCGCCACGATCGCGCCCACGACCAGCATGAAGACCACCGCCAGCGCGGAGGCCTGGCCGAACTTGGCCTGCGCGATGCCGCTCTGGATGATCGACTGGGTGATGGTGAAGGTGGCGTAGCCGGGGCCGCCCTTGGTGAGGGTGTAGGGCAGGTCGTAGACCTTCAGCCCGCCGGTCATCAGCAGCAGCGAGCTGACGGTGACCGCGGGCGCGAGCAGCGGCAGCGTGATCCGGAAGAACGCCTGCCGCGCCGAGGCGCCGTCCACCCGCGCCGCCTCGTAATAGTCGCCGGGGATGGACTGCAGGTAGGCGAGGTAGAGGATCGCGTGCCAGCCGGTGGACGACCAGACGGCGACCATGATGACCGACAGCTGGGCGAGCGTGCCGTCCGACAGCCACGGCACGGGGCCGAACCCGCCCACCGCGTCGAGCAGCCAGTTGATCGCGCCCGAGCCCAGCGGCGACAGGATGAACGCCCATACCAGGCCGAGGATCGCGATGCTCGGGATGGCCGGGAAGAAGAACACCGCCCGCACCACGTTGCGGCCGAAGAAGCGGCGGTTGAGCAGCACCGCCAGCGGGATCGCCAGCACCGTGACGATCACCGTGGTGCCGATCGCGAACAGCAGGGTGAACCCCAGGCCCGCCAGCATCGACGGGTCAGTGAAGATCTTCCGGTAGTTCTCCAGCCCGACGAAGTTGACCTTCATCGAGTAGCCGTTGAAGTCGGTCACGCTGAAGTAGAGCGACTGCGCCAGCGGGATCGCGAACAGCACCGCGAACACGATCCCGATCGGCACCATGAACGCCTGCAGGCGCAGCCCTTCCAGCCGCTTCGGCGACATCAGCCAGGACAGGGCGCCCGTCACCGCGGGCGCCCTTCTGTCGAGCACCGTCATGTCAGCTGCTCTTGAGCCGGTTGTCCAGCGCGGCGGCCACGTCCTCGGGCTTGGCCTGGCCCTGGATCATCAGCTGGAGTTGCGCCACCGCCTCGGTGTTGAGCGCG
This sequence comes from Nonomuraea polychroma, assembly GCF_004011505.1. Lineage (NCBI taxonomy): Bacteria > Bacillati > Actinomycetota > Actinomycetes > Streptosporangiales > Streptosporangiaceae > Nonomuraea > Nonomuraea polychroma. The sequence continues at coordinate 4,671,180 of NZ_SAUN01000001.1, forward strand.
TCCTGGACCCGCGGCCAGGCGATCTGCGGCAGGTAGAAGGTGCCGTCCTTGAGCGCCTTGAGGTTGGGCTCCAGCACCTTGTCGATCACGGGGGTGACGTCGGACGTGGTCGTCATGGCGGCCGTCCCCTTGTTGAACAGCGTGACGGCCTCTTTGCTGCCGAGGTACGTCAGGAACGCCTCGGCCTCCTTCTCGTGCTGGGTCTTGGCGTTGATGGCCCAGCCGGGCGAGGCGGCGCCGGCCCAGAACGGCTTGCCGTCGGGGGTGGGCACGCCGGCGAAGGCCAAGTTCATGTTCGGCGCCTTCTGCCGCAGCGTGGGAACGTCCCACGGGCCCGCGGCGATCATCGCGACCCGGCCGTTGACGAACTCGTCCACGATCTGCTCACCCTTCAGGCCGACCACGTCCTTGGTCATCACGCCGCTGGTGAACAGCTGGTTGTAGGTCGTCAGCGGCCCGGTCCACAGGTCGCCGAACTTCTTCTGGCCGGCGAAGATCTGGGCGTCGACGTCACCGCCCTGGCGCGCGTTCTCGTGGCCGACCAGGGCCGCGACGCTGAGCGGCAGGCCGGTCGCCCCTTCGTAGTACGGCGTGGTGCCCGCTGCCTTGAGCTTCTGGCACAGCGCGATGAAGTCGTCCCACTTCGTGGGGAATTCGGAGACGCCCGCCTTGGCGAGGACGTCCTTGTTGTAGAGGATGCCGGCGGACCATGACGAGATCGACATGCCGTAGGCCTTGCCGTCCACGGACCAGGCCTCGGTGTTGAACTTGGACATGTTCGCCAAGAACGGCTTGCCGGTCAGGTCCTTGACGAAGCCGCCCTGAACGAGGTTGGTCTTGTTCTCCGCGGCGATCACGAACACGTCCGCCGCGGTGCCCGAGACGAGCCTGGTCTGCAGCGTCGAAATGTATTCGGCCACGGGCGGGGCGGTGGAGAACTCGATGTCGATGCTGGGGTTCTGCTTCTCGAAGGCGTCGATGAGCGGCTTCATCGTCTGCTCGTTCTCCCAGGAGAAGAAGCTCAGTTTGGTCTTGCCGCCGCTGCCGCCTTCGCTTCCCGAGCCGCATCCGGCCGTTGCGGCCAGGACGGCGGTCGCTGCCGCAAACGTCGCAACCGATCTTCTGAGCAGGGACATCGCTCACCTCTTTGGCGATCGTTACCGTGGGGGATGGCGCGCGGACGGGGCGTCCGCGCGTGGGCGACCGGCTCGCGAACGCCGATGTCCGCTATCCAGCCTTCCGCCGTCTTTTATCGATAAAGGGGTTTGTATCGATAAAAATCGGCCGATGTCAAGGATGTGTTGCCGGACCCTCAACGGGCAGCAGCGGGCCGGTGAGCGGCTCGTCGCGATCGCAGGACAGCACGCCGTCGCGGGCCCGCAGCCGGGCCGCGTGCACGGCCGAACGCCGCCCGTCGTCCCCGTCCAGGTGCGTGAAGTAGAAGGCCAGCGCCTCGTCCCCGGTCACCACGACGTCCGCGTGGTGCCCGTAGCCGGCGTCGTGCTCGCCGGTCCCCGGCTTGTCGAGGATGAGCCCCTGGGGCTGCCAGGTCTCGAGGTCGTCGGATCTGAGCACACGCTGGCCGTGCCATTCGTCCACGATCATCCAGTGGTGGCCGCCGAGGGTGAACACATTGGGGCCCTCGTGGGCGGAGATCGTGACCGCCGGGCCCTTGACCTGCCAGTGGTACAGGTCCCGGCTGTCGGCGGCCCAGGTGTGGGAGTCGTGGGCCTCGTCCTTGTACCAGAGGCGGTGTCCGCCGCCCGGCAGCGGGGCCACGCAGGCGTCGATCACGTACGCGGAGGACAGGTCCAAGGTGGAGCGGTAGGTCCAGCGGACGAGGTCGGGGCTGGTGTAGTGGCGGATGTGGCGTTCGTGCGGCCGCCAGGCCTCGGGGACGCCGTGGATGACGCTGACGTACATGTGGTAGCCGGCGCCGTCGTCGACGATCTCCGGCGCCCAGTACGTGTGCCGCCCCCACTCGATGTCGAGGCCGTCGATGGTCCCCCGGTACAGCCAGGTCACGCCGCCGTCGGCGGAGGAGGCCACGCCGAGGTCGGTGCCGTGCACCCAGCTGACGTCCTCGCGGTGCGGGGCGGTCGCCCGCCTGCTGGTGTAGACGAGCCACCACGTGCGCTCGGCGCGGTTCCAGATCACGGTGGGATCGGTGGCGCCGTCGAACATGGGGTCGCGGTAAAGCGGCCGGGGAACCTCTGTCATGACCGTCCTTCCTCTGGATCGCTTTGTAACGATACAGACGAGGAGGGCACCCCCTAGGGGATGCCCTCCTCGCGGACGGACTGACCGGGTGACCGGCCTAGTGCTTCACCGAGACGGTGGAGACGGAGGCGGTGTCCTTCTCGGCCCAGGCGCCGGTGGAGAAGGCGGCCGGGTGGCTCTTGCGGCCGACGCCGTCGCCCCACTTGGTCACCACGTACTGGATCTTGATGTGGCCCTCGCCCTCGACGCCGTCCACGCCCAGGGTGTCGGCGTTGAACGTGCCGCCGGTCAGCTCGGCGAAGGTCTTGGCGTCCAGGTCCAGCATGACGCCACGGCTGGAGGGGTCACCGGGGCCGCGGTCACCGACGAAGAAGGGCAGCTTCTTGCCCTTGTAGACCACGTAGCCCTCGGTCATGAGCGGCCAGCTGGGGCTGGCGGCCAGGCCCTTCTGCATGGGCTTGCCCGATGCGGGCAGGCCGGTGTCACCGGCGCGACCGGAGGAGTCGTCCCAGAAGTAGGACGCCGTGGTCGAGCCCTGGAGCACGGCCTTGACGGAGCCCTCGCCGGTGTCGGCGTGGGCCGCGGCGGAGCCGATGGTCAGGGCGCCGAGGGTGGAGGCTGCGAGCAGGGCGATGGAGCGCATGCGGGCAGTCATGGTCAAGGGTCAGTCCTTTATTAGGGGACACGGTACATTTGCACTCGCTTGATCGACGTAGCCGGGCATGAGGCCACAGTCGCTACGTGGAGCGCAAGAGGATGCGGCAACCGGCCTTCAGAGGTAAGGCGCGGGTCATTCACCGGCAACGAGAACTACGTTACCGACTTAAACCGGACAAACGCAAACAAAACACCACGAATCCGGCAAAGATCTACCGGGCGGGGTAAAGCCGGCTTCGGGGTTGCGGGGACAACGCCACGGCCGGCCCATCCATTCCCTGAGCTGCGGGCGGACGTTCCCGGGGCGCTCGCCCGCAGCCCTTTGCCTCGACCAGACCCGCCCGGCTGGGTCACGTCGACGTCCAGCGCGCGGCTCATGGAGCCACCGGCACCGCCTGCCCGCCTTGGGGAGGCGGGCAGGCGGTCCAGGCGGCCTGGTGATGAGCGGCGGGCCGATCTGGGGGAACGCGGCGAGCCACGCGCCGGACGGCTGTTCGGTCAGGTGAGCTGGATGTAGTCGAGCTCTGCGTATCCGGTGCCGCCCGCGAAGTACGGTGAGCCCTTCGCCAGCCGGATCACGTTGTAGCCGGCCCTGAGGTTGACGGTGGTGCTGATCGTGGCGCCGAACTGGCCCCAGCCCGAGGTCGGCGGGTAGCTGACCGTGGTCCAGGCCCCGCCGTTGTAGGCCAGGCCCTGGGTGGCGGTGGCGCCGGTGCCGTTGGCGTACCCGATGGTCATCGTGTACGCGCGGGCGGTGGGCACGTTCACCACGAAGTCGACGTAGCTGTCGGTGCGCGGCGTGCCCGCGTTGTCGATCCGGCCCACGTAGCCGCCCGCCGACGCGCTGGAGGCGTTCAGCCGCTGGGCGCGGAACACGGAGGCGTTCTCGGCCTCGTAACGCTGCTGGTAGGACGGCACCCCGCTGGTGGGTTCGACGACGAGCTGGTAGGCGCTGGTGGCGCTCATGTTCGGCACCGACACGCTGAGCTGGCCGCCGCTGACCGTGCGGGTGGTGCTGGAGACGGTGGTGGGCGCGGTCACGGCGGTGAAGCGGCCGCTGGACGGGGTGGACAGCAGCGTGACGCGCACGCTGGAGCCCAGCGGGCCGAGACCGGTGAGGTTGACGGTGTTGGCGCCGGCCTCGTTGCCGAACACCACGTTGACGATCCGGCTGGTGGGGTCATAGGAGGCGAACCCGTCGAGGCCGGTCTGCGTGGTGGACGTCGTCGTGACCATGTTCCCGGCCATGTCGCCGTACCACTTGTACAACCACCAGGTGCCGGTGGGCTGGTTGTTGTTGACGACCAGGCCGTTCATGGTGCCGTACTCGTACCAGAAGGCCCGGTGCGCGGATTCGACGCCGCCCCGCTCCAGCTTGGCCACGTAGCTGGCGACCCGGCCGGGGACGTCCACCTCGGCGGGGGCGGCGTACTCGTTGATGGAGATGCGGCGCGGGCTGATGCCCAGCGACGCCTCCAGGTTGCGGTAGTCGGCGATGTCGGCGGCGATCCTGGTGGGGTTCGTCAGCTCGTGCCAGCAGATGATGTCGGGCAGCGTGCCGGTGTTCCTGGCGTGGGTGAGGAACGACTGCATCCAGGAGCGGTTGTAGGTGGCGGTGCTGGGGCCGACGATCGGCGTGAGGGTGTCGAGCGCGCGCACCGCCCGGTACGTACGCACCCAGCCGTCGTTGAAGGTGCCCGCGGCGGCGGTGTTCCAGGTGTAGTCGGGCTCGTTCCAGAGCTCCCAGCCGATGATGTTCGTGACCGTGGTGGCCGACAGCCGGGCGTTGACCATGGTGTTCACCTTGGCCAGCCAGTCGTCCCAGCTCACCCACCGGTAGGGGAAGTCGGGGTAGATGTCGGGCATGCGGATGAACTCGCCCGCACCGACCCTGGTAGCCTGCGGGGCGACCAGGAGGGCGTCACCGCCGGGCGGCTGGCCGTTGGGGCGCTGGCCGACGCCGGGCGCGGGCTGGGTCAGCGAGTTCACCTTGATCGGCAACAGGGTGGAGTCGGCCGGGCGGGAGTTCTCCGCCAGGCCGTACAGGCCGCCGGAGGCGGCGTGGGTGACCGTCCGGAAGGGCTGGGCGACGTTGACGGTCAGCGTCGCGCCCGCCGCGGCGGCCGGAGGGGACGCGGTCACCACGGTGGCGGCCGTGGTGACCAGGGCTAAGGCGATCGCTCCGATTCGGGACATGGTGTCACGCTCCTTCGGGGGATGTGCACACGGGCAACCAGATGCGCATGCTCGACGGGCCGCGCCGGGCCCATGAGTGGTAGGGGCGCAGTGGTACGTCGAGCCACTCTGCGTGCTCCGGAGGAGCAGCCGAGAGACGGTAGGGCCAGGGCCGGTCGGGATGGGCGGGCAGGAGGGCGCGGACCCGCGCTCCGCCGGGCACGGCCTGAGGGCTGGACAGGGGGTCGATCGCCAGGGCGTCGAGCCCGCCGGGGTGCGGGAGGTCGTGGGATTCGGCGCACAGGACCTCGGGACCGCGCTCGACGGCGACGCAGCCGCGTACGGCGTCGATGCGGGGGTCCGGCCAGGTGAAGCGGGGCTCCATCGGCAACTCGAGGGTGATGACCTCGCCGGCGCGGAACGCCCGCCGGACCTCCACCATGCCGGGCTCGACCGGCCGCGCCCGCCCGTCCTCGGTCAAGGTGGCGCCGGCCGCCCAGGCGGGCACGCGCAGCGAGAGGGTCCAGGGCGAGGCCGCGTCGGCCGTGATCCGGACGCGGACGGTCCCCGACTTGGGGTAGTCCGTCTCGACGTCCACGGCGACCTGCCGCCCGCCGGGCAGCTCGGCGCGGACGGCGCCGGGCGCGTACTGGTGGATCTGCAGGCCGTCGTCGTCGGCCGTGGCGAGGTAGCCCTCCAGGCTGGCCAGCGTTCTGGCGACGTTGGTGGGGCAGCAGGAGACGTCGAACCAGGCGGCCCGGACGCCGGCCTCGGCACGCGGGCTGACCTCGTCCGCGTCCGCCGGTCTGCCCGGCGTGCGCTGGTGGAGGGGGTTGGCGTAGAAGAACGCCCGGCCGTCGGTGCTCGGGGAGGTCGCGATGACGTTGTAGAGCGTGCGCTCGATCAGATCGGTGTAACGCACGTCGCCCGTGGCCAGGTAAAGACGCCAGGACACCATGATCGAGGCGACCCCCGCGCACGTCTCGCAGTAGGCCCGGTCCGGCGGCAGCTCCCAGTCCTCGCCGAATCCCTCGTCCTGGTGGCGGGAGCCCATGCCGCCCGTGATGTAGGTGCGGCGCGCGACCGAGCGCTCCCACTGCCGCTCCACCGCGCGCAGCAGCTCGTCGTCGCCGAGCTCGACGGCGACGTCCACGGCGGCGGCGGTGAGGTAGAGCGCGCGTACGGCGTGGCCGCGCCAGACGTCGGCCCTCCTGATCGGGATGTCGTCCTGGAAGTAGGCGCGGCCCAGCGGGATGTCCCGCAGGGTCCCGTGCCCGCGGCGGTCGAGGAACAGGCGGGCCTGCTCGACGTAGCGCTCCTCCCCCAGGGCCCGGCCGAGCTCGGCAAGCCCGACCTCGATCTCGGGGTGCCCGCAGATGCCCGGATTGCCGTCCGGGCCGAAGGTGCGGCACACGTGGTCGGCGGCCCGCCGCGCGATCCGTACCAGGTCGTCCTCGCCTGAGGTGCGCAGCCGGGCCACCGCGGCCTGGAGGAGATGGCCGGTGTTGTAGAGCTCGTGGCCCATTTCGAGGTCGCTGTAGCGGGGCGGCTGCTCGCCGTGCCCGAAGCACGTGTTGAGGTAGCCGTCCGGGTCCTGCGCCCGGCCGATGCGGGCGGTGAGCCGTTTGATCGCCGCCTCCGCCCCGGGGTCGCCGGTCCGGCCGGTCTCCCAGGCCAGGGCCTCCAGCAGCTTGTAGACCTCGGAGTCGGAGAACGACCAGCCCGGGCGGTCGGGCCCGGTCGTGCCGTCGGCGACGCGATCGAAGTTCGCGAGCCAGCCGAGGCGCTCCATCCACGCCTCGCAGTGGGACAGCGTGGCCGTCGCGTTCACGGTCTGCCTGCGGCCCCAGAACCCGCCGGTGATGGACACCTGGGCGAGCCCGAGGGGGCGTACCGGGCCGGTCGGCGGCAGCACGGGAACGGAGCGGTCGGTCATGTGGTGGGCCTTTCGAATCACGGAACGTTCAGTCCTTCACGGCGCCCGCGGTGACCCCGGCGGCGATGTAACGCTGCGCGAGGACGAGGAGGAACGCGGCGGGAATGGACGCGATCACGGCGGTCGCCATGATCGAGTTCCATTGGGTCGTGTTGTTGCCGATGTAACGGAAGATGCCGAGCGTGATGGGGATGACGTCGCTGTTGCGGTTGAGCGTGGAGGCGAAGATGAAGTCCGACCACGCCCACAGGAACGCGAAGAGCGAGACCGTGATCACCGAGTTGCGGCTGAGCGGCAGGATGACGGAGCGGAACGTACGCCAGGTGCTCGCCCCGTCGATCTGGGCCGCGGCCATGAGCTCGGCGGGGATGCTCGCCATGAACGCGCGGAAGAGCAGCACCCCGAACGGCACGGCGAGCGTGGAGTCGGCCACGATCAGGCCCGCGACGGTGTTGAGCATCCCGAGCCTGATGTAGATCGCGTAGAAGCCCATGGCCATGACCACGGCGGGGATCATCTGGGCGACCAGGAGCAGGAAGTCGATCCCGCGCGCGCCGAGCGGCCGCAGCTTGGCCAGCGAGTAGCCGGCGGGCAGCGACACGAGCAGCGTGAGCGCGACCGTGCCGAGGCCGATGAAGAGGCTGGTGGCGAGGGCCGGCAGTTGCTGGCCGAACGCCGCGGTGTACCCCTCGAACGTGGGGTCCCACGGGAACCAGTGCGGCGGGTCGGCCCGCATGTCGCTCGTCTTGGTGAGCGAGACGTTGAACATCCAGTAGACCGGGAAGAGCATCAGTCCGACCAGGACGACGCCCACCGCCGTCTTCCACCAGGATCTGCGGACCGTCATGCGCGTTCCTCCCTGCGCTGCAGATGCACGTGCACCAGACCGGCGGCGAAGGCGATGAGGATGAGGATGTTGCCGACGGCCGCCGCCGGGGAGAAGTCGGGCTGCCCGGTGCCGAACGCCTCCCGGTACGACCAGATGGCCAGTGTCGTCGAGGCGTCCGCTGGGCCTCCCTTCGTCATGATCCAGATGATGTCGACGACCTTGAGCGTGTAGATGAGGCCGAGCAGCAGCGTGATCGCCGACACCGGGCGCAGCAGGGGGAACGTGATGCGCCAGAACCGCTGCCAGGCGTTCGCCCCGTCCAGTCCGGCGGCCTCGTACAGGTCGGCCGGGATGTTCTGCAGCCCGGCGTAGAGGATCACCAGGTTGAACGGGATCCCGAGCCAGATGTTGGCGATGGTGACGGCCAGCAGTGAGGTGTCGGGGGACGTGAGCCAGTTGATCTGGCCGATCCCGAACGCCTGCAGCACCGAGTTGACGATGCCGTTCTCGCTGTTGAGCATCCACGACCAGGTCGAGGCGGAGACGATCAGCGGCAGCAGCCACGGCACCAGGAACATCGCCCGCAACGCCACCGACAGGCGGAAGGTGCGGTGGAAGAAGACCGCGAGCGCCAGCCCGAGGGCGTACTGCAGGGCGATGGACCCCAGCGTGAACACCGCGGTGTTGCTCAGTGCCCGCAGGAAGGTGTCGTCGGCCAGGATGTTCGCGTAGTTGGCGAGCCCGGTGAACTCCGGGTCGCCCTGCACGAACGCGCGCGGCGTGTAGTCGTGCACGCTGAGCTCGATGTTGCGGTAGAGCGGATAGGCGTAGAAGAGAAGCATGTAGAGGACGAGCGGCGCGAGGAAGGCGAGGGCCGTCCACCGCGGAGAGCGCCGCCGCGGAGCCTCGTGCGCCGCTCTCCTCACCGTGACCGATTGGGTGCGAACGGAGGTCATCGGATCAGCCGCCGGTGGCCTGCTTCGCCTGGGCCTGTGCCTCCTTGAGCGCGTCGGCCGGGCTGGCCGAGCCGCTCAGTGCCTTCTGCACGGCCGTCCACATCGCCTCGGAGATCTTCGGGTACTTGGTGCCGAGGTTGTCGCTGGTGCGGCCCTTGGCGGACTGCACGGCCTCGACCCATGGCTTCAGGTCCGGTTCCTTGGCGAGGATCGCCTGCTGCCCCTCGGCGGTGGAGGGGATGTAGTACGCGAACGTCGTACCGGTCTCCACCAGGCCCTCGGGCGTGGTCATGCACTCGAGGATCTTCTTGGTGACGTTGTAGCGGCCGGTGTCCTTCTGCACCGGGACCGTGATGAACTCGCCGCCCGTGGGCGTCGGGGCGCCGCCCCCGCCCTTGCCGGGGATCTGCACGATGCCGGTGGGGAAGCCCGCCTTCTCGGCGCTGTTGATCTGCCACGTGCCGTTCTCGGCGAAGGCGAACTCACCCGTCAGGAACTCCTCCCAGGTGGTGTTCTGCGAGTTGCTGATGACGGAGTTGGGCGCGGTGCCGTCCTTGACCCACGAGGTCCACAGCTCCAGCGCCGAGACGGCCTCGGGCGAGTCGAGCTGGGTGAGCTGCGCGCCGGCGCCCCAGAACCACGGCAGGAACTGGAACGAGCCCTCTTCCGTGCCGATGGCCGAGAAAGTGATCGGCTTCTTGCCCGCGGCTTTGACCTTCTTCAGCGCCGCGTTGAGCGAGGCCCAGTCCTTGATGGAGGCGGGGTCGACGCCGGCCTCGTCGAGGATCTTCTTGTTGTAGTAGAGGGCGAGGGTGTTGGCGCCGATGGGGATGCCGTAGGTCTTGCCGTCCAGTTCACCCGCGGCGATGAGGTTCTTGTCGAACCTGGAGGTGTCCAGCCCGAAGTCGGACATGGCGGTGAGCATCCCGGCATCGGCGAGCGTCGAGACGGCCGGATTGTCGAGGAGGATGACGTCCGGCGCGTTGCCCTCCTGCCCGGCCAGCAGCGCCTGGTTGGTCAGCGCGGTCGTGTCGTAGGCGGTGCGCTCGATGGTGACGCCGGCCTGCTGCCCGCAGGAGTTCACCCGCTTGGCCCAGGCGGAGGCCGCGTCATGCTGCGGGTACGGGTCCCACCACGTGTAGGCCCCGCCGGCGGAGCCGGCGGCCGAGGGAGTGGCGCCGCCCTGGGGAGCGGAGGCACAGGCGGACAGAGCGGACAGCGCCAGAACGGCGGTTCCGAAGACCGCCGCCCTCGTGGACATCGACGAACGGTTCATCGATTCCTCCAATGTTAGCGCTCACATCGAGCGGCCAGAAGGTGTCGGGGGGCAGGGCCCGCACTCAGCGGGCGTGCGGAGACGGGAGAGGCGCTCCCGGGGCGGCGGTGCTGCCTCGGGAGACCAGTTCGGGAGAGATGAAGCGCACGACGAACGGCTCGTCGCGGGCCGACGCCGATTCGACGCGGCGCACGAGCTGGCGCACCGCCATGGAGCCGAGGCGGTCGGGCGCGCTCTCGATGAAGGAATAGGGCAGGGAGAAGGTCGCGGCGAACTCCTCGGAGTAACGCCCGATGACCGACAGGTCCTCGGGGACCCGGAGTCCGCGCTGGTAGGTGACGGACGGCAGCGCGGCGGCGGCCGCCTCGTTGTTGATCAGCAGGCCGGTCGCCTCGGGGTAGGCGTCGAGCAGGCCGTTGAGCATGCGGCCCACGGCGGGTTGCCGGGACTCGCCGTACACCGCGTGCAGGGTGATGCCCAGTTGCCGCGCCCGTTCCCGCGCGGCGTCCCGTAGCCGCCATACGTAGGCGCCGCCCCGCTCGACCACGTGCTCGGGCTGCGAGATCAGGATGAGCTCGCGGTGGCCGAGGCGGTGGAGGTGCTCCACCATGGCCCGGCCGGCCTCCTCGAAGTCCAGATCGAACACGTCGAGCCCCGTGCAGTCGCCGGGCAGGCCGACCAGCGCGCCCGGCTGCGGCGCGGCGCGCAGGATGGGCAGCCTCGGGTCGTCCTGCGCGATGTTCATCAGGACGACGCCGTCCACCATCCGGGAGTCGGTGATGCGCCGCAGTGCCCGAGCGCCGTTGGCCTCGGTGACCAGCAGCGTGTCGTAGCCCAGGTCGCGGGCGGTGTCGGTGACGCCCAGGATGTACTGCATCATCGCGGGCGCGAACTCGTCTTCGTGGAACTGCGCGAGCAGACCGAGGACCTTGGTCTGGGAGGTGGCGAGCGCGCGAGCGCCTGCGTTCGGCGTGTAGGCCAGCGCCTCGGCCGCCGCCAGCACCCGCCGGCGGACCTCCTCCGAGATGGGCCGCTTGCCCGACAGCGCGTACGACGCCGTGCTGCGGCTCACCCCGGCCTCCCGGGCCACGTCTCCGATCGTCGCCACTCTCACCTCCTGATAATGCATCGAACCGGTTCGACGATGGCGTTGCGGACTCCCTCATATCGTCGACCCGACGACGCCATGCAAGGGAGATCCATGGGATCATGTCTCAGCAGCAGTGGCGAACCGGTTCAACGATTGGGCTCGACTGTCACTCCTCCGAGAGGCAGGCGTCAAGAGCAAAGGCCGCGGACGATACCGAATCGTGACACGCCGGAAACGGTAAGAGAACGCCCCATTGACGTGCGCGCTGCGGCTACGTAACCTACGCGAAACCCTCGGTTGCGTTGCGGATCGACTCCCTCGAACTTGTTAGCGCTCACATGACCTAGGGACATCGTGATGACCTTTCCGAGCATCACCAAGGCCATGCGTGCCGGACTGCTCCCGGCCGCCCTCACCCTCGCGTTAACCCTTGGCGTACCGGTCGCGGCGGCGGCCGATCCGCCCGCTCCGGCCCTCGTCTACGAGTTCGACGCCGACGACGTCACCACCGGCTCCGTCACCGACTCCTCGGGCAACGGCCTGCACGGGACGCTGGTCAACGGCTCCACCGCGTCTTTGGTCGACGGCGCGGGCGGAGGTCACGCGCTGAGCTTGCCCGGCGGCGCGCCGACCTCCAGCGGCGCCTACGTGAAGCTGCCGTTGGAGGCGATCAAGGGCAAGACCGACCTGACCGTGTCGGCTCGGGTGAAGTGGGACGGCACCACCGCCCCCTGGCAGTGGATCTACGCGCTGGGCAAGGACACCAGCCGCTACCTGTTCACCACGCCGTACAACGGCGACGGCCGCCTGCGCACGGCGGTCACCGCCTCGTCCGCGGGCGGCGAGGCGCAGGTCACGGGGTCGGCCGCGCTGCCGGCCAACGCCTGGAAGACGCTGACCGTCACGCTCGACACGGCCGCCAAGCGCGTCACCACCTACCTCGACGGCGCCGCCGTCGCCTCGGCCGCCACGAACGTGACGGCCGCGCAGCTGATCGACGCCGCCACGACGTCCGCCGGGTTCATCGGCCGCTCGTTCTATCCGGACCCGCTGTTCGACGGGGCGATCGACGACTTCCGCGTCTACGGCGCCGCGCTGACGGCCGAGCAGGTCGCCGCCCTCGCCGGCGGCCAGGCGCCCACCCCGACGGGCCTGGCCCAGGACACCTTCGCGGTGCGGACGTTCATCGGCACCGCGCCGACCCTGCCGGCCGCGGTCCGCGCCACCTTCTCCGACGGCTACGACCGCGACCTGGCCATCACCTGGGCGCAGGTGAACCCCGAGGACTACGCCAAGGCCGGGACGTTCACCGTGAAGGGCACGGCCGGCGGCCGGCCCGTCACCGCCGACGTGACCGTGATCCGCGAGGGCCAGCTCGTCATCGACCTGGCCAAGGACACCGGCGCCTTCCACGGCGGCGCGTCCGGCACGCTCTACGGCCTGTACGGGCCCGGAGTGCCGACGAACAACCTGATCGAGGGCATGCGCCTGCGCACGGTCTCGACCAAGGCCCAGGACGGCCCGCAGCACCCGGGGGCCGACGCGTTGGAGGTGGTCAAGCCGCTGGCCGACAGCACCGACGGCGACGTGTACATCTACATGACCGACATCCACCGCGGCTTCCCGTACCAGTGGCCGGGCAGCACCCCGCAGGAGAAGCTCGACCTGTACAAGGAGAAGATCGCCAAGCAGGTCGACCAGGTCCGCGAGCTCGACCTGAAATATCAGGACAACGTCGTCTTCGTGCCGTTCAACGAGCCCGAGGGCAACATGTTCGGCACCGGCGAGTGGAGCTACAACCGCAAGAGCTGGCTCAACGACCCGACGGACTACTTCAAGGCGTGGGACGAGGTCTACGCGCTGATCAAGGGCAAGATGCCGCAGGCGCGGATCGCCGGCCCCAACACCAGCGTGCTGTACGCCCAGGTGAAGGGCTTCCTGCAGCACGCCGTCAAGGCGGGCACCGTGCCTGAGGTGATGACCTGGCACGAGCTCAGCCATCCCGAGCAGGTGCGGCAGAGCGTCAAGCGCTACCGCGGGTGGGAGGCCGAGGTCTTCGCCGGCACCGAGTACGCCGGGAAGAAGCTGCCGATCAACGTCAACGAGTACGCCTTCAACTACCACACCTCGGTGCCCGGCCAGATGATCCAGTGGGTGTCGGCCATCGAGGAGTCGAAGGTGGACGCCGACATCGCCTACTGGAACATCGACGGCAACCTGTCCGACTCCGCCGTGCAGGCCAACCGCGCCAACGGCCAGTGGTGGCTGCTCAACGCCTATGGCAGCATGAGCGGGCACACCGTGCAGGTCACGCCGCCGTTCCCGGGGCAGAACTACACGCTGCAGGGCGTCGCCACGCTCGACCCGGCCAAGAAGCAGGCCCGGGCGATCTTCGGCGGCGCGAGCAGCGCCGGGCACATCCGCTTCGAGAACGTCCCCGCCGGCGTCCTCGGCACCACCGTGCACGCCTGGATCCGCGAGATCCCGTGGACCGGGCAGATCGGCGACTCGGCGCAGCCGGAGATCATCGCCGAGCGCGACGTCAAGGTCGAGGACGGCACCGTGGCGTTCGACTTCGGCAGCGGTGACCTGCCGCGGATGAAGGAGTCGTCGGCGTACGAGATCGTGCTCAGCCCCGAGGGCACGGGCACCGTGACGGCGGCCGCGCCCAAGCTGTGGGAGCAGTCGTACGAGGCCGAGGACGCCAAGTACACCGGCGGCGGCTACAGCCGCAACGGCCCCGAGGGCTCGCCCTCGGACGTGTCGAAGTTCTACACCTCCGGCCGCTACAACGTCGGCGGGCTGCGGACCGGCTCCGACGGGGTGCTCGACTTCACCGTCGAGGTCCCGCAGGACGGCCGCTACGACCTGAGCGTCTTCGCCAATTCGCTCAACACCTTCGACCGGGTGCGCGAGCAGGGACCCACCAATGTCTTCCTCCGCGTGGACGGCGCCGCCGAGCAGGAGCTGTTCCTGCCTCTCGGCTACAAGTGGGTCGTGTGGGACCACGCCGACACCACGGTGGAACTCAAGGCGGGCAAGCACGTGATCTCCCTGGCCGCGCGGAGCCTCGACGGCGCCAAGGCGACCAAGGGCGACGCGATCGTCGACCGGATCCGGCTGTCGCTGGCCAACCCGGCCGCGGCGACCTCGATCTACGAGGCCGAACTGGCCGACCTGGGCGGGGCCCGCATCGCCTACGACGTCAAGGACGACGGCGTCGGCGGCTCGGGGGTCGTGGCGGCCGACCGCGGGAAGTCGGTGACGTTCTGGGTCTACTCCGCCCGGGACGCCGCGGCCGTCCTCGACCTCAAGCTGCTCGGTTCCGGCCAGGCGACGATATCCGTCAACGGCATCGAGGTGATGGAGGACGCCCGGCGCGACGGCTCCACCAGGACGGTGTCGCTGTCGGGCGGCATCAACAAGGTCACGGTCACCGGCGCGTCCGGCACGGCGCTCATCGACCGGCTGGAGGTGCGCCCGGCCGGCGACGCGCTGCCCGGCACCGCCTACGAGGCGGAGGCGGCCCAGCTTGCCGGGACGGCCGAGGCGTCGCAGCTCTCCCTGTCCAGCGGCAAGAGCGCGGTCACCGGGATCGGCGGCGCGCCCGGCAACGCCAACACCCTCACCTTCACGGTGCAGGCCGACAAAGCGGGCACGTACGCCATGCGCGTCCGCTACTCCAACCCGGAGCAGTCGGCCGCCACGCACTACAACCCGGACCCGCTGGCCAGGCACGCCGACATCGCGGTGAACGGCGCCGCCCCGCAGCGGACGTTCTTCCCCCACAGCTTCCACGAGAACAACTTCTGGGAGCTCACCGTCCCGGTGGAGTTGAACAAGGGGGAGAACACGGTGCGGTTCTCCGCTGAGGAGCTGCCGAACTTCGACGGCAAGACCTACGCGTCGGAGACCTTCCCCGGGGTGCTCCTCCGCTCGCAGTACGCCCCGGTCATCGACCGGATCGCGATCGCTCCCTTCAGCGCGCAGCGCGGCTGACACAGAAGGTCCGCCCGTGTCCCGGGAACCGCCGGGGCACGGGCGGACGGGCGGCCGAGTCCCCGGAGCTGCCGGGGACACGGGCCGGCAGGCGGCCGTGGCTCATCCTTGCTGCGGAACCAGCCGGGCACCCAGGGCGCGGGCCGCGATGACCAGTCCCGCGGCGGCCAGGACGATGTCCTTGAGCACGTACTGCGCGGTCAGCGTGGGAGGCCCGGGGAACAGGTCCGTGAAGAACAGCACCAGCGGCGCCATGATCCCCAACAGCGCCCCGGCCAGCACGGCCAGGCCGGTCTTCAGCAGCCGTCCGCTGATCAGCGTCAGGCCGATGAAGCACTCGACGGCCGCCACGACCATCAGCGCGGTGCCGCCGGAGAGCATCCCGAAGGACAGCGCCTGCACGGTGGCCACCGACAGCTCCTCGGCCGGACTGACTCCGGGAAAGAACTTGAGCGCCCCGAATCCCAGAAAGATCAGGCCGAGGCTGACGCGCAGGACGTCGATGCTGTGCGTGGCCAGCCAGCGGGTCACGGCCGGGATGGTGCGGTGGGTGAGAGCGGTGAGCGTGGTCATGTCTGGCTCCTGTGCCGAGTCGTTTTTGTTTGCTTGCTCGACTTCAGGGTCGCCGGGATCACCGCTCCGGTCGTCAGGCACGGGGATGGCTTGGTGCTACACCGTCGTGCGTACTGACCCGGTCCGCCGTGTCATCTCGGAAGCGTAGGCGGGGTTATCTTCCTTACTCCCCTCTCCGCACCGGTCCTACTCGATGACGAGGTTGACCGGGATGTTGCCGCGTGTGGCGTTGGAGTAGGGGCACACCTGGTGGGTGGCCTCGACGAGGTCGCGAGCGGTGTCGGGCGCGATCGAGTCGGGCAGCTCGACGCGGAGCGTGGCCTCGAGCTGGAAGCCGCCCTTGCCGTTGGGCGACAGGCCGATCTCGGCCGTCACCGACGCGTCCGAGACGTCGATCTGCTTCCGCGCGCCCACCAGCTGCATCGCCGAGGCGAAGCAGGCGGCGTAACCGGCGGCGAAGAGCTGCTCGGGGTTGGTGCCCTCGCCGTCGCCGCCCAGCTCCTTCTGCCGGGCCAGCTTGACGTCCAGCCGGCCGTCGGAGGAGACTGCGCGGCCGTCGCGCCCGGCGGAGGTGGCGATGGCGGTGTACATGCTCATGACGATGCCCTTTCATAGTAGACAGACCTGTCTGTCTCTTGCTTGTCCTGAGAATAGACAGGTCTGTCTGGTATCGTCAACTGGTGACCGCAGAAACGTTGGAAGGGCGTCGCCCGAGCGCGGCGCGCACCCGTGTGCTCGACACCGCGGCGCGCCTGTTCTATGGGGAAGGCGTTCACACGGTCGGGATCGACCGGATCATCGCGGAGGCGGGCGTCGCCAAGGCGACCTTCTACAAGCACTTCAAGAGCAAGGACGACCTCGTCCGCGCGTACGTGACCGAGCAGGACGCGCGGCAACGCGCCGCGGTCGGCGCCATGGACGCCGCCCCGGCACGTGAGAAGCTGATGGCGATCTTCGCGTTCATGTGCGAGTTCGGCGCCGGCCCCACCTACCGCGGCTGCCCCTTCGTCAACACGGCGGCCGAATATCCCGATCCCGAGCACCCCGTGCGGCAGGCCATCGCCGAGTACCGCCGCTGGATCCGCGACCTGTACCGGGACCTGCTCGCCGCCGACGGCCACCCCGACGCGGAGCGGACCGCCGACATCCTCCTGCTGCTCAGGGACGGGCTCGTGGTCGGCTTCGACCTCGACGACCCGGCCAGGGTCCGCGCCGCCGTCAGGGAGGCGCTCACCAGAGTGCTGGCCACCGACGGCGACCGGGATGTCAGGGTTTCGGCAGCCGGCGGGCGATGACCCGTAGCGCGAGGACCTCGTCGGCGCCTTCGAAGATCGACAGCACGCGGGCGTCCACGAACAGCCGCGAGATGGCGTACTCCTCGGCGTACCCGTAGCCGCCGTGCAACTGCTGGGCCTCGCGGGTGACCCACTCGGCCGCCCGGCAGGCGACCTGCTTCACCTGCGCCGCCTCCAGGCCGCCGTCACCGGCCGCGACCGCCCGCGCCGCCGCGAACGTGAACGCCCGGCACGCGGCGATCAACGCCGCCATCCTGGCGATCTTGGCCCGGGTGAGCTGGTAGTCCGCGAGCGACCGGCCGAAGACCGACCGCTGCCGGGTGTAGTCCACGGCGAGTTCGAGCGCCGCTTGCATGACGCCGACGGCTCGGGCGGCGGTCTGCAGGCGCGCGTTGGCGAATGCCTGCATCTGCAGGTAGAAGCCGCGCCCGAGGCCGTCGTCCAGGCCGATCAGGTCGGCGGCGGGCACGCGCCAGCCGTCGAAGCCGACTTCGAAGGAGTGCATGCCGCGGTAGCCGAGGGTGCGGATGGCGCGCCCTTCGACGCTCCCGCCGCCCTCCTGGGTGAGTCGCCAGGTGTGGCCGGTGAAGGACGGTTTCTCGACGACGAAGAGCGACAGGCCGCGATGGCCGGCGGCGCGGTCCTGGTCCGTGCGGGCGAGGACGAGCAGGTAGTGGGCGCGGCCGGCGAAGGTGCACCAGGTCTTGACGCCGTTCAGCACCCATTCGTCGCCGTCTCTGACCGCGCTGGTGGTGATGGCGGCGACGTCCGACCCGCAGTCGGGCTCGGTCACCGCGACGGCGCACAACCGCTCCCCCGAGGCGATCTTTGGCAGCCAGCGGCGTTTCTGCTCTTCGGTGCCGCCCCGGGTGATCGCGGCGCCGATGATCTCGGGGCGGGTGATGAGCGAGCCCGCGGCCCCGAGCGAGGCGCGGGAGAGCTCTTCGGTCACCACCACCATGCCGAGCAGCTCGTCGGCGCCGCCTTCGGCGTAGCCGCCGTACGCGGCGGGGATCGACAGCCCGAAGCAGCCCATGTCGGCGAGCCCGTCGATGACGGCGTCGGGGATGTCCTCGTCGTCGCGGTGTATCCGGCCGGCGGCCGGGGCGATCTGGTCGGCGGCGAACTCGCGGAAGGCGGTGCGGACCAGTTGCAGCTCCTCGGACAGGTGCCGCGGCCCGGCCTCGTGGGTGGCCATGACGCGCTCGGCCACCGGTTCGAGGAGTGCCGGGTCTCGTCCCGCGGCGATGTGGGCGGCGATCCCGTCCAGCGCGGTCCGCTCCACGCCCCACAGGGATTCCCGGCCGGTCATGCGGCCGGCCAGGTCCGCGGCGACGTCGGCGGCGTAGAGCAACGCCAGGTCGTCCTGGGCCGCGTCGTCGGCGAGGTCGCCGGAGCCGGGGCCGCCAGTGCAGCGATCGCGGCCGCCGGCACCCTGGCCACCGGGGCCGTGGCTGAGCAGGGCCGCGGCGGCCGCGACGGACGACGACACGGACGCCAGGTCGTAGGCCACGGCCTGGTGCTCGTCGGCCGGCTGCACGTGGGCGGCCGCCGTGCCGACGACGGCCTGCAAGGTGTCGACGATGACGCGGGCGTTGTGCTCACGCATGTGCGATCCCTTCGATCGTCACCGTGGTGCATGGTTCGCCGGCGTCCCGAGCGAACAGGCCGAGCGTGAGCGGGGCGTCCTCGATCCGGCGCAGCCGCGCGGTCTGGCCGCAGAACAGCGGCCGGCGGTTCCGGTGCCGCAGGCGTGCGATCGGCAGGTCGTGTTGCTCCAGCCGGAGCATCTCGGCGAGGGCCAGCGTCATCAGCGGCCCGTGCACCACCAGCCCGGGGTAGCCCTCCACGCGGGTGGCGTACGGCCAGTCGTAGTGGATGCGGTGCGGGTTGGACGTGGCGGCGCTGAAGCGCATGAGCAGGGTCGGATCCGTGGCGAGATCCCACTCCCACTCCCCCGCCCGGCTGAAGGGAGCGCCCACCGGTGCCTGGGCCGCCGGGATGTCGATGTCCGCCGTGGAGGGAACGGGCGCCGTGTCGCGGTAGATGAGATCCTGGCGTTCGTCGAGCGCGAGCCGGTCGTGCTCGTCGTACAGCCTGGTGGCGACGACCACGACGACCAGCCTGCCGGAGCGCCCGGCCTTCTCGGTGACCGACTCCACCTGCGACTCACGCCGGACCGTGGCGCCGACCGTGAGCGGGGCGTGGAAGACGACCTCGCCGCCGGCGAACACGCGCCGCCGCAACTCCACGGGAGGCAGGAACGACCCGCGTGCCGGATGGCCGTCCACGCCGAGCACGGAGGAGACGGGCCAGCGGGCCAGCGCGGCCCAGTGCCACAACGGCGGCAGGGCGTCTCCTGGGCCGATCGCGGGCATGCCGTCGTCGAACAGCGCCGACAGGGCCGCCACGGGGTGCGGTTCGACCGTTTCGACGGTGGTGACGGTGTGCGGCGTCCAGCTCACCTGCACCGTCCGAGGACCTCCGCGATGGCGGGCCCGATGGCCAGGGCGCCGCCGGTGACGACCGCGGTCCTGCCGGCCAGTAGCGTCATGACTGATCAGCTTCTCTCGTTCAGTTGATGGGGTTGCGCGCGATGAGCTGCGCCGCGATGACGTTGCGCTGGATCTCGTTGGTGCCCTCACCCAGGATCATCAGCGGGGCGTCCCGGAAATACCGTTCGACCTCGAACTCCTTGGAGAAGCCGTACCCGCCGTGCACCCGCATCGCGTCCAGCGCCACCTGCATCGCGGCCTCCGAGGCGAACAGCTTGGCCATGCCGGCCTCCATGTCGGCCCGGACGCCCTCGTCGAGCCGTCGCGCGGCGTCCTCGGTGAGCAGCCGCGCCGCTTGCACCTTGGTCGCCATGTCGGCCAGCAGATTGCCCACCGACTGGTGTTTCCAGATGGGCTTTCCGAACGACTCGCGCTCCTGGGCGTACGTGACGGCGTCGTCGAGCGCGGCCTGGGCCACGCCGACCGCGCGGGCGGCCACCTGGATCCTGCCGACCTCGAGACCGCGCATCATCTGCGCCCATCCCTCGTTCGGCGCGCCGCCGAGCACGGCGGAGGCGGGGACTCTCATCCGGTCGAACACGAGCTCGCACGCCTCGACGCCGCGGTAGCCGAGCTTGGGCAGGTTCTTGGAGATGTGCAGGCCCTCGCCCGGCTCGACGAGCAGCACGCTCATGCCCTGGTGGGCGGGCCTGGCGTCCTGGTCGGTCACGCACAGCAGGCCGATCAGGCCCGAGTGGCGAGCGTTGGAGATCCAGGTCTTGGACCCGGTGATCAGCAGGTCGTCGCCGTCGGCGACCGCGTGGGTGCGCATGGCCTGCAGGTCGCTGCCGCCGCCCGGCTCGGTGAGCGCCATCGTGGCCCTGAGCGTGCCGTCGGCCATCGGCGGCAGGTAACGTTCGCGCTGGTCCGGGGTGCCGAACGCGCGGATCAAGTAGGTGATGACGGAGTGCCCGCCGATGGCGCCGGCCAGGCTCATCCAGCCACGGGCCAGCTCCTCGGTCACCCTGGCGAAGCAGGCGGCGCTGACGTCGGCGCCACCGTGCTCGGCGGGGGCCAGCAGGCCGAAGAAGCCCATTTTCTTCATCTCCTCGATGAACTCGGCGGGGTATTTGTCCACCGACTCGTAGTCCCGCACCCGCGGCCGCACCCGCTCGTCGACGAATTCGCCGGCCAGGGCGACGATGTCCCGCTCGTCCTCGCTCAGTGTGCTCATGCTCGTCCTCCGCTCCGTCATTCCCCGCTTCGGATGATGCCGTCCTCCCGCAGCTTCGCCAGCTCCGGGGCGGACAGGCCCAGCTCGTCGCGCAGGACCTCGCCGGTGTGCTGCCCCACCAGAGGGGCCGCCGCCGGGCCCGCCTGCTCCCCGTCCATCACCAGCGGTGATCCCGGCGCCCAGTGCTCGCCGACCCCCGGCTGGTGGAGCCGCGCCATCAGCGGGTTCTGCGGCAGCAGGCGGGCCAGGTCGGCGAAGCTCCGGTACGCCGACCACAACACCCGGGTGTCCCGCAACGCCGCCTCCGCCTCGGCCAGGGTGTGCGCCTCGAACCAGCCCGCGAGCAGCTCGCCGAGCACCTTGCGGTGCCGGTGGCGCTGTGACTCCTCGGTGAAGTCCGCCCCGAGCGCGGCGGACAGCGCGGTGACCACGTCGGTGAGGCCGGTCGCGGCGAGAAGGTCCCGCCAGTGCCGTGGGGTGAGGGCGACGACCATCAGCCGCCCGCCGTCGGCGGTGGCGAAGTCGCGGCCGAAGGTGCCGTAGACGTGGTTGCCGTCACGTTGCCTGGGCGTGCCGCCGAGCTGGGCTTCGGCAAGGTAGCCGAGGCTTCCGGCGGTCGCGAGAGCCACGTCTTCGAGCGCGAGACGTATCTGCTGGCCCTCGCCCGTCAGCAGGCGGTGCCGTTCGGCGGCCAGCAGCCCGGCCGCCAGGTAGAGCCCGGCGGCCAGGTCCCAGGTCGGCACCACGCTGTTGACCGGCTGGGCGGTGTCCGGCGGGCCGGTCAGGAGGGGAAATCCGGTGGCCGCCTGGACGGTGTAGTCCACCGCGGCCCCGCCGTCGCGGCGGCCGGTGAGCAGCACGTGGATCAGGTCGGGGCGGCGCGCCCGCAACGCCTCGTATGTCAGCTCGGGGAACCGGTCCGCGTTGCTGACCACGATCCCGGCGCGTACGGCCAGGTCGGCGACGAGCCTGCGGCCCTCCTCGCGTGCCAGGTCCACCTCGATGGCCCGCTTGCCCTTGTTGAGGCCTGACCAGTACAGGCTCGTGCCGCTCTCGGCCAGCGGCCATCGGGTACGGTCGACCGCGCCGCCGACCGGCTCGACCCTGATCACGTCGGCGCCCAGCTGAGCCAGCGTCATCCCGCAGAGCGGCGTCGCCACGTAGCTGGACAGCTCGACCACCCGCAGGCCGCGCAGCGGCCGCGCCCGCCCGCCGGCGCCATCCGGCACGGGCCGGCCTTCGCTCTCCACTGTTTCGTCTCCTGACCTGGTCTCGGGTTCGTTCAAGGATCTTTCCCGTCCGCAAGGCGCCTTGCGCGTCGACGTACCCGCCGGTTTCGCGCACGTGGCCGACCCGCTCACGCCGGATTCCTCGTGTCTTCGGCTTGACCTGCGACTTTGTCCCTGAGACCTCGGGCAGCCGGGCCGGCTGCGGTTCGTGCGGCGTGATCCTGGCGTGGGTCAGGAGGGCCAGCCGGCGGTGTTCGAGCAGGACTCACATGAGATTCCCGATCCGGTGTCCGGGAACCGCAGTCCGGCGCACGGCCGGCTTTTCGTCACTGAGCGCGGTTGAGAGGAGTTCGTCGGCTCCTGGACCGACCGCGTACCGGAGGTGGTCAATCGCGGTGACGCGCAGGCCCGGATGTGGGGATGAGGCGAGCGGTGCCAGATCGGCGACCGTCATATCACTAGAGTCATGGAGGGCCCATACGGCGCGCGTGGTGACCTCTTCGGCGGGGTCGTGCAGTAGCGCTCGGGCAACGTCGGGCAGATCCGGGATCGCGAGAGCGCGCAGGGCGCTGATGGCCGCGGCACGGACAGCTGGGTCGTCGTCGTCCAGCGCGGCTCGAGCTGCTTGGTGTCCCTCGGTGACCTGTCGGTGTCGGATGATCTGTAGCGCCGCGCCCCTCCGGAGATCTTCTCTGACATGCGGGTCGGCGTTGCTGGTTCGGGGCTGCTCATGCTCGGTCATCGGCCGATTCTGTGGAGAGGTCAGCGGTGCAGGAAGGTCTTGAGGATGCCGAGGTCCTCATCAGGGAGCTGTCCTCCGACCTGCGCCGGACGCCCCCGGCCGGGCAGTGAATCTCGGTGAACGCCCTGCGCCGACAGCGCGGCCATGTCCCGATCGAACGTGGTGTGGCGGCGCCTCATGCCGACCCGCCCACACGGTCATGGGCGGCGCGTGTGCGTGACAGGAGCAGGCGGCGCCGGTCACGGTCCAGGTCGATGATAAAGACCTGGACGGTGTCGCCTGGCTGGACGATCTGCTCGAGTCCATCGATCGGGACCTCGGTGAGCTCGCCCTTGTGGATGAGCCCCTCAATGCCGTCCGCGACTTCGACGAACACCCCGAACGGGACGATCTTGGTGACGGTGCCCGGGAGCCGGTGTCCCACCCCGACATTGTCAGCGAACGACTGGAACGGATCCGGCTGCAGGGCACGGAGGGAGAGCCTGGCTTCGCCGTTGGTGGTATCGACGGCGAGCACTTCACCGCGGACTCGCTGCCCGGTACGGACGACGTCGGCCACCTGCTCAAAGCGTTTCCACGACAGTTCGGGGATCGTCACGAACCCGACGCCGGCGTAGGTGGGGTGCAGCGGGCCTTCGTCCAGGGCGATGAACACACCGAAGTTCTGGATGTCGGCGACCCGGCCAGTGAGCACGTCCCCTGCACGCAGCCCCTTCAGGAACGTCCAGAGCTCCGGGTGCTCGGTCGCCGCCAAGGACAGCCAGATCCGCCCGGCGGCCGTATCGACGGAGACGACTTCAGCGGTGACGCGCTGCCCAACCCTGACCGCATCGGCCCGGCTTCCACGCCAGGGAAAGTCCCTGATGTGCGCGGGCATCGATGCGAGGTTTCCGTCGAGCCGTATCCGTGGCCCGAACGGCCCTTCGTCCTCCACGACCGTTCCCGCGACGACGTCGCAGACGGCCACCGCGTCCTCCGGTCCAGCCTCAGGTTCGCCAGGCATGTCCGCGTTCCAGGCGGTAGGCAATGGCTCGTCGCACAACGCGCAGTTGAAGTGATCGTCTTTCACGATGTTGAGCTGCCCGCAGTGGAGGCAGCGGCGGAAGACGATCGGCAAGGTAAAGGCCCCAGGGTGATCGAGGCCGGCGTCGTCGAGAGCGGTCTGGACGTCGGCCCATGAGGAGACGTCGGGGCAGTAGCCGGTCGACTGGTTGCTGATCTCACTGACCCGCCAGGCGTCACCGCTCCGTGTGAACGTGATCTCGCCGGCACTCAGTACCGGCTTTCCGCCGGCGCAGACGACGTGCTCGCTCCGCCGCGGGGCGAGGCGAAGTGTCGTGGTCTCGTCGATGACGAAGGTGAACGGCTCCTGGCGCTCGTGGCCGTCCTGCCGGGCGAGCCACGTGGCCAAATCGCCGTGGGAGGTGATCGGATATCCCGTTCCGTCCGACCATATTTGAACGCGGAGTTCGTCCGGGCCCACGTACCGACAGCGGCGCCGTCCGTGGACGCCCAAGGTGGCGGCGAAAGCCGAGAACGTCGGCGCGACCACCCGCCAGGCGCATTGCTGTGGGTCTGTCCACCAATCGGAGGCGACGACGGCGGGATCACCGCTCCCGCGGCGGTAATCAAGGGCGATGGCGACGTCGTCCCCAGGACGGCGGTTGACCGCGATGAGCACGGCCAGATCGGTGTCGAGCCAAGGCAGCTCAACCAGATCGGTGGACTGGCCGCCCCGCGCCAGCCGGAAATGATCGGCGGTGGCCGGATCCTCGCTCATCCAGTCCAAGGCCCGGGACTCACGACGCATCTGGTCGACGTCCGTCAGGACGTCCACCGGGTCTTCAAACCACGGCATGACGGCGCTCAGCGCAGCGTCACCAGGAGGCGGCCAGCCTCCCGCGGCCAGCAGTTCGAGAAGCAAAACGGGCAGGGGCAGCCCGCGGACATAGATCCGCGAAGGACGCATGCCGCACAGACTCCCATGATTGAGGCCCTCCCGGAAACGCTCGATTGCCGGAGCGGGATCAGGACGCGGGCGCAGCGTCCTCGGCTCTGGCGGCTGGGCTGACGGCGGCGCGTTCAAAGACGCGGTGGACGGTGGCACGGCCGACCGAGAACACCTCCATCAGTTCGGCGATGGTGTAGTCACCGGTGGCGTGCGTCCGCACCAGTTCGGCCTGCTGGCGCGCGGTCTGCTTGGGTGCTCGGCCCCTGAGCCGACCGCGTGAGCGGGCGGTTGCCATGCCCTCGCGGGTGCGCATCTTCAGCAGGTCGGCCTCGGATTCGGCGAAGACCGCCAGCATGTTGAAGAACATCTTCGACATCGGGTCGGACGGGTCGTAGACGCTGCCGCCCAGCGACAGCCGCACACCCCGCGCGACCAAGGTGTCGCCGATGACCCGGGCATCGGGAACGGAGCGGGCAAGCCGGTCGAGCTTGGGCACCACCAGCGTGTCGCCGGACCGGACAGCCGGCAGGGCCTGATTCAAGGCCGGGCCGGGCCCGGTTGGTTCCGGTCGGGCCGCAAACCGGACCGCTTGGCCCCCCGTCACCGAACAGTTTCGCGGACTGCCTATATGAGACAGCGTTCACACAGGTCGGCCGGGCCGATGCTTACGTCTCAGGTTGTCTCGTTGAGCGTTCCCCTAACGGACACCATGGGAGGAGGCGAAACGGCCGAGCGCGGGTCCGCGAGAATGGAGGCCAGGATGCCCTGGCGGATCATGAAACGCGTTCTCGGTCGTACGCCTCAGCACGCGAGCGGCCCGCCACCTCACCAGCAGCGCATGTCCGTCCAGGTGTCGTCGTACATCCCGTCCAGGTCGATGATCAATGATTTTGTGGCGGAGGTGCCATCCACGGGCGTGCCGGGCTCGTCGAATGGCGTCCAGCCCG
The DNA here is from genome assembly GCF_004011505.1 of Nonomuraea polychroma. Taxonomy (NCBI): domain Bacteria; kingdom Bacillati; phylum Actinomycetota; class Actinomycetes; order Streptosporangiales; family Streptosporangiaceae; genus Nonomuraea; species Nonomuraea polychroma. The sequence continues at coordinate 4,696,784 of NZ_SAUN01000001.1, forward strand.
CGACCCCGTAGTCGCCGAGGTCTCCGTCGGGGTCCTCGATCTTCGCCTGGCGATAGTGGTTCAGCACCTCTTGGACAGGCCGGTCCGTGGAGAGTTCGAAGCGGATGGTGTACCAGCAGTCGCCGGAGTCGCCGCTCACCTCGACCTGCGGGTCGAAGTACCCGAAGTCCGTTCCGGGCGGCAGCGGAAACTCCTGGATGCGGTCCACCATGCGCGCCAGCCGGTGGTCATTGATCCACACCGGCGCCATGACAATCGCCGCGAGCAGCAGGAGCGGCACTAACGGCAGGGCTAGGCAGCCGATCCGGCGAGCCGTTCGTGAATGGCTGGACTCTTGCGGTGGTGCGGGTACGGGCGGGTCCTGGGGGATCGACATGGATCACATGATCGCGTACCCGTGCTTCGACCGCCGCTGGCAACCGGTCTCGCCCCCGGCCGCCGCTGGAGCGCCGGAGAAAGCAGGTCCGACACGACGCTCTCGCCCGCACGCCACCGGCCCAGCAGCACGTACACCTGACGCCGCGAGATCCCAGCTTGTCCGCCGCCGATTCCGCAACGGCCAATCCCAGTCGTGGCTCGGCGGCCAGCCGGCCGATCACCTCCGCCTGGCGTACCACCACGTCCCATGCCTCATCCGTGGCGGTCTCCACACCCCGCTCAATGATCTGACATCCGGATTGCGGAGCATTCCGCTGCAGAAGTCGCGACCCATGGCGACGATGAAGCGGCGCGCGTACAGGAAGCCGTCGTCGGAGCCGCCGGTCACCGCCGCGCGGTCGATGGGGCTCCGGTCCGTCAGCGCCTGTCGTGCCCGGCCGACCTCCTCGCCGAGGGGCGCCCATGCCTCCTCGACCATGTCCCAGAAACGGTCCTCCGCGTCCATCGCACCCCCTTTCAAAAGCCGATCTTGTGCGTCCGCGCGGATCAGCAAAGCAGGCGCGACCGACAGAATCAGGGTGGTCACACCGCCTTGGCCAGGAGCAGGGCGATGTCGTCGCGTTCGCTGTTCGGGCACTGGGCGCGGACGATCATGTCGCAGATCCGGTCGATGCCCAGCGGCGGGCCCGTCAGGAGCGCGCAGAGCTTGTCGAGACCCTCGTCGATGTTCCACTCCCGGCCCTCGACCAGCCCGTCGGTGTAGAGGGCGAGCATGGCGCCGGCGGGCAGGGCGGTCTCGTACATCTCGTAGGGTTCGGCGCCGATGCCGAGCGGCGGCCCCGGCAGCACCGGGAGCCGGCCGGCCACGCCGGCCGGCTGGACGAGCACGGGAGGCAGGTGCCCGGCGCTGGCGATCTGGAGCGTGCCCGCCGCCCGGTCGTAGCGGGCGTAGACGCAGGTGGCGATCTGGTCGGAGTCGAGCTGCTGCGCCACCCGGTTGAGCCTGAACAGCAGCTCGGGCGGGTCCAGGTCGAGGCTGGCCAGGGTCTGGGTGGCCGTTCTGAGCTGGCCCATCGTGGCGGCGGCGCGTACCCCGTGCCCCATGACGTCGCCGACCACGAGCGCCGTGCGATCGCCGGACAGGGAGATCACGTCGAACCAGTCGCCGCCCACCCCGGCCAGGTCGCTGGCCGGCAGGTAGCGGTAGGCGACCTCCAGCCAGGGCGGCGTCTTCAGGCATCTCGGCAGCAGACTGCTCTGCAGCATGAGCGCGGTACGCCGCTCCCTGCTGTAAAGGCGGGCGTTGTCGATGCAGATCGCCGTACGGGCGGCCAGTTCCTCGACCAGCGCGACGTCCGCCTCCTGGAACGGCTCGCTCACCGCCTGCCGGAGCAGGACGAAGAAGCCGAGCACGTTGCCGCGGGCGAGCAGCGGCGCGACGAGGAAGGAGCAGCCGGGAAGCAGCTTGGCGATGATCTCGCGGCCGAACGCCTTGGTGTGGTCGTCGCCGACGCTCTGGGGGAGCCGCGGCACCAGCACGGTCTTGGCGGTGGCCATGGCCTGGCCCTGCGGCAGGTGCGGCGGGTAGACGACGACCTCGCCGACCGGGAAGGCGGTGTCCCAATCCCAGGGGTTCTCGGCCGCCACGGCGGTGGCCACGCGGCGGACGAGAGCCGTGCCGTCGGTGGGGCGGACGGGGAACTCGCCCTCGGTGATGAGCCGTTCCTGGACCATGATCCCGCCGGTGTCCGCAAACCGCGGCACGGCCACGTCCAGGACCTCGCGGCAGGTCTGCTCCAGGTCGAGGGTGCTCCCGATGCGGGTGCTCGCGTCGTTGAGAAACGCGAGCCGCTCCTGCGTGGTGCTGGCGCCGCTCAGCCGTAATCGGGCACGACTGCGCGGGTCCTTGATCAGAAAGCCAGGTTTCACCGGCGTCCGTCCTCTGGGTGACGGGGATCATGACCGTGCCGGGCATCAGGATAGGGGGTCACGCAGGAGAATTCATCTTTCCCGCGCTTACCGGTCTGCTATGAGGGCAGCCGCTCGGTGCTGGCGCGGACGATCAGCGTGGTGGCCAGCTCGATGCGGGTTCCCGCGGGCCCGCCGGGGTGGGTCAGCTCCTCGGAGATGAGCCGCACGGCCTCGTTGGCCATGTCGTCGAGCGGCTGGCGCACGGTGGTGAGCGGCGGCGACAACATCTCGCACAGCGGCGAGTCGTCGAACCCCACCACGGACAGGTCGCCGGGGACCCGGACGCCGCGCTCGGCGGCCGCCTGGTAGACGCCCGCGGCCTGCAGGTCGGACCCGGCGAAGATCGCGGTGGGCGGGTCGTCGCGGTCGAGGAGTTCGCCGCCGAACCGCTTGCCGCCGGAGACGAGGAAGTCGCCGTAGCGTGTCAGTTCGAGGTCGGGGTCGATGCCGAACGTGCGGTGCGCGGCCAGGTAGCCCTCGTACCGGTCGAGCGTGCACTGCACGTCGAGCGGCCCGCCGATGAAGCCCACCCGGGTGTGCCCCAGCTCGAGCAGGTGGGTGGTCGCCATGACGCCGCCGGACCAGTTGGTGGCCCCTACCGTGGACATGCGCGGGTCGCGCTGCCCGACGGGGTCCAGCAGCACGAGGGGGACGTGCAGCAGCTCGCCGATGGCGGCGATCTCGTCCTTCTGGTGCCGGGAGAGCACGAGCACGATGCCGTCGGTGCCGCGCTTGCGCATGATCCCGATCCAGCGCCGCAGGTCGAAGTCGGGGCGTGCGGACGAGGTCACCACGAGCGAGAACCCCCACCGCGCCGCCGCCCGTTCCGCGCCCTTGATGAGGACCTGCGCCCACGGCGAGCCGAGGCCGTCGATGAGCAGGTCGACCATGCCGACCCGGGGCGTGCTCGGCGGGCGCGGCGCCTCGTAGCCGAAGGCTCGGACGGCTTCGAGCACCTTGTCCCTGGTGGCGGCCGAGACGTGTTTCTTGCCGCTCAGGACCTTGGAAACCGTCGGCACCGACACTCCGGCGGCCGCCGCGACGTCGGCGAGCGTCGCTCGGGACACAGAACCTCCCGCTGCCGCGGTGCCGCCATCCGGCTGACACCGGCGAGTGACAACTTTCGGAAAATCACGTGAAAGCCAGTCAGCCCTCTGAACTGGGCCGATCGGCGGTCTTTTGTTGATCCAAGGGGGCTGTTGACAGGGTTGCGGACCGCAGCCTACCGTAACGAATCGGCAATGTCACGGTAATCTTTCGGAAAGCTAGCCAGAAACTTTCCGACCAATCGAGGGTGTATGCCTGCACGTGTTGAGCAGCCGACGTCGGAGGCCGCCGAACGCCGATCGCGGCGGGTCGAGAAACTGCTCGCGGACATGTCGCTCGACGAGAAACTCGCCCAGCTCGTCGGCCTGTGGCTGAACGTCAACCGCGACGAGGGCGTCGTCGCGCCGCTACAGGATGCGATGCAGGGCGAGGAGGTCGAGTTCGAGGCGTTCGCCCGCCACGGGCTGGGCCAGATCACCCGCCACTACGGCACCCGGCCGGTCGATCCGGAGCAGGCCAGCCGCGTCCTGGCGGCACGGCAGCGGTGGCTGCGTGACCACACGAGGCTCGGCATTCCCGCGCTCGCGCACGAGGAGTGCCTGACGGGGCTGGCGGCGTGGCGGGCCGCGGTGTATCCGGTGCCGCCCGCGTGGGGCGCGTCGTTCGACCCCGATCTGGTGGCGGACATGGCGCGGCGGATCGGGCAGAGCATGCGGGCGCTCGGCGTGCACCAGGGCCTGGCGCCGGTGCTGGACGTCATCCGCGACCAGCGGTGGGGCCGGGTCGAGGAGTGCATTTCCGAGGACCCGTACGAGGTCGCCACCATCGGCGCCGCCTACGTGCGCGGCCTGCAGTCGGCGGGCGTCATCGCCACACTGAAACATTTCGTCGGCTACTCGAACTCCCGCGCGGGGCGGAACCTGGCGCCGGTGCACGCCGGCGCCCGTGAGGTGGCCGACACGTTGTTGTTCCCGTTCGAGGTCGCGGTACGGGACGCGGGCGCGGGCTCGGTCATGAACTCCTACGCCGAGATCGACGGCATCCCGGTCGCCGCGGACGCCCACTACCTGACCCGCGTCCTGCGCGACGAATGGGGCTTCGACGGCACCGTCGTCGCCGACTACTTCGCCGTCGCCTTCCTGCACACGCTGCACGCCGTGGCCGCCGACGCCGAGGACGCGGCCGTGCAGGCGCTCAGCGCCGGCATCGACGTCGAGCTGCCCACCGGCGTGACCTACCTGGAGCCCCTGAAGCAGGCCGTCACGTCGGGCCGGATCGAGGAGTCGCTGATCGACCGGGCGCTGCGCCGGGTCCTGCGGCAGAAGGCCGCGCTCGGCCTGCTCGACGACGACTACGAGCCGGCCGCGCTCACCGGCCCGATCGACCTCGACGATCCCGCCTCGCGCGAGGTGGCGCGGCGCCTGGCCGAGGAGTCGATCGTGCTGCTGACCAACGACGGCCTGCTGCCGCTCGGCGACGCCGCAGGCAAGCGGGTCGCCGTCGTCGGCCCCAACGCCGACGACCTCGCCGCGTTGTTCGGCTGCTACTCCTTCGTCCAGCACGTCCTGCCGCACTTCCCCGAGCTCCGCGAAACCGAGCCCGGCATCGCCGCGCCCACGCTGCTGGAGGCGCTGCGGGAGGAACTGCCCGGCGCGACCCTCGTCACCGAGCGGGGCACCGGCGTGGACGACGGCGACCGGACCGGGATCGAGGCGGCCGCCCGGCTGGCCGCCGGGTCCGACGTCGCGATCCTCGTGCTCGGCGACCGCTCGGGACTGTTCGGGCGGGGCACCTCCGGCGAGGGGTGCGACGTGGAGGACCTCGAGCTGCCCGGCGCCCAGCGGGAGCTGGCCGAGGCGGTGCTGGCCACCGGCACGCCGACCGTGGTGGTGCTGATGACCGGCCGCGCGTACGCGGTGCCCGGGATCGTCAGGGACGCCGCGGCGGTCGTCCAGGCGTTCTTCCCCGGCGAGGAGGGCGCGGGCGCGATCGCCCGCGTGCTGAGCGGAGCCGTGAACCCGTCGGGCCGGCTGCCGATGAGCCTGCCGCGCGCGAGCGCCGGCCAGCCCTACAGCTACCTGCACCCGAGGCTGGGCGGGGCCGGCTCGGTCAGCAACATCGACCCCGCCCCCGTGCTGCCGTTCGGCCACGGGCTGAGCTACACGCGCTTCGCCTACGAGGATCTGGCGGCCGACGCGGCGCCAGACTCCATCCGTTGCTCGGTCACGGTGCGCAACGCCGGCGAGCGGCGCGGCGCGGAGGTCGTCCAGGTCTACGCCGCCGACCGCGTCGCCTCGGTGACGAGGCCCGTCGCCCAGTTGGTGGGGTACGCCCGGGTCGAGCTGGACCCCGGTGACAGCGCACGCGTCGGTTTCGACGTGCCGGTGCGGCTGCTGGCGTTCACGGGCCGGGACGGGCGGCGCATCGTCGAGCCCGGCGAGGTCGGGGTATCCGTCCGCCGCTCGGTCGCGGACGTGGTGGCGGAGCGGACCGTGACGCTGACCGGTCCCGTACGCGAGATCACCGGCGCCGAGCGGCGGCTGACCACCGTCTCGATCGACCGGCGCTGAGCGAGCCCCGAACTATCGACAGGAGTGTTGAGATGACGCGCATGGACGCGTTCAGGAGCCGCGTCAAAGGTTTCGCCTTCGGTGGCGACTACAACCCCGAGCAGTGGGAGCCTGCCGTCTGGCGGGAGGACGTCCGGCTCATGCGCGAGGCCGGCGTGAACGCCGTTTCGCTCGGTGTGTTCGCGTGGGCGTCGCTGGAGCCCGAGCCGGGCAAGTACACGTTCGGCTGGCTGGACGAGGTCATGGACCTCCTCCACGACAACGGCGTCAGCGTCAATTTGGCCACCCCCACCGCGGCGCCGCCGGTCTGGCTCACCCACCTGCATCCCGAGGTGTTCCCGATCAGGGAGGACGGGCAGCCGTTCGGTTTCGGGAACCGGCTGCACTACGATCCGTCGTCGCCGATCTACCGGGAGTACGCGGCGAACATCACGACCAAGCTCGCCGAGCGGTATTCGTTCCATCCGGCGCTGGCGATGTGGCACATCAGCAACGAGTACGGGCCGACGGCGTACAACGAGGCCGCGGCGGTCAACTTCCGCCGCTGGCTGCGGCGCAAGTACGGCGACCTCGACGCGCTGAACGAGGCGTGGACCACCCGGTTCTGGGGCCAGATCTACACCGACTGGGACCAGATCGACGTGCCGCACATCCCCCGCACCTGGATGAACCCCACCCGCCGCCTCGACTTCAAGCGCTTCACCTCCGACGCGCTGCTGGAGTGCTACATCGCCGAGCGGGACATCGTGCGCTCCTTCCGCGACGACATCCCGGTCATGACGAACTTCATGCGGTTCTTCCGCCACGCCGACTACTGGAAGTGGGCCCCCGAGGAGGACGCCGCCGCACTCGACATCTACCCGAACCCGGCCGAGGCCGACTCGCACGTGTCGGCGGCCTTCAACTACGACCTGTTCCGCTCGCTCAAGGGCGGGCAGCCGTGGATGCTGATGGAGCAGTCGAGCAGCGCCGTCAGCCAGTGGAAGCTCAACGTGGTCAAGGAGCCGGGGCGGATGCGGCTCGGCTCGCTGGCGGCGATGGCGCGCGGCGCCGACTCGGTCATGTTCTTCCAGTGGCGGGCCAGCCGCGGCGGCCAGGAGCGCTTCCACTCGGCGATGGTGCCGCACTCCGGGCCGGACTCGCGCACGTTCAGGGAGATCACCGACCTCGGGCGGGAGCTGGAGCTGCTGGCGCCGGTGGCGGGCACGACCTCGCGCTCGGAGATCGCGATCCTGTTCGACTGGGACGGCTGGTGGGGGCTGGAGGAGGTCTTCGGCCTGCCGCGTAACGACTTCAGCTACACGGACACGGTGATGCGGCACTACACGCCGCTGTGGGAGCGGCACTACCCGGTGGACGTGGTGTCCGCCGCGTCGGCGCTGGAGTCGTACAAGGTGCTCGTGGTGCCGAACGCGTACCTGATCGACGACGAGGGCGTGCGGCGCATCACCGAGTTCGCCCGCAACGGCGGGACGGTGCTCATGTCGTTCTTCTCCGGCGTGGTCGACGGGGACAACCGGGTGCGGCCGAACGGGTACCCAGGGGCGTTCCGGGAGCTCATCGGCGCGAAGATCGACGAGTACTGGCCGGCGCGGCCGCACGAGGAGTTCGCGGTCGACTTCGCCGACGGGCGGCGCGCGAGCGCCACCTGGTGGCGCGAGGACCTGCACCTGGAGACCGGGACGGCCCTGGCGGCGTACGCCGACGGGCTGCTGGCGGGCCGGGCCGCCGTGGTCGAGAACAGGTACGGCGCCGGCCGGGTCGTCTACGTCGCGACGCTGCTGGAGCAGGCCGCCTTCGACGCGCTGGTGGCGGAGACGGTGGAGGCGGCGGGCGTGCGCCGGCACTTCGAGGGCGTCCCCGCCCACGTGGAGTGCTCGGTGCGGGGCGACGACGCCTACGAGTACGTGTTCCTGCTCAACCACAGCGGCGAGCTGGGCGCGTCCGTCCCCGTAGGAGGGGAGGGGACGGACCTGCTCACCGGGGAGGCGGTGTCCGGGCAGGTGGAGCTGGAGCCGCTGGGGGCCGCCGTGATCCGGCTGGCCCGCGCGTAGCCGCCCTCAGAACGTGCCCGGGTTGAGCGCCGACCCGGGCACGAGGGCCAGGGAGACGCAGAGCACCAGGAACAGGGCAGCGGCGCGAGCCGCGGGCGGCGCAGCGGTCGCAGGTCTGAACAAATAGGACATGTTCCTAGGTAGTCGACCTTCGGCTCTGACCAGGCAATCTCCCGCGATCCGCGGACGCGGGAGGGGAGCTTCCCGGGCTATCCCAACACCGCCGCAGACAGGCGGCAAAAAGCGAGAAAAGACATCAGTCAAGGTGCAATAAACCGGCATATGGGCGGGGCCGGGAACCCTTCAGGGACCGGAACGGTCACTCGGGTGTGGAGCGGTCGGCGAGGTGGTCGAGTGAGATGCCCAGCACGTCGGCCAGCGCGCGATGGTGAAGAACGCGGGTGTGGCGATGCGGCTGGTCTCGATATTGCGGAGACGGGATCTTCTGCGTGGCTGCCCTCCGCGGGTGGGGGCAGCTGAACTGCTCCGTCGCAACGCCCCTCGGCAGGCGCCGGCGCGGGGGCTGCGGCGTGACAGTCGTCGGGAGGTGGCCGGCCGGTCACGGGGACGGCTCGAGCCAGGCCTCCACCTCGGTGCGGAGGCGGGACTTGAGTGCCTCCGGGGCGAACGACGCCTCGATCGAGGCCAGGGCCAGATCGGCCAGGTCGCGGTCGTCGTAGCCGAAGACGTCGCGCAGGCGGGCGTACTCGTCCGCGAGCGCCGTCTCCCCGTCGGTGTTGACCGTGACCGCCAGCCCGGCGGCCCGCAGCCGCGGCAAGGGGTGCGCGGCGAACGAGGGGACGAACCCGAGCAGGACGTTGGAGGTGGGGCAGACCTCCAGCGGGATGCCGCGCTCGCGGACCTCCGCCACCAGCGTGTCGTCGTCGATCACCCGGATCCCGTGACCGAGCCGCTCGGCGTGCCCTACGTCGAGCGCCTCCCGGATGCTGGCCGCGCCGGCCGCCTCCCCCGCGTGGTGCGTCAGGCGCAGCCCCGCGTCCCTGGCGGCATCGCACACCTCCGCGAACGGGGCGAGCGGGTGGGCCTCGTCACCGGCCAGTCCGAGGCCGATCACGGCGTCGTAGCGGGTGGCCAGCTTGAGTGTGCGCCACATCCGCTCCACCGGCCGCCGCCTGGAGTGGTCGAGCAGCACCCGCCACTCGATGCCGTGTCTGGCCCCGCCCTCGGTCAGCCCCTCGAGCACCGCCTCCAGGGGCATCTCCGGCGCCCCCAGCCGCTCACCGTGGGAGGCGGCGGTGAAGGTCACCTCCACGTAGCGGGTGCCCTGCGCGGCCTCGTCCTCGCAGAACTCCACCGCGATCCGCCTGAAATGCTCGACCGTGCGCAGCAGCTCCCGCACCCGCGCCCGTGCGTCGCCGAACTCCCTGAAGGTGCGGAACCCGTTCTCCGGCTCGCGAGATCCGCCGAGCTCGCGCGCGGTCTCCGGCCGCACCGTGCTTTCGAGGTGAACGTGCAGGTGGGCCTTGGGCAACGACCGTACGTCTCTCACACCCCAACCTTAGAAACCCGCCCCGCCCGTGTGCACACGGTTTTCACGTGGCGGACTTGGTGATCCGGATCTTGGACTGCTTGTGCGGAAGGCGTTCCCAGTCCTCCATGAACGTCGCCGTGAACCCGTACTTCTCGGCCAGGGCCACGAGCGTCTCGGTGCGGTAGTAGAAGTCCTCGCGGAGCACCTGGTGCTCCTTGCCCTCGGTCCGGTCGAAGGTGAAGTCGAACCAGGCGTTCGGCTTCATGATGCGGCCCACGTGCGCGAAGCACTCCTCGATGACGTGCAGCGGCGAGTGGGAGAACACGCTGTGCGCGTGCACGACGTCGAAATGCCCGTCGGGCAGGAACGCGAAACGCAGATCGCGGACCGGGGTCAGATACGGAAGTTTGTCGCCCAGGCCGTGCTGGACGAGCGTGTCCTGCGCCGCCATGAGGATGTCGGGCGAGATGTCGATTCCGTAGTAGTTTCCGGTGTGCAGGTAGTCGATGAACAAATGGCCGGCGCGCAGGTTGCCGCAGCCGATTTCCAGCATGCGGCATTCCGGTTTGAGCCCGTGTTCGACGAGGTAGTCGAATTGCATGCGACCGAGCGCCAGCCAGCGTTTGTGGGTGTGCGAGCCGACCGCGCCCTTGGGGTCGCGCGCGGTGTCGGACTTCATGACCGCCCGGTAGTACGCGACGTGATCGCGGGTGCGCAGCCTGAACCACGTGTCGCGGGCCAGCCGCCGCAGGTGCGGCACGATCTTGTGGGGATTCTTGAACGCGTAGGCCGCCTGGTGGACGACGCTGGAGCGGGTGCGTTTCACGCTTGGGAATCTAGGCCAGCCACCCTGCCGGTCAAAGGTCCAATGCGACACTCTTGAGTTCTTTTTTGCGCGGCCTTTCTCCAGGCGAGCGGAAATTTCCCTCCAGATCCACCCATAAAGGTGCCGCCACCCCCAAGGAAGATCACCTGTGCGGCACCCCGGGCATTGATCGCCATTCGGCTGGGGTCAGCTGAGATAGTCGCGCAGCGCCAGCGCGCGGGACGGGTGACGGAGTTTGGACATCGTCTTGGCCTCGATCTGCCTGATGCGTTCGCGGGTGACGCCGTAGACCTTGCCGATCTCGTCCAGCGTCCTCGGCTGGCCGTCGGCCAGGCCGTACCGCATGCTGATCACGCCCGCCTCGCGCTCGGAGAGCTGGTCGAGCAGGGCGTTGAGCTGCTGCTGGAGCAACGTGAACGACACCGCGTCGGCAGGCGAGACGGCCTCGGTGTCCTCGATGAGGTCGCCGAACTCGCTGTCGCCCTCGTCGCCCAGCGGCGTGCTGAGGGAGACCGGCTCGCGGCCGTATCCCTGGACCTCGACGACCCGCGCCACCTCCAGGTCGGTCTCGGCGGCGATCTCCTCAGGGGTGGGCTCGCGGCCGAGGTCGCTCTGCAGGCGGCGGTGCACCCGCGCGACCTTGTTGATCAGCTCCACCATGTGGACGGGAATGCGGATCGTCCGGGCCTGGTCGGCCATGGCGCGGGTGATGGCCTGCTTGATCCACCAGGTCGCGTACGTGGAGAACTTGAACCCGAGCCGGTAGTCGAACTTCTCGATCGTCCGGATCAGGCCCAGGTTGCCCTCCTGAATGAGGTCCAGGAAGAGCATGCCGCGGCCGGTGTAGCGCTTGGCGATGGAGACCACCAGCCGCAGGTTGGCCTCCAGCATGCGGCTCTTGGCGCGCTCGCCGTCGTCGGCGATCCACTCCAGATCGGCGCGCAGATCGGCGGGCAGCCCCGGCTCGGTGTCCAGCCGCTCCCTGGCGAACAGGCCGGCCTCGATGCGCTTGGCCAGGTCGATCTCCTGCTCGGCGGTGAGCAACGGGACGCGCCCGATCTCCTTCAGGTAAGCCTTCACCGAGTCCGCGCCGACGGCCGCGCCGCCGCCGGCGATGTTGTCGTCCAGTTCGAGAACCTCTGCTGCTTCGGACAAAACTCTCTCCTCGCTCGCGTTGGATGGACGCACTAATCTTGGGTCGCACCTAACTTTAGGTTGAACCTTGGGCTTGGTCAACCTAAAATCAGGTCGAACCTAAAAATTTATGGAAGACTGTGGCTATGAGCATCGACACCTTGGGCTTGCGGGAACAGAAGAAGCGAGAGACCAGGCAGGCCATCTCCGACCACGCTACCCAACTGTTCCTGGAACGTGGCTTCGACCGGACGACGATCGCCGACATCGCCGCCGCGGCCAGGGTGGCGAAGATGACGGTGACGAACTATTTCCCCCGCAAGGAGGACCTGGCGCTGGACCACCACGAGGTCTTCGTGGCGGGGCTGGCCGAGGCGGTCTCGGGGCGCGAGCCGGGCGAATCGGCGCTGGGGGCGGTGCGGCGGGCGTACATGGCGGCGCTGGAGCGGCGCGATCCGATCATCGGCTTCACGAGGCAGGACTTCGCCCGGATGATCGCCGACAGCCCGACGCTGGTCGCCCGCCTGCGCGACCTGCACGACCAGCGTGAGGAAGCGCTCGCGGCCCAGCTCGCCACCGAGCCGATCGCGCCGGACTCCCCGCATGACGCTCCCCTGCCCGGACAGGACACACCCCAACCTGGACAAGACGCTCTCCGGCCCACCGGCGGCCAGGACCGCCGGCTCACCGCGCGGGCCGTGGCCGCGCAGCTCGCGGCGGCGGACCGGCTGCTCTTCCGCGAGCTGCAGAGCCGCACCCTGGCCGGGGAGAGCGACGACACGATCGCCGCCGCGCTCACCGAGAGCGCTCAGCACGTCTTCGACCTCCTGGAACCGGCCATCGGCGACTACGCCCGCCGCTGACGCCACAGCGGCGCACGCGGCATGCCGTGGACGTGGGCCGGTCCCGTCAGCGGCCCAGGCTCTCGACGTAGCTCGCCGCCTCCTCCATCAGGCTCCGCCACACCACCTCGTCGGGCTCCCGTAACGCGACCCATTCCCGCATCTGCCGCGACCCCATCCGCACGACCTCCGCCGTCCCCTCCCCTACCAGCTCCCCGGCCCGCGCGGCCGGCAGCTTGAGCACGACCCGGTCCCGGGAGAAGAACGCGTAGACCTTTCCCCCGACCTTGAGTCCGTCCGCGTGGAGCATGCGTCCCACGCTCACCTCGGGCCTGGTGAGGTGCTCGGCGATCAGGTCGTCGTAGAGCTCCTGGGCGGTAGCCATGCGATGCTCCCTTCCTCGACACCGGCGAAGGCCATCAGGCGTGCCCCTTCGGCGGCCAGCTCCTCCATCACGCCGTCGGGCAGCGGATGGAACGGCTCGACCGTCAGCACGCCGTCCTTAAGGTCCCACATGCCACCGACAGTTCCGTCGACGAGGAACGTGGGGTAGATGACCGCGCCGACGCACACGGCCTTGCGCTGCTCTGCGGTCATCAGCCGGCCGCGGTCGGCGTAGGCGACGATGAGGTTGTCGAACCAGGGCAGGAACCGTACGGGGGCGGGCACGTCCTCCTCGGCGAGGGGCGCGTCGGGCAGGTCGTAGAGGACGCGACCCTCGGTGTCCTGATATTTCCGTAAGTGGGGCATGCCCTCCACGACCGCCCGCAGCCGCGTCAGCCCCGACCACATCTGCACGTCCATCACGCTCGCCGGCCCGTACGCCGCCAGATACCGCTCCACCAGCCGCTCCACCGAGCCGGTGCCGTCCAGCGGCCGCCCGAGCCACTCCTCGGCCAGCGTGAACGGGGTGGCCCCGCCGGTCCCCCAGATCCCGTTCGGCGGCGTGTGCACGATCGGCACCAGCGCCTGCGCCGACCAGCTCAGCGCCATCGGCTCGATATCGGGCCACCGCTCCCTCAGCAGATCGCGCAGCTGGGGACGGGTGAGCGTGCGCCCGGCCAGGTGCTTGCGCGCCAGCGTGGCCAGCTCCTCCAGGTCCACGTCGCGCGTCACGCGCCCGAAGGCCGCCTGCCGGGTCCTGGACAGGATCACCTGCACGATCGGCCGGATCCACACATAGTCGTCGGCCAGCGCCAGGTGCTGGGTCCCGCGCAGCAACGATCCGCGTACCACCTGCTTGCCGTACAGCAGCGAGGCCAGGTCGTCCTGGGTGAAGGCGGCCAGCCGCGTCCACAGCCCGATGTACGGCGCGTCGATCTCCTGCCCCTGCACCGCGACCAGCCGCTCGATGGCCTGGGCGGGCGTGATGGCGGCGCGGCTCAGCAGGAGCTGGCGGTCGAGCGTGGTGCGGTTGAGCACCCGGCGATTCAGGATCATGCGCCCAGCCTAGACATCAATGCGGCAAGGACCGTTCCGCGATGCAACCGTCAGTGGGGCAGGGTGGCCTCGGCGTCGCGGAGTTCCTCCAAGGCGGCGCGCAGGTGCCGGGTCAGCTCCCAGGCGTCCGGGACCATCCGCCGGTCGGTGACGACGCCGATGTCGAGCGAGCCGTCGTAGGAGAACGCGGTGATGTTGACGCCGCCGCTCACATCCGTGATCACGGACACCGGGTAGTGGGTCAGCAACCGCCCGCCGCACACGTACAGGGGGAACTGGGGCCCCGGCACGTTCGAGACGATGACGTTGATCGGCGGGAGCGTCTCCCCCACCAGCCCGAACGCCGATCTCGACGCCAGCCCCATGAGCGCGGCCGGCATCGACTCGCTGAACTCGCGCAACCATCGCGCGGGAGCCAGCGAGAACCTGTCCTTGATCCGGTGCATGGCCTGCCGCACCTGGTACAGCCGGTCGACGGGATCGGCGACGTGCACGGCCAGCGGCGCCGTCATGATCGTCACCTGGTTGCCGCGCCCTTCGACGCCGGCCTCCCGCAGCGAGAACGGCACCCCGGCCACCAGCGGCCGGCTCGGCACGCCGCCGTGCGCGGCCAGCCACCTGCGCAGCGCGCCCGCGCACACGGCCATGACGACGTCGTTGACCGTGACCCCGAACGCCTTGCGGACCTGCTTGATCTCCTCGAGCGGCAGCGACACGAACGCGAAACGCCGGTGTTGGGACACGGGGCCGCTGAACGGTGTGCGCGGCGCGGGCAGCGTCGGCAGCTCAGGCGCCTGCCCCGCGCCGGCGAGCTTGCGGGCGACCCCGGAGACGAGCTGGCTGCCCGGGATCCGGGACACGACGGGGATCTCGTCCAGGTGCGGCACGGCCCGGGCCGCGAACCGCACCGCCTGGGCGGGGTTCATCGCCAGCCTGGCCAGCCCGCGCGCCACCATCTCCGCGCGGCCGGGCGGCGGCGCCTCCGGCTCGGGCGCGGCGGCGGGCGGCGGCGCGGGCTCGGGGCTGGTGTCGAGCAGCGCGGCCAGCACGTCGGCGCCGCCGATGCCGTCCACGGCCGCGTGGTGGATCTTGGTGTAGAGGCCCATGCGGCCGCCGGACACGCCGTGGATCAGGTAGATCTCCCACAGCGGGCGGCCGCGGTCGAGGCGGCGGGCGTGCAGGCGGGAGACCTGCTCGGCGAGTTGCCTGTCGTCGCCGGGCGGCGGCAGGCCGATCTCGCGTACGTGGTAGTCGAGGTCGAGATCGTCCTCCTCCACCCAGTAGGGGTGGTCGAGCCCGAACGGCACCTGGGCCAGCTTGCGCCGCAGGGAGGGCACGTACGGGAGCCGGCGTTCGAGCAGGTCCTGCAGGTCGGCGCGGTTGAGGTCGCCGTCGAGAATGGCCAGGCCGGCGATGTTGGCGACGTTCGTCGCGGTCTCGAAATGCAGGAACTGGGCGTCCAGGGCGGAAAGCTGCGGCATGGGGGACACCTCCGCACCGAACCAATCAGACTGCGCCCATCTCTTCAAGGGTCCGCCACTTCAAGGGACAGCGCGCTCGCGTCGGGCTCGGCGAACGCCAGCAGCCGCAGCCCCTCCTCCTCCAGCGGCTCCAGCGGCGCCGAGGTGAACGGGCTGACGAGCAGCCTGGCCTTCTTGCCCGAGCGTTTGATCTGCCAGGTGCCCGCCGCGAACCCGTCGACGAGGTAGACGGCCCTGACCCGCAGGTTCTTGGTGGTGACCTGCCCTCCGTACGCGTCGGCGACCACCCGGGTGCGGTCGGCGTGGCCGAGGACGAGCGTGTCGAAGTCGGGCAGGAACCGCACGGGCGCGGGCACGTCGCCGCCCGGCCGCGGCGCGCCGGGCAGGTCGAACAGCTCCTTGCCGTCCGGGCCGGCGAGCCGCTCCAGGTCCATCCCGGACATGACCCGCTTGAGGCCGCCCAGCCCCGACCAGGTCTGCACGTCGGCGGGGGCGGCGGGGCCGAAGGCCGCCAGGTACCGCTCGATCAGGGTCTCCAGGGCCGCCGGGTACGGGCCGGAGCTCGTTGAACGTCATGAGCCCCGCGGCCGGCAGCCGGTCGGCGGCGGCCACGACGGCGTCGAAGTCCACCTCGTCGAAGCGGCGCGCGGCGGCGGCCGGCATGGGCGCGAGCAGCGGCCGGAACGCGGCGAAGTCCTTGGCCGTCACCATGTGCAGCGTGGCCCGCCACATGGTCGCACGGACCACCGTGCGGGTGTGCAGAGCCGTGTGCAGGTGATCGCGCTCGAACCCCTCCCCTTCGCACCTGGAGCAACCACCTCGACGAAGTCCCCGCGAAACGCGACCAGCGGCGGACGCGGCTCCTGCGCCTGCAGCCCGGCCAGCCCGTGCACGACGTCGGTAACATCCCCTTTGTGGCGTTTGAGGAGATACTGACGGGCCAAGGTGGCACGGTTGAGGTCCCGAAGGGTGAGCATCTACATATCATGCCTTTCCCCATTAATGCGGTACGCGCTTGTTACCCCGCCCTGACCGACGGCTACGCCTACCTCGACGGAGCGGCCGGCACCCAAACCCCCCGATCGGTGATCGACGCGATTGCCGACGCCTACCGCAGCGGGATCGGCAACGTGGGCGGCGCCTTCCCGGCCAGTCACCGCTCCGACGCCATCGTGGCGGCCTGCCGCGCGGCCGTGGCCGACCTGGTCGGCGGCGACCCCGGCGGGGTGATCCTCGGCCCGAACATGACCACCCTGACCTACCGCCTGGCCAGGGCGATCGCCGGCCCCGGCGACGAGGTGGTGGTCTCCAGGCTGGACCACGACGCCAACGTCCGCCCGTGGACCCAGACCGGCGCGACCGTCCGCTGGGCCGAGGTGGACCCGGTGACCGGGGAACTGCCGGTGGAGCAGTACGCGGACCTGATCGGCGAACGTACACGGGTGGTGGCGGTGACGGCAGCGAGCAACATCCTCGGCACCCGGCCGGACGTGCCCGCGATCGCCGAGCTGGCGCACCGGGCGGGCGCGCTGATGTACGTGGACGGCGTGCACGCCACCGCGCACGGCCCCGTGGACATGCGCGCGCTCTGCGCCGACTTCTACGCCACCAGCGCCTACAAGTGGTCGGGCCCGCACATCGGCGCGGTGGTGGCCGACCCGGCGCTGTTGGAGACGCTCCGGCCGGACAAGCTGGCCTCCTCGCCGGACACGGTGCCAGAGCGGTTCGAGACGGGCACGGCGGCCTTCGCCGACCTGGAGGGCGTGACGGCGGCGGTGGATCACCTGGCGTCCATGGTCCCCGGCTCCGGCAGCCGCCGCGAAAGGCTGCTCGCCTCGATGACGGCGGCGGAGGAGCACGAGCTGGAGCTGTTCGCGGAGCTGCTGGCGGGGCTGGAGACGATGCCGCACGTCACCGTGTACGGCAAACCGGCCAGGCGCACCGCCACCGCGTACTTCACCGTGGCCGGGCACACCCCGCGCCAGGTGGCCGAGCACCTGGCCGGGCTGCGGGTCAACGTCTGGAACGGCCACAACTACGCCTGGGAGCTGACCGCCGCGCTCGGCATCCGCGACTCGGGCGGCGCGGTGCGCGCGGGGCTGGTCCCCTACAACGACCGCTCGGACGTGAACCGGCTCCTGGAAGGCGTGGCCCTTCTGGGATGAGCGCGTTCTAAGATCGTCCAGGTGAGCCTGCCTGCCGTACCCGCCGTGCCGGATGTGGCCGCGCCGCCGGTCGAGCCGGCGCGCGACCCGTACCACGTCTACCTCGACTCGCTCACCAGCCCGGAGTCGCGCCGCACCATGCGCGGCTGCCTCGACCGGCTCGCCCGCCTCCTCACCGGCGACGAGACGGCCACGGGCGCGGGGCAGCCGTGGCATTTGCTGCGGTACGAGCACACGGTGCGCATCCGTACGATGCTCACCGATCAGGGGTGGTCGGCGGCGTACGTCAACAAGCACCTGGTGGCGCTGCGGCGGGTGCTGAAGGAGGCGTGGCGGCTCGGGCAGACCAGCGCGGAGGACTTCGCCCGCGCCTCCGATCTGGCTCCGGTACGGCAGAGCCGGCTGCCGACCGGGCACCACGTGCCGCCGGAGGTGGTCGGCGCGGCCCTGTCCGTGTGCGACGACTCGCCTGCCGGGGTGCGCGACGCGGCGTTGATCGCCGTGTTGTACTCCACGGGGTGCCGGCGGGCCGAGCTGGGCGGGCTGGCGCTGGCCGACTACGATCCGGGCGCGCGGTCGCTGCGGGTGCGCGGCAAGCGCGACAAGGAACGCCTGGTGTATCTGACGACGGACGCGATCGGTCTGGTCGAGCGGTGGCTGGCGGTCCGCGGGGCGGCGCCGGGCGCGCTGTTCAGCCCGATCAGCAAGGCGGGGCGGGTGCGGACGCGCGACGGCCGCCCGGTGGGGCTCACCGGGCAGGGCATCGCCGACATCCTGGCGCGGCGGCTCGGGGCGGCCGGGGCGGCGCGGCGTACGGCGCACGACTTCCGGCGCACGTTCATCGGCGAGCTGCTGGACGCGGGGGTGGACCTGGCGACGGCGCAGGCCCTGGTCGGCCACTCGTCCCCGGCCACCACGGCCCGCTACGACCGCCGCCCCGAACGCACCCGCCGCGACGCCGTCGACCGCCTCCGCCTCCCCACCCCCCGCCCTCTGGCCTGAACCCGCCCCGTCAGCGCCTACCGGCTGACAGCAGCGCGAACGCCCGCTCCGCGGCGCGGACCGCCTCCGGCTCCACCTCCCGCAGCGGCCGCCCCTCGGCCAGGAGCTGCCAGTTGCGCCGGGCCAGCACCCGCTGTGCGGCCAGCACCTGCGCGGCGAGCAGGGAGGCGGTCAGGTCGTCCATGCTCTCCCCCAGCGCCTCGGCCAGGGCCCGCTCGTCCCGCGACATGTGCTGGAACAGGCGGGCCACCAGGCTGGGCGTCGAGAACACCATCCGGTGGAAGGCCATCACCTCGGGATGGTCGTTGAGCCCGGTGACGGGGTCGCGTCCGGCCAGCCCGTCGAGGAAGTGGCGGCGCAGCGCCTCCAGCGGCACCTCCCCCGAGGCCCGCCCCCTGACCACGCGGGCCGCCTCGCCCTCGTGGTCGGCGATCCGGTGCAGGACCAGGTCCTCTTTGGCCGGGAAGTACTTGAACAGCGTCGGCTTCGACACTCCTGCCGCCGCCGCGATCTCCGTCACGGGCACCTCGTCGAAGCCGCGCTCCAGGAAGAGGGCGACCGCCGCCGCGGAGATGGCTTCATGGACGCGCCGGCGCTGGAGCTCGCGTAGTCCCGTCATGAGCACACTCTACCAAAGTGTTAACCTGGTTAATCTCTTAACCGAGTTAACAGTTTCCGGAGGTGTGATGGGAACGCTCGACGACGAGCGGGAGCACGTCGAACGGTGCCGGGCGGGGCTGCGGAGAATGCTGGAGGGCGCGCGGAACAACGTGATCCTCGGTGAGACCGTGGCCGGCGACCGCTACTCCGCCGAGCGGCTGGGACGGCAACTCAAGAGCCTCGCGAAGGAACTGAAGGAGTTGACCGAGGAGCCGGAGGGGCCGCCGTTCTTCGGGCGGCTGGACTTCGGCCAGGGCTCGGCCGAGCATCGGGGGCGGTCGTACCACATCGGCCGGCGGCACATCTCCGGCGAGCACGGCGGCCCTCCCGTGGTGATCGACTGGCGGGCGCCGGTCTCGCGGGCGTTCTACCGGGCGGGCCCCCGCGACCCCCAGGGCGTCGCGGTACGCCGCCGTTTCGGCTGGTCCGGCACCCTACTCACCTCGTACGAGGACGAGCGGCTCGAACAGGGCGAGCAGGGCGAGAGCCGCATCCTGGCCGCCGAGATCGAACGCCCCCGCGTCGGCCCGATGCGCGACATCGTCGCCACCATCCAGCCCGAGCAGGACGACCTCGTACGCGCCGACCTGAACGCCTCGATCTGCGTGCAGGGCGCGCCGGGCACCGGCAAGACGGCGGTCGGCCTGCATCGGGCCGCTTACCTGCTGTACGCGCACCGCCGGCGGCTCGAACGCAGCGGCGTGCTGGTGCTCGGCCCGAACCGGGCCTTCATCGGCTACATCTCCGCGGTGCTGCCCGCGCTGGGCGAGGTGGACGTGGAGCAGACCACGCTGGAGCGGCTGCTGGCCACCGTCCCCGTCACGGCCGCGGACAGCGAGGCGACGGCGATCGTCAAGCACGACGCCCGCATGGCCGAGGTGCTGCGCAGGGCCGTGTACGGGCGGATCAGCAAACCGGTCGAGCCGGTCGTGGTGGCCGACGGCTCCTCCCGGTGGCGCGTCCAGGAGGATGAGCTGCGGCGCATCGTGGACGACACGCGGCGCGAGTCCCTCCCGTACGGGGTGGGGCGGGAACGGGTACGGGCCCGGGTGGTGGCGTCGATCCGACGCCAGGCCGAGGCTCGTGGCCAGACCGCGAACGCGGCCTGGCTCCGGCGAATCGGCCGCGCCGTCACCCCGGCCCTGGACGCCGTATGGCCGCCGGTCAAGCCAGAGGAGCTCCTGTACGACCTCCTCCGCGGCCCCACCCCCGCCACGACCACCTCAGAGGAGCGTGGAGGCCGGGATCCGGCGAAGGGGGTGCTCACCGATACCGAGCGCGCGGCGATCACCTGGCTCCAGCCGCCCCGCAGCGTCAAAAGCGCCTCCTGGACCCCCGCCGACCTGGTCCTGCTCGACGAGATCGCCGCCATGATCGAGCGCCCACGCGGCTACGGCCACGTCATCGTCGACGAGGCCCAGGACCTGTCCCCCATGGAGTGCCGCGCCGTGGCCAGGCGCAGCGAGCATGGCTCCCTCACCGTGCTCGGCGACCTGGCCCAGGGCACCACACCCTGGGCGGCCACGTCGTGGAAGGAGCGCATGGCGCTGCTCGGCAAGCCCGACGGCGAGGTCATCGCGCTGACGACCGGCTACCGGGTGCCGGCCGCGGTGGTGGAGCTGGCCAACACGCTCCTTGGGGCCCTGCGCGTGGACGTGCCCGCCACCCGCTCGTACCGCTCGGACGGCCGGCTGCGGCTGACCCGCGTGACGAACCTGGAGACGGGGGTGGTCGCAGCGGCGCGCGAGGCGCTCGGATTCGAGGGCTCGATCGGCGTGATCGCGGCCGACGCCGCCGTCGAGGCGCTGACGTCCGCGCTGTGGAACGACGGCCTCGACCTCGCCGGGCGGCTGAGCGTGCTGCCCGCGTCGCTGGCCAAAGGCCTGGAGTACGACCACGTCATCGTGGCAGAGCCCGCCGCGATCGCCGCGGCCGAACGGCGCGGCCTGAACCGGCTCTACGTGGCCCTCACCCGAGCGGTCTCCCGCCTGGACGTCGTGCACGCGCGCCCGCTCCCGGCACCGCTGACCCGCCCGGAACACACCGCCTGAGATGGGCGGATGCGGCTCGACACGGCACCCGCTCCGGTGTGTGATGTGGTTCCCGCCTCCGGAGAGGAGCCGTCCGTGACCTCGCCCCAGGACTCGCCCCCGGGCGACGACCGGCGCACCGGCGCGCAGCCACCGCGGCGTCCTCCCCCCGGCCGGCGGGCGATCGATCAGGTGCTGTCGATCGTCGGGTTCGTCTGCGCGGCGGTGTCCGTGCTGTTCAGCCCGATCCTGTTCGGCCTGGCCGGCATCGCGCTGGGCATCGCCGGCCATGCGAAGGGCGAACCGCTGGGCAAGTGGGCCGCCGCGGCCGCCGGCGCCGGGATGGTCGTCGGCACCGTCCTCAGCTTCGCCCTCGAGAGCATCGTGTCCTGACTTCTCGGAAAGACTTTCCCTGGCGGTGTCGATTCCGGCCTCGGTCGTGCGTCATGGTTGCGACCCAAGAGGAGGAAACCATGAAGTCCGTGTTCTTCGTCGTGGGAGACGAACGCCCCTGGGCTGAGGCCGGCGCGGAAGAGCGCAAGCGCGTCTACGAGAAGTGGGGCGAATACGACCGGTTCCTGAGGGAGCGAGGCGCCGCGCTGGCCGGCAACGCGCCGCCCGATCCGGCCACCCGGCGGCCCGCTCCCCCAGACGACGGCTCCCGCCCGGCGGCTCGCTCCCGCAGACGGCAGCCCCGGCGATCCACCTGGTCGGTCCCTCACGTCAGCGGCGGCCGGGTGGTGGCCATGCCGACCGGGCGCCGGCCGTGGCCGTCAGGTGGTGGAGAGGGCGACGGTGGGTGACAGGCGGGCCGCTCGCATGGCCGGGTAGATGCCCGCGGCCGTCCCGATGAGCAGGGTCGCCGCGATCGCGCCGCCGATCGCCCACGGCGGCACCACCGGCGGCCAGTCCCGAGACACCGCGTACCCTGCGGTGGCCAGCGCCCCGAGCACCGCGCCCACCACCCCGCCAAGCGCCGACAGCAGCAGCGACTCCGACAGGAACTGCAGCCGCACCTGCCCCCGGGTGGCGCCGAGAGAGCGGCGCAGGCCGATCTCCTTGCGGCGTTCCAGCACGGAGATGACCATGGTGTTGGCCACGCCCACCCCGCCCACGAGCAGCGCGACCGCGCCCAGACCCAGCAGCAGGTTCGTGAACGCGCCCGCGGCGGCGGCCTTGGCCTCCAGCGCGTCCGACGGCCTGCTGACCGTGACCTCTTCGGGGTTCGACGGATTGACGGTACGCGGCAGCACCGCCCGCACCGACTCCACGGACTCGTCGGACGAACGTTCGTAGACGGTCGTCGGGTAGCCGTCGAACCCGAGCAGCTCCTCAGCGGCCGGGAACCCCACGAGGGCCGAGCGTTCGATCTCCGGCGCGAGCGGCATCGGCCCGAGTATCCCGATCACGGTGAACCAGCGCCCGCCCATCCACACCTGCACGCCGGTCCTGGCCAGCCCGAGCCGCTCGGCCGCCGCGGCGCCGAGCACGACGGCCGGCTGCCTGGCGGTCGCGTCGTTCAGCCAGGCGCCCTTGACCACGGCGCCCTCCAGCGTGGTCAGCAGGCCGGTGCTGGCCGCCTGGACGGAGATGCCGCCGGTGACCGCCTCGGGGATGTGGTTGGTGCGCCGTACGCTGGCCTCCACGCTGCCGGTGGCGGCCGCCGTGCGGACCGGGCCTATGCGCTGCACCATGGCCAGCGCAGTGGTGGGAAGCTTGGCGTCCTCGCCGAACATGGTCCGGCCCGGTGTGACGGTCAGCAGGTTGGTGCCGAGCTTGTCGAGCTGGCGCAGGAGCTGCTCGCGGGAGGACGACGAGATCCCGATCACGGCGATCATGGTGGCGATGCCGATGGCGATGCCGAGCGCGGAAAGGATCACCCGCGTGGGACGGGCCCGCAGCCCAGCCGCCCCGACCCGCAGCACGTCGCCGGCGCTGAGCCGCCCAGGGGCGAGCCGTTCGCCCGTAGCCTGCCGCCCGGCCCCGAGCCGCTCGCCCGTGGCCGGCCGCCCCTCGCCGCGCCTCATCGCCCAGCTCCCTTCAGCAGCTCGACCGGTCCCCGGTCGTCGTGGTCGTGGCCGTCGACGATCAGACCGTCGCGCAGGCGTACCTGGCGGTGGCACCAGCCGGCGATCTCGGAGTCGTGGGTGATGACGGCGATCGTGGTGCCGGACTCGTGCAGGGCGGACAGGACGGACAACACATCGGCGCCGGCCTTCGAGTCCAGGTTGCCGGTGGGCTCGTCGGCCAGCAGCAGCGGCGGGTCCCCGGCCACCGCGCGGGCGACCGCCACCCGCTGCTGCTCGCCTCCGGACAGCTCCGACGGCTTGTGCCGCAGCCGGTGGCCGAGCCCGACGCGTTCCAGCGCCGCGGCGGCGCGCTCGCGGCGGACGCGGCGGTTGGTGCCGGTGTAGAGCAGGCCGTCGGCCACGTTGTCCAGCGCGCTGACACCGGGCGCGAGGTGGAACTGCTGGAAGACGAAGCCCATGTAACGCGAGCGCAGTGCGGACAGCTCGCGGTCGGACAGGGCGGCGATGTCGTGCCCGGCGACGCGTACGGTGCCGGTGGTGGGCCGGTCGAGCGTGCCGATCATGTGAAGCATGGTCGATTTGCCGGATCCGGACGGCCCGACGATGGCCAGCAACTCGCCATAGGCGACGGTCAGGTCCACCCCGCGCAGCGCATGCACGTCGCCGGGATACGTCTTGGTCACGTCGGCCAATTCCACGATCGCGGTCATGGGGCGGGCACCCCGACCTTCATGCCCTCGGCCAGCCCTTCGCCCTCGATCTCCACCATCCCGCCGCCGAACGCCCCGGTCTCCACCGCCACGATCCTGGTGGCCGGCCCCTCGACGACCTCGACGCCGAAGCCGCCCTCGCGGAGCGCCAGCAGCGCCTCCACGGGCACGGCCAGCACGTTCTCGTGCCGCTCGCTCTGCATCTCCACCTCGACCGGCGCCTGGTCCAGCTTGGTCTTCGGCGTCTTGGCCAGCGTGATGTCGACGTCGATGGTGGTGCTCGCGTCCTGCTCCTGGCCGGAGGTCTCGGCGACCGTGCCGACCGACGTGATGGTGCCGTTCGCCTGCTCGCCGCCGGGCAGCGTCACGGTCACCTTGGCGCCTTTGCGGGCCAGCGACTGGTCGCCGGTGTCGAGGTCCACGTGCACGAGCCGGCGGATGCCGCTGACGGTGAGCACCTGCTGCCCCGGCGCCGTCTTGGCGCCGACATCGGCCTTGGCCTCGGTGACGCGGACGGCCGCGGGCTGGAACACCACCTGGGCGGCGTCAACCTGCCCGGTCTCCGCCAGCCCGCGGTCCTCCTGCCACTCCTTGACGGCCTGCTCGGTGGCGTAGCTGAAGTGGTCGTCCACCGTCAGGTAGTCGCCGTAGCCGAGCGCCTTGAGGTTGCGTTCGAGCTGCTCGACATCGGGGCCGTCGGACATGCCGCGCTGCAGGGTCCGGTACAGCGGCAGTTTGCCGTACATCAGGACCAGCGGCTTGCGGTCGACCTTGAGCAGCGGGCGGCCGCGGCGGATCACCGTCCCCTGGCCCGCCACCCATGTCACGGTGCCGGACGCGCCGGAGCTGAGCTGCCGCTCGCCCGCGTACGTGAGCGAGCCGCTCACGGTCTTGGTCTCCACCAGGTCCTGCCTGGTGATCTCGGCGGTGGCCGGGACGGGGGACGCGGTCGGCGCGGCGGCGCCGGTGCCGGGGTCGCTCATGACCGCCACCGCGGTCCACGTGGCGGCCACCGCCAGGACGGCGCCGCCGCCCAGCAGGAGGCCCTTGCTCACGGCTTGCCCCCTCTGGTGAAGCTCCCGCCCTTTCCGCCTGGCGCGTGCTCCTCGCAGGCCTTGTGTGCGGCCTCCATCTTCTCCTTCGAGCCGCCCCTCATCTTGATGCGCATCGGCTCGCCCGGTTTGGGGTCGGCCATGTCGATCCCGTGCTCGCGCATGCACTGCGCGAACTTGACCATCTGGTCGTGGTCCTCCGCGCTGGGCTTCTCGCCTTCCGGTATGGCGGACTCGATGAGGTGCTCGCACGCCTTGTGCGCCTTCTCGGCCTTCTCCGGGGTCACGCCCCGGGGCAGGCTGATCTGGAAGTTGCCCTCGTCGATCTTCGGGTCGGGCATGTTGATGCCGTGCTCGCGCATGCACTTGGCGAACTGCAGCGCCGCCGCCTGCGGGTCCGTCTTGGCCGACGGGGAGGCCGCGGGGGCGGCCGGCGAGGTGCCGCCGTTCGCGCTGGCGACGCCGTCGTCCTTGGCCGCGGTGCCACCGCACGCGGCCAGCGCCAGCGCGAGGGGGACGGCGGCCAGAAAGAACCTTGGGGTCATGGGCTTTCGCTCCTCAGCGCCGTGGGTCCTTCCCCCGGCACGGCCCTACTCCAGCCGAACGGGTGCTAGAACCGGATAAGCCCTTGTGGCGGGCTGCGTCCAGCAGCCCGCCACAAGCAGCAGGAACTGCGCTTACCTGCGGCTAACACGTGATCCGTCACGCTCGTGGCCGAGGAAGGGGGGCGGCGATGCGGGTGCTTGTCGTCGAGGACGAGGAACGGCTGGCGGACGCGGTCGCGCACGGGCTGAGGCTGCACGCGATCGCCGTGGACGTGGCCTACGACGGGCAGGACGCCCTCGACATGGCCTCGTACGTCGACTACGACGTGGTCGTGCTCGATCGGGACCTGCCCGAGGTGCACGGCGACGACGTGTGCCGGCGGCTGCGTGCGAGCGGCGGGGGCGGCCGGGTGCTCATGCTGACGGCGGCGGGCCAGATCCGCGACAAGGTGGACGGGCTGGCCCTGGGCGCGGACGACTACCTGGTCAAGCCGTTCGCGTTCGCCGAGCTGGTGGCCAGGGTCAGGGCGCTGGCCCGGCGGGCGCCGCGCGCGGCGTCGGCGCCGCTGGAGCGGGCCGGGATCACGCTGGACCCGGCCCGCCGCACGGTCACCAGGGACGGGCGGACGCTGTCGCTGAACCGCAAGGAGTTCGACGTGCTGCGTGTCCTCCTGGAAGCCGGCGGCGGGCTGGTCACCTCCGGCGAGCTGCGCAAGAGCGTGTGGGACGAGCACGCCGACCCCGGCACGGGCGCGCTGCGGGTCACGATCACGTCGTTACGCAAGAAGCTCGGCGTCCCGACGCCGATCCAGAACGTGCCGGGCAAGGGGTATCGGCTTTGATCTCCTGGTGGCAGAGCAGGCGGTTGCGGCTGCGGCTGACCCTGCTGTACGGCGGGCTGTTCTTCGTGGCGGGAGCGCTGCTGCTGTGGATCACGTACCTGATCACGGCGCAGGCGATGGAGCAGGAGTTCGTCACCGCGGTCGGCAGGGCCCCGCTGGCCGGGGAGGCGCCGCCCCCGGATCTCAAGGTCATCCGGTTCGCCGGCGACATCGAGAGCCGGGCGGAAAGCGTGCTCGGCCGGCTCGTGCGCTGGTCGTTGCTCGCGCTGATCCTCGTGGGGATCACTGCCCTGTTGCTCGGGTACGCGGTCGCCGACCGGGCGCTGCGGCCGCTGGACCGGGTGACGGAGACCGCGCAGCGGCTGTCGGAGAGCACCCTGCACGAGCGGATCGGGCTGCGCGGCCCGCCGGACGAGGTCAAGCGGCTGGCCGACACGTTCGACGCGATGCTGGACCGGCTGCACCGGGTGTTCGAGGGGCAGCGGCGCTTCATCGCCAACGCCTCGCACGAGCTGCGCACGCCGCTGGCGATCAACCGTACGGTGCTGGAGGTGTCGCTGGAGGAGCCGGCGGTTTCGGCGGACCTCAGGGCGCTGGCCAGGGCGCTGCTGGGCACCAACGCCCGCTACGAGCGGCTCATCGAGGGGCTGCTGCTGCTCGCGCAGTCGGAGCAGGAGCTGACCGCGCGCCGGCCGGTGGACCTGGAGCAGGTCGTGCGGGTGGTGCTGGAGCAGATCGACCTGCAGTCGCGCAAACGGCCCGTCACGCTGCACCAGGACCTGCGGCCGGTGCTCGTCGAAGGGGATCCGCTGTTCCTGGAGCGGTGCGTGTTCAACCTGCTGGAGAACGCCTCCAAGTACAACGTGCGCGACGGCGAGATCTGGCTGGCGCTGCGGCGGGAGGGCGGGATGGCGGTGATCGCGGTGGAGAACACCGGGCCGCAGGTGCCGCCGTACGAGGTGGACGATCTGTTCGAGCCGTTCAGCCGGATGCAGGGAGATCGGGTGCGCTCGTACAAGGGAGCGGGGCTGGGGTTGTCGATCGTGCGGGCCATCGTGGCGGCGCACGGCGGCGAGGTCGGGGCGGTGGCGCGGCCCGAGGGCGGGTTGCGGGTCACCGTCCGGCTGCCGCGCGGGGCGGCGTGAGCCCTTCAGCCGCGCGGCGGGAGCGCCGTGAGATCCTGGGAACGTGCTGTCGTCGCCGATTGACGCGCTGCGTGCGCAGATCACCGCCCGGCTGGCCGCGTTCGACCGCCGTGAGGTGCCGCCGGCCGGGGGGATACGCCGGGCCGCCGTCACCGTGTGCGTGCTGGAGGACGCCGAGGCCGCCCCGTACACGATGCTGATCAAGCGGGCGCCGCACGGCCGCAATCCCGGGCAGTGGGCGCTGCCCGGCGGGCGGCTGGACGACGGGGAGCTGCCGGTCGCGGCGGCGTTGCGGGAGCTGGCCGAGGAGACCGGCGTCACCGAGGTGGAGGTGGCCGGGCTGCTCGACGACTTCGTCACCGACTCGGGGTTCGTGATCACGCCGGTGGTGGCGTTCGGCGGCAGGCAGGAGCCGGTGGCCGATCCGCGGGAGGTGGCCTCGGTGCACGCGGTGCCGCTGGAGCGGTTCCTGGCGCCCGGGGTGCCGCGCTGGGAGGGCGAGCAGCTGCAGATGCCGCTGGGCCCCTCGATCGTCGTCCACGCGCCGACGGGCGCCATCTTGTGGCAGTTCGCCGAGGTGGCGCTGCGCGGCCGCGAGCAACGGGTCTTCGACGTCGCGCAGCCGCACTGGACGAGGACGTGACGGAGGCGCGGCACGCGGGTCACGGGGCGCCCATGCGGAGGGCACGATTACCTCCGGAGCCGACCCGTGTGCTTAACTCAAGATGCCGATGTGGTTAGTGTCCCCCGGGCCGCAAATTACCGCCTTCACGGAATACCGTTCGGCTGGAGCCGTGTTGTGCATCTCGCCGAGGAGGCGACCGCCACATCGGCCTTAACGTCTTCCCAGGCGCCCCGCTCACCTGCGAGGCGCCTGGCTTATGGTGGGGTGGCCGATCGCCCGATCAACCAGGAGAGCCTGTTGCTGTACCAAGTGGTCAAGTTCGCCGCAGCGCCGCTCGCTCACGCGATGTGCCGGCCGCACATCTCCGGCGCGGCGCACGTGCCGAGGAGCGGGCCCGCGATCCTGGCCGCCAACCACCTCTCGATGCTGGACTCGTTCCTGCTGCCCGCGCTGCTGCCGCGGCACGTGACGTTCACCGCGAAGAACGAATACTTCTCCGGCAACCCGGTCTCCGGGTTCTTCATGAAGCTGGGGGGCAGCCTGCCGATCGACCGCGAGAGCGCCCACGCCGCGCAGACCATGCTGGATGAGGCCGCCGCGCTGCTGGAGCGAGGCGAGTTGTTCGGCATCCACCCCGAGGGCACCCGCTCCCCCGACGGGCGGCTCTACCGGGGCAAGGTCGGGGTGGCGTGGCTGGCGCTCAAGACGGGGGCGCCGGTGCTGCCGGTGGCGCTCAGCGGCACCGAGAAGGTGCTGCCGGTCGGCGCCAGCGTGCCGCGGCCCGCGAAGATCGGCATCGCCATCGGCCAGCCGATGCGCTTCACCGGCGACCACACCAAGGCGCAGGACCGGCGCCGCGTCACCGACGAGATCATGGCCGCGATCCAGAAGCTCTCCGGGCAGGAGTACGTCCCGGTCTATGCTGCGAGCGTCAAGGCATCCAACGGGTCGAACTAGGCCAGTCAAGGACAAGGGGGCTGATCAGTGGCGCGGGGCCGTACGATCGCGATCGTGTCCGCCGCGACCGTGCTCGGCGTGGGCGCCGCGGCCGGCGGCGCTTACTACGTCCTGCACACCCGCGGCACCCCGGCCGAGACCGCGCAGCGCTTCGCCGCCGCGTGGCAGGCCGGCGACTGGTCCGCCATGGGCAAGGAGCTCGCCACCGCGCAGCAGCTCGGCGGCTATGACCAGCAGCGCAGGGCGCTCGCGGTGGAGCGGACCTCGATCCGGCTGGGCAAGGTCACCGAGGGCGACGGCATGGCACGCGTCCCGTACACCGCGACCCTGACCTTGAAGAACATCGGCGAGTGGACCTACGACGGCCGGATCGACCTGGTGGTGGCCGACCGCGCCTGGAAAGTGGACTGGGCGCCCACGACGCTGCACCCGTCGATGACGGCGGGAGCGACGTTCGGGATCAAGACGCGCTGGCCGCAGCGGGCCGAGATCACCGACGCCGACGGCGGCCGCATCGACGACGGCACGGTGGGCGGGTCGGTGCAGCAGCTCGTCGGCTACCTGGACAAGGCGACCAAGAAGGACGTGGCCAAGCTCGGCTCCGCCTACAAGGTCGGGCAGGCGGTCGGCCGGGACGGGCTGCAGGAGACGTTCCAGAAGCAGCTGGCCGGCACTCCCGCGACCGACATCCAGCTCGGCGGCAAGACGCTGACGACCATCAAGGGCACCGAGGGCGAGCCGGTGCAGACGACGCTCGACCCGCACGTGCAGGCCGCCGCGGTGAACGCGGTCAAGGACATGGACAAGCCGACGTCGATGGTGGCGATCAAGCCCTCGACCGGCGAGATCCTTTCCGTGGTCAACAACCAGGGCGGCTTCAACCGGGCGCTGGACGGCCGCTACCCGCCGGGCTCCACGTTCAAGGCCGTCACCGCGATCGGGCTGCTCGCGGCGGGGATGTCGCCGCAGGACACGGTCACGTGCCCCATGTACGCCACCGTCGGCGGCCTGAAGATCCGCAACTCGGACAAGGAGGAGTTCGGGTCGCTGTCGTTCCTGGATTCCTTCGCTCACTCGTGCAACACCACGTTCGCGCCGCTGGCCCAGTCGAAGCTGGGCGCGGACAAGCTCCTCGACGTGGCCCAGGACGTGGGCTTCAACCAGCCGCTCAACATCGGGGTGCCGGCCACCAAGGCGAGCTTCCCCAAGGCGGAGACGGACGCGGAGCTGGCGGCGGAGGCGTTCGGCCAGGCCAGGATCACCGCCAGCCCGTTGTCGATGGCGTCGGTGGCCGCCGCCATCGCCGACGGCACCTGGCGGCCGCCGACGCTGGTGCCTTCGCTGAAGCAGAAGGCCGCCGAGCGGCCGCTGCCCGACGGGGTGAAGGAGCACCTGCACGCCATGATGGCGGCTGTGGTCACCAAGGGCACCGCCAAGGCGGCGGGGTTGCCGGCCGGCACGCACGGCAAGACCGGCACGGCCGAGTACGGCACCGGGGAGAAGCTCGAGAGCCACGCCTGGTTCATGGGCTTCAAGGGCGACGTGGCGTTCGCGGTGGTCGTGGAGGGCGGCGGCGGGGGCGGCAAGGTGGCCGCCCCCGTGGCGGCGGACTTCCTCAAGGGGCTGTGAGGAAACGGCGGATCTCCTCCGCCACCCGCTCCGGTTTGCCCCTCATGGCGGCGTTGGACGTGGCACTGTGGTCCAGGCCCGCCATGTCGACGCGGCGGGCGCGCGGCAGCACGCCTTCCAGCGCGGTGAGCACCGACCTCAGGTGCGCCGGGCTCTTCGTGCCGCCGAGCAGCAGCACCTCGGCTTGCACAGACCTGTAGACGTCGAGATCGGCGGCTGTCTCCGCCACCACCTGGCCGTCGTAGTGCAGGGTCGGCGCCAGCTCCCGGTACGTCGGCTCCCCAGCCCCGGCCGCCTTTTCCTGTTTTTTCAGCATCATGGCGGTGAGCAGCTCCAGCAGGGCCCGCGGCATCACGTGGAAGACCGGCGGCCCCAGCCGGGTGGCGAGCATGCCGGTGACCAGCGCCGCCGGGATGCGCCCCGCGGCGAGCTCCCCGTCGAAGCGGTCCAGCCAGCCGGCCGGGTAGCTGCCGCCGAGGTCGAGGGGCGGCTCGAACGCGACGACCTTGCGCAGGGCCGGCCGGGCGAGCGCGGTCCGTAAGGTGACGATGGCGCCCGAGCTCACGCCGACGACATGCTGCGCGCCGGTCGCTTCGAGCAGCGCGTCCAGGTCCTCGACCTCGCGCTGGAGTCCGTAGTCCGGTCCGTACGGGCCGCTGCGTCCGCGCCCTCTTCGGTCGGGCACGTAGCAGGTGAAGTCGCTCGCCAGCGCCTGGGCCAGTTCGATGTTGCTGTGGCCGGTCTGCATGACGCCGTGCAACACCACCAGCCCGGGTCCGTCGCCGAGCCGGTCGTAGGTGATCGTGGTGCCGTCCTTGGACGTCACTTCATCCAGAGTGATCATGATGGCTCCCCATGGTTCGGTCCGTGGAGGGAGCCCGGCTATTGTTGCCAGTGCCATCTCGTGGCCGGGGTCCGCTCCGCGGGTCTGTCGGTGCGAGATTTCACCCGGCGGCCGGTGTGCCAGCACCGCCGCCGGGTCTTTCATTCGTCCGTGCGGCCCCTTTCCGCGAGGTCCGCCACGTCGGCGGGCAGCAGGCCGGTCTCGTGGTAGGCCCGCCAGGCGTCCTGGCCGGGGAATGTGCCGGCCGCCAGCTCCGCAAGCAGCGAGCGCACCCAGCCCGCCTCCGCCTCCCGCATGGCCAGCGCGTATTCGGACTCGACGAGGAACAGCCGCGGCATCTCCCGCCGCTCCCGCTCCAGGTCCGCCCGGCCGGCCTCGATCCGCCGCTCCAGCAGCTCCAGCCGCTGCCGCAGCAGCGGCGCCACCTCGTCGGGGCCGAGCCCGCCCATCACCGACAGACCGGCCTCGAACGCCGAGGGCTCGGCCCGCGGAGTGGACAGCAGCTCGCGGGTCCAGTCCTCTGCTTCCTCCCGCCCGGCGTCGGTGATGCGGTAGACGGTCCGCTCGGGGCGGGCGCCCTGCCGGGTGCTCTCCACCGCCTCCAGCAGGCCGTGTTTCTCCAGATTGCGGACGACGGTGTAGAGGGATCCCCATTTGATCCGCATGTCCTGATCCTTGGCACGGGCCCGCAGGACCGAGGCCATCTCGTACGGGTGCATGGGGCGCTGGACGACCACGGTCAGCACGGCCAGGGCCAGCAGGTTCGCGACCGGCCGCCGTTTCGCCATCCCTCATCACCTCCGCTCGAATACTCGTCTACGAATATACGTGTACGAGCATGACGGCACAAGGGCCCGGATCAGACCGCCTGATCCACCTTCTCCTCCTGCGGGGCGGCCGGGGCCGCGACGGGCAGCGGGCGCATGACCACGGCCGTCAGGGCCGCCGTGAGGGCCACGAGAATCGCTCCGACCACGGCCGTGACCTGCAGCGAGGCGGTGAAGGCAGCCCGCGCGGAGTCGAGCAGCGCGGTGGCGGCCGGATCGGACAGCCGCGCGGCGGCGGCGGCCGCGGCGCCGAGCGTGTCGCGGGCCTCCTCCCCGATCCCGGCCGGCACCCCCTCGGGCACGGCCATCCGCGCCCGGTACACGGCCGCCGCGATCGAGCCGAACACCGCCAGCCCTAGTGCGCCCCCGAACTCCTGCACCGTCTCCGACAGGGCGGAGGCCGCCCCTGCCCGCTCCGGCGGGGCGGAGCCGACGACCATGTCGGTGCCCAGCACCATGAGAGGCGCCGCGCCGAAGAAGAACAGCACCTGCGCGGTCACCACGAACGCCAGCCCTGACGTCCCGTTCGCCGCCGCCATCAGGCCCATGCCGGCCGCGGACACCACCAGGCCACCGGCCATGACCGACCCCGGCCGGACCCGCCGGGCCAGCGCCGGCGCGGCGGTGAATCCCAGCACGAGCGAGGCGGCCTGCGGCAGCGACCACAGTCCCGCCTGCAGCGGCGTCAGGCCGGCCACCAGCTGCAGGTACTGCGCGGTCAGCAGCATGATCCCCGGCCCGACCAGGATGACCAGCATCAGGACGCCCAGCGAGGCGCTGAACCGGCGCTCGGCGAACAACGCCAGGTCCAGCAGCGGGTCCGCCAGCCGCCGCTGCCGCCGGACGAACACCGCGCCCAGGACGACACCGGCCACGACGGCCGCCGCGGGCCCAGCGCCGAGCCCGTACGCGGCGATCTCCTTGATCCCGTAGATGGCCGAGATGACGGCGGCCAGCGAGAGCGCCACGCTGACCAGGTCCAGCCTCCCCGGGGCCGGATCACGGTACTCCGGCAGCAGCCAGGGCCCCGCCACCAGCAGCACCGCCATCACCGGCACGCCCAGCAGGAACACCGACCCCCACCAGAAGCTCTCCAGCATCGCCCCGCCCACCAGCGGCCCGATCACCATGCCACCGGTGAACCCGGTCATCCAGAGGCTGATGGCCACCGTCCGCTGCGCGGGGTCGCGGAACATGGTGCGGATCAGCGACAAGGTGGAGGGCATCAGCGTCGCGCCGGCGATGCCGAGCAGCCCGCGGGCCACGATGAGCAGGCCGGCGCTCGGCGCGTACGCGGCCAGAGCCGACGCCACGGCGAACGCGGTCGCACCGATCAGCAGCAGCCGTTTGCGCCCGATCCGGTCGCCGATCGCCCCCATGGTGATGAGGAATCCGGCGATGAGGAACCCGTACACGTCGTTGATCCACAACAACTGGGACGCGCTGGGCCGCAGGTCGGCGCTGAGCATCGGCACGGCCAGATGCAGCACGGTCACGTCAATGGACAGCAGCAGGGTCGGCAGGATGAGCACGGCCAGACCGGCCCACTCCCGGCGTCCCGCTCGGATAGCCACGTTTTCCGTCATGGCCCCGACCGTAGGAACTCAACCAAGCTTGAGGTCAAGTGCCTCGACTTTGCATGCAATGTATGCAATCCTGTGGGGCATGCAGACCGACGTGGCGTGCAGCCGCCTGCGGGAGCTGATCCTCGACGGTTCCTACCCGCCGGGCGCGCGGCTCACCGAGACGGAGGCCGCGGCGACCCTGGAGATGAGCCGCACCCCGGTGCGGGAGGCCCTGCGGATGCTGGCCGCCGACGGCCTCGTCCGCCCTGCCGGGCGCGGCGTGGTCGTCGTGGCGCTGGAAGCAGGCGACCTGGACGAGGCCTATCAGGTGCGCGCGGCACTGGAGGCGCTCACCGCCGAGCTGGCCGCGGCCCGCCAGCGCGAGGGCCGGATCGCCCCGGCGGACCTGCGGGCGCTGCGCGAGGTCGCGACGCTGACCGCGACCGCCACGGCCGAAGGGCGCCTGGCCGACGCCGTGCGGCTCAACCGGCGTTTCCACCGCACGATCGCGGAGCTGGCGGGCAACACGATGGCCCTGCGGGCGCTGGAGCGGATCTGGGACCAGATCCAGGTGTCCACCCTGCACTCGCTCGTCCCGCCGTCCCGGCCGGCGCACGTGTCAGACCAGCACGAGCGGCTGGTCGCCGCGATCACCGGCGGGCGCCCCGAGGAGGCCGCCGCCATCGCCCGCGACCATGTCCTCGACACCCGCATCACCGCCCGACCCGACAAGGAAGAGCACACATGACCCGCCTGCACACGTACCCGACGGTTGTGACCTGGACCGGCAACAAGGGCACCGGCACCAGCGGCTACCGCGACTACGGCCGCGACCACGAGCTGTCGGCCGACGGCCCGCCGGTCATCCCGGGCAGCTCCGACCCCGCCTTCCGCGGCGACCCGGCACGCTGGAACCCGGAGCAACTGCTGGTCGGCTCGCTGTCGCAGTGCCACATGTTGTGGTTTCTGCACCTGTGCTCGACGGCGGGCGTCGTGGTCACCGCGTACGTCGACCGCGCCGTCGGCACCATGGCCGAGACCGCGGACGGCGGCCACTTCACCGAGGTCGTCCTGCGCCCGGAGGTCACCGTGGCCGCGCCCGAGATGGCCGAGACGGCCATGCGCCTGCACACCGACGCCCACAAGGCCTGCTTCATCGCCTCCTCGGTCAACTTCCCGGTGCACCACGAGCCCGTCGTCCGCGTTCAGGACGCCGGGGCCTCGTAGTCCAGCCCGAGCCTCGGGGCGATCTCCCGCAGGCACTCCTCGAAGACCGGCTCCAGATCCGTGTAGGCGAAGTCGAGCTGGTTGAGCACTTCCATGCACAACAGCCCGTACAGCCTGATCCAGCAGGACAGGAAGCCGCGGGCGCAGGTCCACGGCGTGCTGGAGAGCGAATCGCCGGAGCACGACCCGCCCATGCCGGGCCGCACGAGCTGCGCCGGGTGCATCGGGCGGGGGCGCCCGCCGCCTCCTCGCGCACGCTGCTCGCCGCCGTCGCCGAGCTGGCCCTGCCGGGCGACGCCGGAGCCGCCTACCTCGCCGGCGAGGCACGGACGTGCCAGATGATCAGGGACTATCTCGTACGCGAGCGTAACTGGCCGCGCGCCTCCATCAAGGTCAAACCGTTCTGGACGCCGGGCAAACGCGGGCTGCACTGAATATTCGTTTGTGCAGGAGGTTCACGGTGATCAGGCTGAAGGCATGCCTGCACAGTCCTCCAGCGAGTTGCTGGGCTTCCCGCCGGACGCCCGCCTGCTGATCGTCAACAACGACGACTTCGGCATGTACCGGGATGTCAACGAGGCCGTCGTCCGCTCGATCGAGGAGGGGATCGCGGCCTCGTGCAGCCTGATGACGCCGTGCCCGGCCGCGGGCCACGCCATGGGCTTGCTGCGCGACCGGCCGGAGCTGCCGTTCGGCATCCATCTGACCCTGGTGTGCGAGCTGCCCGGCCGCCCGTGGGGGCCGCTCGCCGACCGGGAGAAGGTGCCGTCGCTGCTCGACGGGACGGGCGGACTCTCCACCCACGAACGCATCCCCGAGCTGCTCGCCCGCGCCCGGATCGACGAGGTCGAGACCGAGTTCCGCGCCCAGATCCACGCCGTGCTCGACGCGGGCCTGGCGCCGGCTCATCTGGACTGGCACTGCCTGGCCGACGGCGGACGGGAGGACGTGTTCGAGCTGACCGCGGCCCTGGCCGGCGAGTACGGTCTGGCGGTGCGGGCCTGGCTGGACCCCGCCCGCGCGGTGCTGCGCGGCCGCGGCCTGCCGGCGATCGATCATGATTTCCTCGACAGCTTCGCCCTGGATCTGGAGGGCAAGGAGGCGGCGTACGCGCGGCGGCTGCGCGACCTGCCGCCGGGCCTGAGCGAGTGGGCGGTGCATCCCGCGCTGGGAGGCGAGGAGTCGCGCACGGTCGATCCGCAGGGATGGCGGGTACGCCGGAGCGACTACGCGTTCCTCACCTCACCCCAGGCACGCGAGCTGCTGCGGCGAGAAGGGATCACCGTGATCGGCTACGACGTCGTCCAGCGCGCCTGGACGGGGTGACACTCAGGCCACGGACACCCAGGCCAGCGCGGCGGCGTCGTCACGGAGAACCATGATCAGAAGAGTGGCGACCAGCGTGGCGATGAGCAACCAGCTGATCAGGATGATGACCGTCGAGCGGCGCGGCCGTCGCCGGCCTTCGGACTGCCCCGTCGACCTCGCCTCGCTGCGGCGGACCCGCTCGTTGAACGACTCCAGCCGTGCGACGAGTCGCGGATCGTCCTCGACGAGGTGCTGCTCAATCTGGGCCAGCATCCGCTCCTCGTCCTGCGACCAGGCCATAGGTGCACCTCCGGAACGCAAGCTCTACGGCGTCTTTCTGCCCAACCATGAAGATCATTAGCCCCAGCCTGACTAGGTAATTGCACCCTCTTTTCAGTTTGCGATCAAGCTCGAACTTTTGTTCTAATCAAGGTATGCGCTGGGACAACCTGCGCCTGACAGGCCCTGATGAGAACGATCCGACCGTGCCGCTCTTCGCGCGCGGCGCGGTCACCCGCACCTTCGACACGCCCGAGTTCAAGGGCATGACCTTCTATGAGATCAGGGCCCGATCCATCATCAATCGCGTGCCGGCGGCGAGCCGGGTGCCGTTCGAGTACACGATCAACCCCTACCGCGGGTGCAGCCACAGCTGCATTTACTGTTTTGCCCGAAAAACGCACGAATATCTGGATTTGGATGCCGGAGCGGACTTCGACTCCAAGATCGTCGTCAAGGTCAACGCCGCCGAGCTGGCCCGCAAGGAGCTGGCCGCGCCCCGCTGGGGCGGCCACCACATGAGGGGCCGTTTCCCCGTCGCGATGGGCACCAACGTCGACTGCTACCAGCGTGCCGAGGGCCGCTACCGTTTGATGCGCGGCATCCTGGCCGCGCTGCGCGACGCCGCCAACCCGTTCTCGATCCTCACCAAGGGCACGCTGATCCTGCGCGACCTCGATCTGCTCACCGAGGCCGCCGACGTGACCGAGGTGGGCGCCAACGTGTCGGTCGGCTTCGTCGATCCGGGGATGTGGCGGGCGGTCGAGCCCGGCACGCCCAATCCGCGCCGGCGGCTGGAGGTCTGCGCCACGCTCAACGACAACGGCATCGCGTGCGGGGTGCTGATGGCGCCCGTCCTGCCCTATCTCACCGACTCCCCCGCTCAGCTCGAACGTACGGTGAAGGAGATCGCCGACGCGGGCGCCACCCACATCGCCCCGATCGTGCTGCACCTGCGGCCGGGGGCGCGGGAGTGGTGGCTGGGCTGGCTGTCGCGGGAGCACCCCCGCCTGGTGCCGCGTTACCTGGAGCTCTACGGGCGCGGGGCCTACGCGCCGAAGGCGTACCAGCAACGGATCACGTCGCAGGTCAAGGAGCTGGCCGATCGCTTCGGCGTCGGCCGCGCCACCCCGGCCATGGCCCGCCGCCTGCCACCCCGCCCCGCTCCTGCCCCACCGGCCCCGGAGCAACTCCGCCTCCTCTGACCGCGTCCGGTCGCCGGTCCGCCGCAACCCGCGCGCAAGAGCGCCACGCCGCCCACAGGTCATGCCCCCGCATGCGCATCCGGCGCGTACCGGCCCAGGCCCGGCCACCACGCCGCAGGCTGCGACGCCGCCACCGTTAAATCGCTCGCATCCGCCCGACCCCCGATGGCACGATGGCCGGGACCTGCAGACCGACTACCAGGAGCATGCGATGCGAGGCCGCCTCGAAATCTCCCAGCGCCCCATTGGCACGAGAGTTCTCGAGGGCTCCACCACACATGCACATCCTGAACATCGGCATCCTCGCGCATGTAGACGCGGGCAAGACCAGCCTCACTGAGCGGCTGCTGTTCGAGACCGGCGTCATCGACCGGCTCGGCAGCGTCGACGAGGGCAGCACACAGACCGACACCGGCGAGATCGAACGCCGCCGCGGCATCACGATCCGCACGGCCGTCGCCTCTTTCACCCTGGGTGACCTGCGGGTCAACCTGGTGGACACGCCCGGCCACGCCGACTTCGTGGCCGAGGTGGAGCGGGCGCTCGGCGTGCTCGACGGCGCCGTCCTGGTGGTGTCGGCCGTCGAGGGCGTCCAGCCGCACACCCGGGTCCTCATGAAGACCCTGCGCAAGGTGCGCCTGCCCACGCTGATCTTCGTGAACAAGATCGACCGGACCGGCGCCAGGGAACGGGAGGTGCTCGCCGACATCCGCCGGCGGCTCTCGCCGTACAGCGTGGCGCTGAACACCGTGCGGGACATCGGCTGCGCCGCCGCCACGACCCACGGCCTGCCCGCCGAGCGGGTGGAGGAGGCGGCGGAGGTCCTGGCCGAACGGGACGACGACCTGCTGGAGTCGCTCGTGGACGGCAAGACCCCCGACCTGGAGCAGGTACGCGCGGTGCTGGCCCGGCACTGCGCCGACGGGGTGGCGCATCCGGTCCTGTACGGCTCCGCGATCACCGGCCAGGGTGTCGGCGACCTCCTGGACGCCATCGCCGGCCTGCTGCCGCCGGTCCACCGGCCTGACGGGGACGACGACCGTCCCGGCACCGCGACCGTGTTCGCGATCGAGCGTGCCCCGTCCGGCGAGAAGGCCGCCTACCTCCGGGTCCGCGCAGGGGTGCTGCGGCCGCGCGAGCACCTCACTTTCCACCGCGCCCGGCACCAGGGCGGAGCCTACGACGGCCGCCTGACCGCGCTGACCGTCGCCGGGGCGCCGGAGCAACGCCAGGCGATGGCGGGCGACATCGCCAAGGTCTGGGGCGTGCCGGAGATCCGCGTCGGCGACCATGTCGGCGAGCCGCCCCCGGCCGACCGGGGACGGCACTTCAGCCCGCCCAGCCTGGAGACGGTCGTACGCCCCCGCGTGCCCGGCCACGAACCCCGCCTGCACGCCGCCCTGCTGACGCTCGCCGAGCAGGACCCCCTGATCGCCACCCGCACGCTGGCCGGCGGCGAGACGTCGGTCCTGCTCTACGGGGAGGTGCAGAAGGAGGTCATCGGCGAGACCCTGGCCAGGGAGTTCGGCGTCGAGGCGGTGTTCGAGCCGAGCCGCCCCGTCTATTTCGAGCGCCCGTCCGGCACGGGCGAGGCCGTGGAGGAGATGCGCAACGGGCCCGGCGAATTCATGGCGACCGTCGGCCTGCGCGTGGAGCCGGCCGCGCCGGGCTCGGGCGTCGGCTACCGGCTGGAGGTCGATCTCGGGTCGCTGCCCCTGGCCTTCCACCGGGCGATCGAGGAGAGCGTGCGCCTGGCGCTGCGGGACGGCCCGCACGGCTGGCCGGTCACGGACGTCATGGTCACGCTGACCAGGACCGGCTACGACGCGCCGGTCACCGTGGCGGCCGACTTCCGCGGGCGTACGCCGATCGTGCTCATGCGGGCGCTGCGCCGGGCGGGCACCACGGTGTACGAGCCGTGCCACCGCTTCGAGGTGGAGGTCCCGCTGGAGACGTTCAGCGCGGTCACCGGCGCGCTGGCAGCGCTGGGCGGCGAGCTCGACGGCACGGTGCGGCGCGACGACATGTGGGTGATCACGGGCGAGCTCCCGGCGGCCGTGGTGCACGAGTTCGAGCAGCGGCTGCCGGGCCTGTCACACGGCGAGGGCGCGTGGTGGTCCGAGCCCGCCGGAGACCGGCCCACGAGATAGGCGGAATGTCGGTTTTCGGCGTTAGATGGGTATTAACGACTTTGGTGTACCAATGGGGGGCACCTCGTCCGCACAGGGGGATTTCCATGGCAGACACGAAGAAGAAACCCGCCGCCAAGTCGGGCAAGTCGAAGCGGCAGGCCATCAAGACCAACAGGCAGGCCAAGGAGACGAAGAAAGAGACCAGGAAGCCTTCGGACGAGGGATGACCTGGAGCCGGCGGGCGGGCGGCGCGGGCCGCCCGCCCGCCGGGTGACATGATCGGACAGCCGGGGCAGTGTCTCACTGGCCGGGCACGAGCCGGCGTGGCCGCGACCGATGTCCTCGCTTCGCCGCGGATCCGTCGCCGCCCCCTGCTGTCCGATCGACCGTGGAGCTGCTGCCATGTCGGCCTACCTGCGCTTCCCCGCCGTCTTCCACGACGTCGTCGTCTTCGCCGCCGAAGACGACCTGTGGATGGTCTCCGCCCAGGGCGGACGGGCCTTCCGGCTGACCGCCGGGCTGGCCGAGGCCGGCTATCCGCGGATCTCGCCGCGTGGCGACCAGCTGGCGTTCGTCGGCCGCGAGGAGGGCCCGGAAGAGGTCTACGTCATGCCGGCCGACGGCGGCGCGGCCCGCCGGGTCACCTTCCACGGGGCCCGGTGCACGGTGACCGGCTGGGACCCCGAGGGCCGCGTCCTGTACGCCAGCGACGCCGCCCAGCCGTTCGAGGGCCGCGGATGGCTGCACCGGGTGGCGCCCGGCGGGGTGCCGGAGCGGCTGCCGTACGGCCCGGCGAACTCGATCGCCTACGGCCCCGGCGGCATGATCGTGCTCGGCCGCAACACCGCCGACCCGGCCCGCTGGAAGCGTTACCGCGGCGGCACCGTCGGCGACCTGTGGATCGACCCGAGCGGCGCGGGCGAGTTCCGGCGGCTGATCAGGCTGCCCGGCAACCTCGCCTCGCCCTGCTGGAGCGGCGGCCGGGTGTGCTTCATCTCCGATCACGAGGGCGTCGGCAACGTCTACTCCTGCGATCCCGACGGCCAGGACCTGCGCAAGCACACCCACCACGACGACTACTACGCACGCAACCTGTCCGGCGACGGGCACCGGCTGGTCTACCACGCGGGCGCGGACCTCTACCTGCTCGACCCCGGCGAGCGGCCGCGCAGGCTGGAGGTGCGGCTGGCCAGCGCGCGCACGCAGCGCAACCGCCGCTTCGTCGAGGCCTCCGACTACCTCGACAACGCCACGCTCAGCCCCGACGGCAGCGCGCTGGCGATCACGGCGCGCGGCAAGGCGTACGCGATGGCCAACTGGGAGGGCCCGGTCCACCAGCACGGCGCGGAGGACGGCGTGCGCTACCGGTTCCTGACCTGGCTCAACGACGGCCGGCGGCTGATCGCGGCGGCCAGTGACGACGGCGACGAGGAGAAGCTGGTGATCCTCGAAGGCGGCGAGGGCGGCCCCGGCACGGAGGTCGCCAGGCTGGGCCGGATCAACGCACTCGTCCCCGACCCGGCGCACGACCGGGTGGCGATCGTCAACCACCGCCTCGAGCTGCACCTGCTCGACCTGGCCACGGGCCGCTCCGACCTGATCGAGGCCAACCCGCACGGCTCGCCCGAGGACCCCGCCTGGTCGCACGACGGGCGGTGGCTCGCCTACGCGGCCCCGCTCAACGCCCAGACCAGTGCGATCAAGCTGCACCACCCGGAGACGGGGCTGACCATGCAGGCCACCGAGCCGGTGCTCAAGGATTCGCGGCCGGCGTTCGACCCGCAGGGCCGCTACCTGTACTTCATCGGCCAGCGCACCTTCTCCCCCGTCTACGACCAGCTCCAGTTCGACCTGGGTTTCCCGCTGGGCACCCGCCTGTACGCGGTGGCGCTGCGCGCCGACGTGCCGGACCCGTTCGTGCCCGAGCCGCGCCCGCTGGAAGCGAAGGACGACGAGGACGACGGCGAGGAGCCGGAGCCGCTGCGGGTGGACGTCGACGGGCTGGCCCGCCGGGTCCGGACCTTCCCGCTGCCCGAGGGCCGCTACGAGCGGGTGGCCGGGCTCAAGGGCAAGGTGCTGATCCTGGCCAGCCACACCGAGGGCGAGAACACGCTGCATCTGTACGACGTCGCCAAGGCGAGCAAGGAGACGTTCGCCGACGGCGTCACCGACTTCGAGCTGGGCCGCGACCACAAGACGCTGCTGTACCGGACCGGCTCCCGGCTGCGCGTGGTCAAGGCGGGCGAGGCGCCGGACGACGAGGACCGTACCGGGCGCGAGAGCGGCTGGGTCGACCTGTCGCGCGTCAAGGTGTCGGTGGTCCCGGAGGCGGAGTGGCGGCAGATGTTCCGCGAGGCGTGGCGGCTGCAGCGGGAGAACTTCTGGACCGAGGACATGGCGGGCGTGGACTGGCCGGCCGTGTACGAGCGGTACCAGCCGCTGGTGGACCGGGTCACGACCCGGGGCGAGTTCTCCGACCTGCTGTGGGAGCTGCACGGCGAGCTGGCCACCAGCCACGCCTACGAAAGCGGCGGCGAGTACCGTCCCGGGCCGGACTACTCCC
The DNA here is from genome assembly GCF_004011505.1 of Nonomuraea polychroma. Classification (NCBI taxonomy): domain Bacteria; kingdom Bacillati; phylum Actinomycetota; class Actinomycetes; order Streptosporangiales; family Streptosporangiaceae; genus Nonomuraea; species Nonomuraea polychroma. The sequence continues at coordinate 4,739,361 of NZ_SAUN01000001.1, forward strand.
AGGGCAAGCTGGGCGTGGACTGGGACTATCGCGACGGCGTCTACCACATCCGTTCCGTGGTCACCGGCGATCCGTGGGACCCGAAGGCCACCTCGCCGCTGAACCGGCTCGGCGTGGACGTACGTCCCGGCGACGCGGTCCTGGCGATCAACGGCGCGCCCATCGGCGCGGCGGCCACCCCCAACGAGCGCCTGGTCAACCAGGCCGGCGAGGAGGTCGAGCTGACGCTCCGCCGGGAGCAGCGCGTCTTCACGGTCACCGTGCGGGCGATCGCCGACGACCAGCCGGCCCGCTACCGCGACTGGGTCAACCTCAACCGCGCCCGCTGCCACCAGCGCTCCGCCGGCCGGGTCGGCTACCTGCACGTCCCGGACATGGGGACGGACGGGTTCGGCGAGTTCCACCGAGGGTTCCTGGCCGAGTACGACCGGCACGCGCTCATCGTGGACGTGCGCTTCAACGGAGGCGGGCACGTGTCGGCGCTGCTGCTGGAGAAGTTGTCGCGGCGCCGGCTCGGCTACGACTACCCCCGGTGGGGGGCGCCGGAGCCGTACCCGCCGGAGTCGCCGCGCGGGCCTCTCGTGGCCATCACCAACGAGTGGGCGGGCTCCGACGGCGACATCTTCAGCCACACCTTCAAGGTGCTGAAGCTGGGCCCGCTGGTCGGCAAGCGCACCTGGGGCGGGGTGATCGGGATCTGGCCGCGGCACCAGCTCGCCGACGGGACCGTGACGACGCAGCCGGAGTTCTCCTTCGCCTTCGACGACGTCGGCTGGCAGGTGGAGAACTACGGCACCGACCCGGACATCGAAGTCGACATCACCCCGCAGGACTACGCGCGGGGCGTGGACACGCAGCTGGAGCGGGCCATCGACGTCGCACTCGAGCTGCTGGCGGAACAGCCCCCGCACACCCCCGATCCCTCACATAGGCCGCGAATGCAACCTTAGGGGTTTAGCGGGCGTCTAACGATCAGTGGTGGGGAAAGCGCATAGGGGATGAACGGTGCACTCCACCAACGCGAGACAATGGCCGATGGCAAAGGCGTGACTCTTGCCGTCGGCCACGTGTGTTGTTGACGTCTTCGGTCCTAAGGGGGACTTGTCAGGTGCGCGCACTGGCACGCAAGGGAAAGTCGGCCGCGGTCCGGCTCTATCGGGGGTACAACCGGCGCAAGATGCGCAACGCGCCGCCGCCCTCCACCCAGCAGGTACGCATCCTGCTGCTGCACGCCTACGGCATGGGCGGCACCATCAGGACCGTGTTCAACCTGGCGAGCTACCTGGCCAGAGAGCACGATGTGGAGATCGTGAGCATCCTGAAGGAGGCCGAGGAGCCGTTCTTCCCGATCGACCCGCGCGTCAAGTTCCGCTTCCTCGACGACCGGCTGAACCCCAGTCCCGACCCGCTGCGCGCGATGTTGTCGAAGCTGCCCAGCAAGTTGATGCCCAAGGAGGAGACGGCCTACCACCGCTTCAACCTGTGGACCGACCTCAAGCTGACCCGCTTCATCCGCTCGCTCGACACCGGCGTGCTCATGGCCACCCGGCCGGGGCTCAACCTGGCGATGGCCCAGTTAGCGCTGCCGGGCGTCATCACGATCGGGCAGGAGCACGTGGCGCTGCGCACCCAGGCCGAGCCGATCCAGGAGCTCATCAAGTGGCGCTACCGCCGGCTCGACGCCCTGGTCACGCTCACCAAGGCCGACCTGCGCGACTACCGGGAGACGCTGCCGAAGAAGCCTCGTAAGCTGGTCCGGATCCCCAACGCCGTGCCGCCCATGACGGGTGACGTGGCCAAACTGGACGCCAAGGTCGCCATCGCGGTCGGCCGCATGACCCGCATCAAGGGCTTCCACCGGCTCATCACCGCCTGGGAGACCGTCGCCGCCGCCCACCCCGACTGGAAGCTGCGGATCTTCGGCGCCGGTCCGCAGGAGGACAACCTTCGCCAGCAGATCATCGACGCCGGGCTCGAGGGCAAGGTCGAGCTGCCGGGCCCCACCTCCGATGTGGGCGCCGAGCTGGAGAAGGCCTCCATTTACGTGCTCAGCTCCCGCCACGAGGGTTTCCCCATGACGATCCTGGAGGCCATGGCCAAGGGGCTGGCGATCGTCAGCTTCAACAGCCCGCACGGCCCCAAGGAGATGATCACGCACGAGGTGGACGGGTTGCTGGTCAAGCCGCGTACCAACGCCAACCTGGCGGAGTCCATCAACCGGGTCATCGAGGACGAGCAGCTGCGCAGGGACCTGGCCTCGCGGGCGCTGGAGACGGCCCACACCTACGACGTGGACGTGATCGGGCAGAAGTGGGACGCGCTGCTGGCCGAGCTCCTGGCCCGCCGCACCGGAACGTACGTCAAGCCGGATCCCCCGCAGGTCACACCCCAGAGCCCGTCAGCTCCACCGGCTCAGCGATGACGTCGACCAGCGCCCCGTTGCGGTAGACGGTGATCGGCAGCGGCCGCCCGATGGCGTCGGCGAACATCAGCCGCTGCAGGCTCTGCGCGTCGCCCACAGGGGTACGTCCGGCGCTCAGCACCAGGTCGCCCGCCCGCAGTCCGGCCCGGTCTGCGGGCGAGCCCGGCACCACCTCGACCACGCGCAGCGCCCCGTCCTGACCGGTCCGCCGCCGCAGCTGCTCGGGCAGCGGCGCGGGCGAGGTCACCAGTCCCAGGAACGCCCGCCTGACCCGGCCGTCCCTGATCAGCGCGGCGATGATGGAGCGGGTCGTGCTGTTCATCGGCACGGCCAGCCCCACCCCGACCCCGGCCACGGCCGTGTTGATCCCGACCACCCGCGCCTGGGAGTCGGCCAGCGCCCCGCCGGAGTTGCCCGGGTTGAGCGCCGCATCGGTCTGGATCACGTCCTCGATCAGCCGCACATTGGACCCGCTCCGCGCGGGTAACGACCGGCCCAGCCCCGACACCACCCCGGCCGTCACCGACCCGGCCAGCCCGAGCGGCGTGCCCACGGCCACCACCAGCTGCCCGACGACCAGCTCGTCGCTGTCACCGAGCACGGCGGGCGCGGGCGTGGCCGTCTGCGCCCTGATCACCGCCAGATCCGACAGCGGGTCGCGTCCGACCACCACGAAGTCGCCCGAGGTGCCGTCGGCGAACGCGAGCGTGCCCGCGCGCGAGGAGCCGACCACGTGCGCGTTGGTCAGCAGGAACCCGTCGGCCGTGAACACCACCGCGGACCCGCTGCCCCGGCCGGCCCGCACGCTGGCCACTTTCGGCAGCAACTCGGCCGCCACGGAAGAGACGACGCGCGAGTAGGCGTCGAGGTGATCCGCCATTACGTGCACTCCTTTGCTTACAGGATTACACGCTAACTCCACCCTGGACCAGTGCGCGCCGCTCGGAAATCGCCACCGGTCCTTCGCGAAGGCCCGTCCACCGCCACCCGCCTGGGCGAGCGGCTCGGCCGCCTGACCGGCGGGAGGTCACCGGGGTGAGTCGATCCTCGCCTCGCCCACCGCGACCGGCCGCTCCCCCGAGGCGGCCGTGGCGCGCGGCAACATCGCGGCGACCTCGCGCGCCAGGTGGGGATCGGCCCGGAACGCCGCCACGATCGCCAGCTTCAACGCCCTATGGCTGGGCCCGTCGTCCGGCTTGGCCTCGGCCACCGCCTCGATCACCGCTTGGGACGATGCGTCGCCGCGGCCGAACACACGCTGCAGGATGCGGGCGCCGCGGGCGACGGGAGTGTCGGCGGCCAATTCGCTGGTCTTGGCCAGCACGCTGACGCCGTAGGCACCGATCGCCGAGGTGACGAAGGGCATGACGTCGTTCGCAGTGTCCATGGAGACCCTCCCCGAGGTCTTGATGGATTGAACGTGATGGTAGCCCGGATGGTTCCGGCGGCGACGGCATTACGCTGTCGGATGTGCCTGCTCCGTACCTCACGCTGAAGACCGTCGTCGAGCACGAGACCGAGGTGCGGCGATCTCGCTTCATCTGCGCCGTGGCGCCCGCGCGCAGCGTGGAGGAGGCGGCGGCGTTCATCGCCGGGCGGCGCCGAGAGCACGCCGACGCCACCCACAACTGCACCGCCTACGTCATCGGGCAGCGCGTCCAGAAGGGCGACGACGACGGGGAGCCGGGCGGCACCGCGGGCACGCCGATGGTGCAGGCCCTGGTGGGGCGGGGGTTCAGCGACGTGGTGGCGGTGGTGACCCGCTACTTCGGCGGTGTGTTGCTGGGGGCGGGCGGGCTGGTGCGCGCCTACGGGTCGGCGGTGACCGAGACGCTGGACCGGGCCGAGCCGGTGCGGATGGTGCCGGCCAAGCGGGTCCGCGTCTCGGTGGCACACGATCAGGCCGGGCGGGTGGAGAACGACCTGCGGGCCTCGCGGCACGCGGTCGAGGACGTGGTGTACGCCAGAGACGTCACCTTCGCCGTGGCGGTGGGCGAGGACGAGGTGGCGGCGTTCGCCGACTGGGTGGCGACGTTGACGGCCGGGCGGGCCCGCGTGGACGTCGGCGAGGACGTCCACGTCCCCGCCTGACAGGAGCCCGCCCCGCCGCCGAGCGCGCCCCTCCCGAGCCCGCTTCCTTCGCCGAGCCCGGCCACGCGCCTGGCGCGGGGCCGGGCCGGGTCAGCCCTCCAGCGCGTATTGCATGACGCGGAACTTGGCCTGCGCTTCGGCCAGCTCGGCGGCCGGGTCGGAGTCGCCCATGATGCCGCCGCCGGCGAACAGGCGGGCGCGGCGGCCCCGGATGAGCCCCGAGCGCAGCGCGATGCCCCACTCGCCGTCGCCGTGGGCGTCGATCCAGCCGACCGGGCCGGCGTACCCGGCCCGGTCCATGCCCTCCAGCTCGCGGATGACCTTGATCGCGGTGTCGGTCGGCGTGCCGCCGACGGCGGCGGTGGGATGCATGGCCGCGACCACGTCCAGCACCGACGCCCCGTCGGCCAGCCGGCCGCTGACGTGGCTGGCCAGGTGCTGGACGTTGGGCAGCACGAGCAGCTCGGGCTCGTCCGGGGTGGTGAGCGATGAGCACAGCGGGGCCAGGGTCTCGCGGACCGAGGCGATCGCGCATTCGTGCTCGTAGCGATCCTTGGCCGAGGCGAACAGCGCGGCCCCGCGGGCGAGGTCGTCGGCCGCGCTGATGCCGCGCGGGGTCGTGCCGGCCAGCACGAGCGACTCGATCTCCTGCCCGGTGCGCCGGATCAGCAGCTCCGGCGTGGCGCCGACCAGGCCGGCGACGGAGAACGTGTAGCACTCGGGGTAGCGGCGGGCCAGCCGGTCCAGCAGCAGGCGCACGTCGATGGGGTGTTCGGCGGTGGCGACGAGGTCGCGGGCGAGCACGACCTTCTCCAGCTCGCCGTCGCGGATGCGCCGGGCGGCGCGGGCGACGACGTGCTCCCACTCGGGTGCGGTGAGGCTGCCGTCGCCGTAGCTGATGCGGCCGGGATCGCGCAGGTGGGAGACGGTCTGCAGCGGCGCTTCCCCGATGGTGGTCATCCAGGCGCGGCCGTCGCGGCGGGCCAGCACGGCCTGCGGCACGACCAGAACCGAGCCGTGGGCGTCCTCGTCGAAGGTGAAGCTGCCGAAGGCCACGGGGCCCCAGCCGGGCGTGCGCACGGCCTCGTCGACGTGGGCGTCGCCGAACACGCCGGCCAGCCACTGCCGGGCCCAGGCGAACCGTCCCGGACCCGGTGGCACGACGACTTTGGCGGCCTGGCCCCAGCCGATGAGCCCTTCGCCGTTCCTGATCCACGCGTACGGCGCCGTACTTGGCAGGGAGGCCAAGGAGGCCAGCAGGTTACCGGGATCGCCGACAGGTGTGGTGCGAACCGGCAGCGGGCGGATTGTTCCGAGCGCGACACTCACTCAAGACATGCTATTCGCGACCTGAACATGTTCGACTCGGACCCCCGTGAATGCCACGTTACGGCCAGCGAACCCGGAAAAAACCGGACACCCCTGGAGATTGGGCTCACCCTGATCGTCTTCGGGCTGTCAAGCGGCCATATGAAGACGGTCCTGAAATGACAGACCTTGCCTCGACGCCATAGTCCGCGCATGATCAGCTCTCTACCTTGGGGCCATGATCGCTCGCCTGGGCCCCGTCCTCGCCGCGGCCGTCGTCCTTTCCGCGTCCACCCCGGCGCAGGCCGCCGGGGCTCAGCCCGTACCCGAGGTCATGGCCGCGCTCGGCGACTCCGTCTCCACCGGCTTCAACGCCTGCGGCTGGTACGTCTCCTGCACCTCACGCTCGTGGTCGGCGGGCGACCACCGGGAGATCAGCAGCCACTACCTGCGTCTGTCGAAATTGTCTGGAACGCTCCACAAGCACAACCTCAACTTCGCCGTGCCCGGCTCCACCAGCGCCGACCTGCTCGGCCAGGTGAAGAAGGCGGTCGCGGCCAAGAGCGACTACGTGACGATCCTCATCGGAGCCCAGGACGCCTGCGCGCGCACCGAGCAGGCCATGACGCCGGTCGCGACCTACCAGCGCAGGCTGGAGGCGGCGCTGGCCGAGCTGCGCGCCGGCATGCCCAGAGCCAGGGTGCTCATCGCCAGCATCCCCGACCTGCGGCGGCTGTGGCAGGCAGGCAGGCACAACCCGCTGGCCAGGACGTTCTGGACGCTCGGCCGCATCTGCCCCACGATGCTCGCCAACCCGTCCTCGACCAAGCGGGCCGACACCGAGCGCCGCAACCGGGTACGCGAACGGGTGATCGCCTACAACCGGGCCGCCGCCCAGGCGTGCGCCGCGTACGGTCCCCGCTGCGACACCGACGGCGGCGCGGTGTTCACCTTCCCCTTCACCCTCGACCACGTCAGCAAGTGGGACTTCTTCCACCCGAGCACGGCCGGGCAGCGGGCGCTGGCCGAGCTGACGTTCAAGAACGGCTTCGACTGGATCGACCCGCGATAGCCCCGTTGTCCTGCGTCAGCCGCCTCGGCCCTGTTCGCGGCGAGGTGCGGAAAGCAGGGCCGGCCGCTAACGGCACTGCGCCAGCATCGTCTTCTTGTCGGCGGCGGTGACCGGCATGTTGTACTTGAACGCCACCTGCGCGAAGCGGGTCACGTACGCACAGCGGATGCGCCGCTGCGGCGGCAACCAGCTCGCCGGCCCTGACGCGTCCTTCTCCTCGTTGGCGTCGCCGTCCACCGGCAGCAGGTTCAGCGGATCCTGGGCGAAGTCGAGCCGCTTGGACATCGGCCAGCGCGGCGCGCCCATGCGCCAGCCGTAGTTCAGCGGCACCACGTGGTCCACCTGCACCTCGTCGGGGTTGTCCTTGTGCCAGTAGATGGTCCTGCCGGTGTAAGGGTCGTCCAGGGTCATCGACACGACCTCGCAGGAGGAGCCCTCCCGGTAGGTCACGTCGCGGCCGTCGCGGGCCAGCAGGTCGTCGCGGGTACGGCACCCGTTGCGCGCGTACGGCACGCCGGTCGCCGTGTCCGCCCAGTTCTCCCCGTACCGGGTGCGGGCGTAGCCGGTGTTGGGGCCTAAGCCCTTCACGCGTAACCGCTGGATGACGTCGCGCGCTTTGGCCTTGTCGGCGTCGGAGACGATGGGTGCCAGGCCGGGCAGCGTACCGCTGACGTTGCTCAGCGGGCTGGCGGCGGTGGCCGGCGGGGTCTTGGTGGTGCCGACGAAGGAAGCGACGATGACGGCTCCCGCGAGAAGGGCGATGGCGTCCTTCGTGCTCAACCGGTCCTCCGTGACGCGCTTGCCAGTTGTCTAGAGAAATTCCCGGGTTCTACCGTTTTGACACGGGGAGGGTTATGTGACTGATCCTCTTGCACTGGCCGGTGCCGGCGGGGGCAACGGCCCGGTACGCGCGCTGTCGGCGGCCTGCCGCAGGCCCGGCTCTGACCCTGTTTCGTCCGCACGCATAAAGCCCGGAGGACGGACGCCCTCCGGGCCTCGGCGCGCCCCGGGTAATAATGGCCCGCTCAACAACACGCCGGACGCTTTTACAATGTAGATCAAAGGCTATCCCCCCAGCCTCTCGCGTCAGGCCTTTTCTACCTCCGAGCGCGTCTGGGGTATCGCCCTAAACCATCAAATTCCGGTCATTGTCGTTTCAGCTCGTGCGCCAGTTCCTCCAGCTCCGCCCCGCCCGCCATGAGCGAGGTCAGCGCCTGCGGGGTGATGTCGGCCTTGGCGTACTCGCCCATGCTGGTCCCCCGGTTGAGCAGCAGGAACCGGTCCCCCACCGGATAGGCGTGATGCGGGTTGTGGGTGATGAACACCACGCCGAGCCCGCGGTCGCGGGCCCGGGCGACGTAGCGCAGCACCACGCCCGCCTGCTTGACGCCCAGCGCCGAGGTGGGCTCGTCGAGGATGAGCACGCGGGCGCCGAAGTGGACGGCCCTGGCGATGGCCACCGACTGGCGTTCCCCGCCGGACAGCGTGCCGACCGGCTGGTCGACGTCGCGGATGTCGATGCCCATCGCCTTCAGCTCCTCGCGGGCCACCCGGCGGGCCGTGGCCACGTCGAAGGCCAGGCCCTTGGTCGGCTCGGAGCCGAGGAAGAAGTTACGCCAGACCGACATGAGGGGGATCATCGCCAGGTCCTGGTAGACGGTGGCGATGCCGCGGTCGAGCGCGTCACGCGGGCTGGAGAAGCGCACCTCCGCGCCGTCCACCAGCAGGGTGCCCGTGTCATGCTGGTGCACCCCGGCGAGGATCTTGATGAGGGTGGACTTGCCCGCGCCGTTGTCGCCGAGCACGCAGGTGACCTGCCCGGCCGCCACGCCCATCGACACGTCGCGCAGCGCCAGCACCGAGCCGAACGTCTTGCCGATGTCCCGGGTCTCGAGGATCAATGCCGCACCTCCTCGGCGTAGCGGCGGACCAGGCGGTTGGCCAGCGTCGCCAGCAGCAACATCCCGCCCAGGAAGAACGTGAACCAGTCGGCGTCCCAGCCCAGGAACACGATGCCCTTGTCGGCCATGCCGAAGATGACCGCGCCGATGGCGGCCCCGATGGCCGAGCCGTAGCCGCCGGTGAGCAGGCAGCCGCCGATCACGGCCGCGATGATGTAGATGAACTCCTGACCGATGCCGATGTTGGCCTGGACCGAGGTGTAGCGCAGCGCCAGGATCGAGCCGACCAGCCAGGCCGCGAACGCCGTCGTCATGAACAACGCGATCTTCGTACGGGCGGCCGGCACGCCGACCGCGCGCGCCGCCTGCTCGTTGCCGCCCACCGCGAAGATCCAGTTGCCGGCCTTGGAACGCATGAGCACCCAGGTGGCCGCCGCGGTGACCAGGATCCACCACACGATCGCCACCCGGAACGACGTACCGCCGAGCTGGATCGTCCCGGCGAAGATCGCGTTCGCGCCCTCGAACCCGTCGGCCCGGCGCAGGCCGCTGACCTGCACGGTCCCGGTGATGGCCTTGGTCACGCCCAGGTTCACGCCCTGCAGCATGAGGAACGTGCCCAGCGTGACGATGAAGCTGGGCAGCTTGGTCCGCGTCACGACCAGCCCGTTGGCGAAGCCCACGGCCAGCGCCACGACCAGGCCCACGAGCATGGCGAGCCACACATCGAACCCGAAGCGGGTGGCGAGGGTGACCAGGATCAGGCCGCTCGTGCCGGTCAGCACGCCCGCCGACAGGTCGAACTCGCCGCCGATCATCAGCAGGGCGACCGCGACCGCCATGATGCCGAGCGTGGCGGCCGGGTCGAGCCAGTTCGCGATCCCGGCCGGCGACCGGAACACCGGCGACTGGACGGCGAAGAACACGAACACCACGACCATGCCGACGACCGCGCCCAGCTCGGGCCGGATCAGCAGGCGCCGGGCCAGGCCGACGCGGGCGATCCGCTCATCGGCCGTGACCGTCATCGGGTGCCGGCCTCGGCCAGCTTGGCCACCTGCTCGGCGTTGTCCTCGGTCACGAACCCGGGCCCGGTGTTGACGGGCAGGCCGCCGCCGACGGTGTTGAGGTTGGCCTTGTACAGGGTGAGGAACGTGATCGGCAGGTAGCCCTGCAGGTACTGCTGCTGGTCCACGGCGAACAGGACCTCGTCCGCCTTGATCGCGTCCACGACGTCCGCCGACAGGTCGAACGTCGCCAGCTTGGCCTGCGATCCCGAGTCCTTGATCGCGTCCCTGGCGGCGATCGCGATGGCCGGGTTGAGCGACAATACGCCGTTGACCTGCTGGTCCGACTGGAGCTTGGCGGTGACCTTGGACGTCACGTCGGCCAGGTTGCTGACGTCCACCTGCAGCCGCTCGACGGTCCCGCCGAGGATCTCCTCGGCGCCCTTGCAGCGCTGGTCGAGGCCGACGTTGCCGGCCTCGTGGATGACGCACAGCAGCTTGGTGACGCCGGCGGCCTTGAGCTGCTCACCCGCGCCGCGCCCGGCCACGTCCTCCGACTGGCCGACGTGCGTCAGGGCGCCGAACGCCTTGGAGGAGTCGGCTCCGGAGTTGATGGTCACCACCGGGATCTTGGCGGTGACGGCCTTGCCGATGGCCTCCTTCAACGCGTCGGGGTTGGCCATGGAGACCACGATGCCGTCCACCTTCTCGGAGACGGCCTGGTCGATGAGCTGGGACTGCTTGGCGGGGTCGCCGTCGCCCTGGTAGGTGACGCGCACCCCGTACTGCTTGCCCGCGGCCTCGGCGCCGTTCTTGACCACGTCCCAGAAGGAGTCGCCGGGCGCCCCGTGGGTGATGACGGCGAACCGGCCGCCACCTGCCTGGGGGGCTGCGGATGACGCGGGTGGGGCGCTCTGCGCGGTCTGTCCTCCGGAGGAGCAGCCGGTCACGACGAGGGCGCCGAACAGGGCCAGCACGATCGGGGTACGTCTCATAGGACACCTCCAAGACCAACGGGCTTGGCCTGGTTGTACCTCAATGTCAACTCTTTGTATAGACATAAGGACGAACACCGACACCCTTCGTTCACACGAGGCGGCGACCGTACGGAGGTGCTTGTGCGCCCACTCTTCGCCACAGTCCTGTTGCTGCTCACCCCCCTCTCCCCCGGCGTCGCGACCGTCACGGCCGCCGCCGAGACCCCGCCCCTGTACGACGACGAAGCCGGCGGCCACGCCAACGGCGACGACCCGGCGATCTGGGTGCACCCCACGCGCCCCGGCAAGAGCGTCGTGATCGCCACCGCCAAGGAAGGCGGCCTGTACGCCTACTCCCTGTCCGGCGCCCAGCTCCAGCACGTGCCCGCCCAGCCGCCTCCCGGCCCCGGTCACGAGCCGGGCCGGCTCAACAACGTCGACCTCGTCCACCGCTTCCGCCTGTCCACGGGCGCGAAGGTGGACCTGGCCGTCGCCTCCGACCGGGGCCGCGATCACCTGCGCGTGTACGCCGTCGACCCGGCCAAGGCGGCCGCCGGGCAGCCACCGCTGACCGACGTCACCGACCCCGCGGTGCCGTTCGTCTTCAACAGCACCCAGGAGGAGGTCGACGCGGCCGAGACCGTCTACGGCCTGGCCGTCCATGGCACCCAGGTGCTGGTCAGCCGCCGCCACGAGACCAGGCTCGGCCTGCTGGACCTGGTCGCCGCGCCCGGCGGCAAGGTCACCTACCGGAAGGTCCGCACCCTCGACCTCCCGTCGAGCTTCGCCCTTCCCGACGGCTCCACCTGGGCGCCGTGCCTGGAGCCGGGCGAGCTCCCGCAGGCCGAGGGCATGGTCGTGGACCGCGGTGTGCTCTACGCCGCGCAGGAGGACGTCGGCATCTGGCGCCTGCGGGCGGACCTGACCGGCCGTCCGGTCCTGATGGACCGCGTCAAGGAGTACGGCAGGCAGGACACCTACGACCCGGCGACCGAGGAGTGCGTGCCCGGCCAGGACCGCGGCTTCGGCGGCGAGCATCTGGCGGCCGACGCCGAGGGCCTGACCGTGTACGAGACCGGCCGCGACAGCGGCTACCTGCTGGCCTCCAGCCAGGGCGACGACACCTTCGCCGTCTACGACCGCGCCGGCCGCAACACCTACCTCGGCCAGTTCAGGGTCGGCCCGGGCGACCGCGCCGACGGCGCCGAGGCCAGCGACGGCGCGATGGCCACCAGCGCCCCGCTCGGCCACGCCTACCCCGAGGGCCTGCTGGTGGTGCACGATGGCGCCGACAGCCCGCCGGACGGCGACCGTGAGGTCACCAACTTCAAGTTCGTGGACTGGCGGAAGGTGGCCCGTTCCTTCAAATAGCAGAACAGACCCTTAAGTTCCGGCAGCATTGCAGCGTTGAGCTGCACGTTCCTCACCAGTCCGAAGACACGGGCGGGGCTGAACACCGGCTTTCGCGTCCGTCAACGGCGAAAGCCGCTCTGCCTCGCCCCACCTCACGTGAGCTGCGATTGTTCGAGCTTCCCTAATGCCGCTGGCAACCTACCGACCACGTGGGAGACCGAAGGGAGACCACGAGTTCGAGACGGTCCTCCGGCAGACACGGTCACCAAGCGATCGCACGTCCATTGATCTCTCTAGTGACGGTCGGAACCTACGCCACGAAGACCGTTTGTCCTGAACGACTCCCCCACCGTGACCGTCCGAGGCACCAAAGCAGCGCTGGCTTCGGCTGCCGCCCGCGCCACATCAGGCAAAACCGCCGTGTATAGATCAGCAGTGATCGAAATGCTCGAATGCCGTAGCATCGTCGACGTCGTCTTCATGTCGTTCCCGGCCGCCAGTGACAGCGTGGCCGCACCATGCCGGAGATCATGCAGTCGGATTGGCGGCAGGTCGGCCCAGAGCGTCAGCCGCTCAAAGTGCGTACTGACCCAGTCGGGCGTCAAATCGCGGCCGTCCTCACGCGTGAAGATCCGGCCTGTGTCCGTCCAAGCCGAGCCCCACACCGGCCGACTCATGGCAGTGGTCGTGGAGCTTGACGTGGGCGCTGCGGGCCAGCCTGCCGAAGAAGACCATGGGACAGGAGCCCAGGGCCGCATTTGCTCGTATGCGGATGTTGCGTCTTACGCCCACCATCGTGACCCTTTGTCAGCCCTGGTGGATTGCATTCGGGTAGACGATCGGCGCATCTTGGTCGTCTCGCGCGATGGCCTGGGAGCTTCAAATTCCGCCGGTTTCCTCTGATCCTGTAGAGCACGGTGCGGGATCGTGACAGTCGGCTCGCTGCGGACCCCCGGCCGTGCGACGCAAGCTGAGGAGCCGAATAGGGAATATGCCTGATGCCGCTGATCCCGCCCTGTTGGAAGGGTCTGCCTGTTATCGGCATGGACGTTGACAGGAGTCGGTGAATGCGGCGGCGGAAGTTCTTGAAGGCAGGGTTGGCGAGCGTGTCGGCGCTGGCCGTCGCGGGTGGCGGCGGATTCGGCTGGGCCTGGCTATCGTCCACTACGGGCAACGTGGATGAGCTGGCGTTCGATCTGCCGTTACGGATCCCGCCGCTGCTGGAGGGCGGCTCGTTCGACCTGCGGCTCCAAGCGGGCGTCAGCGAACTGCGTCCGGGCACGAAGACCGGCACCTGGGGCGTCAACGGACCCCATCTCGGACCGACGCTGCGCATGCGTGCGCGACCTGGACGGGCAGGTGCAGGTCGAGCTGGAGCGGGCCGATATCGAACCGCTCCTTGCGACGGGCTGGACTCCTCCCGAGCGCTTCCGCGCCACGGCGGCCGACGGGGTTACCAACGTCTACGGAGTGCTGTACCGGCCGCACGACTTCGACCCCGGCCGCAGCTACCCGGTCATAGACCACCTCTATCCAGGCCCGCAGAGCACGCGCGTCTCCCCTGCCTTCGACCCCGGCATGCTCGGCCGCGAAGCCGAGGTGCTGGCGGCGCTCGGCTTCGTCGTCGTTGCCGTCGACGGGCGCGGCACGCCCGGCCGCGACAAGGCCTTCCACGACGCCTCCTACGGCAACTACGCCTCCGCCGGCGGCATCGCCGACCACGTCGCCGCCCTGCGGCAACTCGCCGCGACCCGCCCCTGGATGGACCTCGGACGAGTCGGGGCCACCGGCCACTCCGGCGGCGGATTTGCCACCGTCCGCGCCATGCTCGCCTGCCCCGAGGTTTACCGGGTCGGGGTCGCCGAGTCGGGCAACCACGACAACCGCCTCTTCCATCTGCAGTTCGCCGAGGCGTACGACGGTCTGGACCCCGCGGCCTGGGCCCGATCGTCGAACGTGGATCTGGCTGACAGGCTCGAAGGAAAACTGCTGCTCATCCACGGAGGGGTGGACGACGTCGTGCACGTCCACCACTCCATGCGGTTGGCCGAGCGGCTCATCACCGCCGACAAGGACGTCGAGCTCCTCGTCGTTCCCGGCGCCGAGCACTTCTTCGTCGGCTACGAGCATCACGTCTACCGGCGCAAGTGGGACTTCCTCGTCCGCAACCTCATGGGGATCGAACCGCCGGAGCACCGCCTCACCCCGGCCGTTCTCAGCATGGACCTGATCATCAGCCTGTTCAGCTGACCGGCCGGGCGAGCTCGGCGACGCCGTGGCCGGGACCAGACCAGCCCGCCTGGGCAGCTCTCATGATCAAGAAGCGGCGCAAGACCCTCGTAGTCTGCCGCGCCTGCCATGAGGCCATCCACCACGGGCAACCCGCCGCGAACGCGGCATAGATCGCTGGAGAGCCACGTGTTGGGAAACCAGCCCGCGTGGTTCGGAGGGAGGCCGCGCCGGAAAAGGACTGAACACCAGGCACCTCGCCGCTCGGCCCACCCTGTTCAATCGTGTTTTCGAGCGGGACAGGCTTCCAGGTATGACTTGCGAGCGAGTCAATTAATCTTTATATATAGATCGCATGAGTCGAAGATCTATGCAGGAACCGACGTTCCTGATCCTTACAGCGCTCGCCGCTGGGCCCCAGCACGGCTACGGCATCATCACGGACGTTGTGCAGATCTCGGGTGAACGGGTACGACTGCAAGCCGGCACGCTGTACGCCGCGCTCGACCGCCTCCAGGGCGAGGGGCTGGTCGCGACCGACCGCGAGGAGGTCGTCGACGGCCGCGCGCGGCGTTACTACCGTCTCACCTCAGAGGGCGAAGCCCGGCTGGCCACAGAAGCGGAGCACCTGCGTCGCAACGCCGACACCGCCACCTCTCGCCTGCGCACCAGACTCCGCCCGGCGTTCAGCATCAAACCGGCGGCGTCTCGGGAAGCGGGCCTCGCCATGGTCTTCAGGAGCGCCACGTGAACTTGGAGGATCGTTACCGGCGGTTACTGGCGTGGTATCCGAAGGAGCACCGAGCGTCGCACGAAGAGGAAATGGTCGCGGTGCTCCTCGCGGCAGCCACGCCCGGCCGAGACCGGCCGAGTGCCCGCGAGACCTTCGACCTGCTGCGAGGAGCCTTCGCCATCCGGTTGCACCGTGCCGTGGGGCCCGTCTCCCGCCGGCACTGGCATGCCGCCTTCAACCTTGCGGCGCTTCTCGCACCGATCTGGCTGCTCATCCTCGACCTCGGTCGGGCCACCGCCTACGCCGGGCATGCGCTGCGATCCGCGAACAACGGCCCGGAAATGGCGTTGAAGACGCTCGCCATGGCCCTGCCTTACGGGGTCATCGCCTTCCTGGCATGGCGGAACTCGCGAAAGGTCGCGGCCGCCGTGGCATGGGGCTGGACCGTGCTGTACGCCGGGCTCGTCGCCAGCCCGCCCGATCTTGGCCTTTCTCCCATCCACGTGGTGTGGAACGGAAGCACGGGATTCGCAAGCGTCGTGCGGTTCGTTCTGCCCGCCTGCCTGGCCGCCGTGATGCTGACGTTCACTCCGTCATCCGGTCCCGCTCCGTTGGGAACCCGGCGGTTGGTCGGATGGACCGCCGTCTTACTCGCCAGCGTCGTGGCGCTTCAGATTCCCTTGCCAGCGGCAAGTTACCTCCCGCTTCTCGTGCTCGCGGTGGCGGCGGTAGTGGCAGTGTGCTCCCCCGTGGGGCGGCGGGCGGTGTTCATTGTGTTGCCGCTCATGGGCGTCACCCTCGGCTGGCTGCGCTGGGTGGAGGAGCCGGCGAACCTTCCGGTGGTGGCTGCGCTCTCGATGGCGGTGTTGACAGTCACGGCGTGGCTGGCCAGAACCGGCACCACCGCCTCTAGTCCGGCAAACGTCTAACGACAGGTACGTGAGGGTTGCGGGATGGACCTGAAACATCCAGACTCTGTCCTCGGCCTCCGACCCCTTCACTGCACGCCCGAGATTCAGATGGCCAGATCGACGGCCTGAAGTCCGGCGCTGGTCGAAGGGGTCGGGCTGGCGGCGCAGGTCACCGGTGACGTAGGCGCTGCCCGGACGCACTTTCCGGAGCAACGGTCTCGGGCACGTGGTAACAGGCGATCGGAACCCCGAGCCGGTCATCCCCGGGGGGTGGACGTCATGTCGGTGGATCGCGAGTCACGAGCCCTGTTGCAGCGGAGTGTGGGCGGCCGGCTCGGCGGGCTCCGGGCGGCTCGAACGGTTCGCCGCGCGTGCGGTGATGGCGCCGATCGCACAGATGATCGCGAATCCGAACAGTACGTACCGTGCCGAGTCGAGCATCGACGGGTCGCCGAGGTTGACCAGGACTCCGGCCACGGCCGTGCCGAACGCGATCGACAGGCTCGTCACGGTGGCGATCGCCGCGGCGGCCCTGCGTCCTTCCCCCGGATCCTGGGTGCTGGACATGGCGGCCACGGACAGGTGTGGGTAGGCCAGGCCGATGCCGGAACCCGCGATGAACAACACCGGTACCCAGATGAGTACCAGCCAGGTCGGCGTGTCCTCGCGCTGCAGCAGTCCCTGGAGGAGGAAGCCGGACGCCAGGAGCAGCGGGCCGATGATGCGCAAACGGCGTACCGCGCGCTCCCTGGTGGCCGATGAGCTGCCGAGCTGGGTCAATGACCAGCCGAGCGAGATGGCCGCCCCGAACAGGCCGGCCGCGAGCGGGGGCAGCCCACCCAGCTGCTGGCCGAACAGCGGGACGAACGACTCGACCGCGACGCCGAAGGCCAGTAGCCCGAGCGTCAGATAGATCCACTTCAGTGGTGAGCCGGCCTGGTAGGTAGTGCGCGGGAAGACCCGCAGCTCGCTGCGCCGCTCGTAGGCGACGAAGGCGGCCACCAGCAGCAGTGCCACCACGATGCCGCCCGCCATCGCCATGGTGCCGGGCAATATCCCCGCCAGGCTGACAGCCGCGGTGGCCGCCGTGACCAGCAGCAGCGACACGGCCGGGACCGGAGCCCGCGCGTCGCTGCGTTCGCCGCGCGGCAGCACCTGGGGCACCACCGCGCAGCACGCCGCCGCGATCACCGCCATCGCCACGAACGCCAGGCGCCACGAGCCGAACTGGGCGAACAGGCCGCCGAGCGCCGGACCGACGAAGTTGCCGACACCGTACATCGCTGACATCAGGGCGTTGCCGCGGGTCCACAGTCGGCGCGGCAGGGCCGAGCGGATGACGGCGAACCCCAGCCCGGACAGCACCCCCGCCCCAAATCCCTGGACGCCGCGGCCGGCCAGCAGTACCGGCATCGCCGGGCTCGCCGCACAGGCCAGCGAGCCCACCAGGAACACGGCGAAGCCGAGGCGGTAGGCGCCGACGTTCCCCCACCGGGCCAGGAGCCGACTGACCAGCATCGTCGCGATCACCATGGCGACGAGGTAGATCGTCATGTTCCACGCGTAGAAGCCGGCGCCGCCGATGTCGGCCACCGCGGTCGGCAGCAGGCTCGAGGCCAGATAGATATTGACCGCACCGACGAGCACGCCGCCCGCCAGCACGATCGCAGCTCCGAGATGTTCGGGGCCTAGCAGTTCCCGCCAGGCAGGCGGGGCGGGGGTTGAATCGGGAATCACGCGGTCATCTCCCTCAGTTCGTCGGGGGCCGAGGTGGGCTTTTCGGGGTTCGGACTCGCTGGCCCCGGCCATGGAGACGTTCCGTGCATCGATCCGTCCGCGGCGCGGCCGCCGGCCGCGGGTCTCGATGGCAGGCTCCGCGCCGGGCTGCTCGTTGTCACCAGCACTCATGACTTCAAGGCTGTCGTTGAACCGAGCCCGGAGACTTTTCGCCGCCTTTCGTGGACGGTTCTGTGCCGGTAGCCGGGAAAGCCTCAAGCATCGGTCGAACCATGCCGCTCTGCTCCCGTGGTCGAGGCCATGCGAGCAGCCGATCAAGCACCTCTTCATGACGAACACGGTTGAGGCCGCGGCAACCTGTGACACAGAATTAGCTATTCTGTGTCACGCAGAGGGTCCGGCGATCACAGCGACCTGCGGATCGGTCCCGCGGCGATGACCGCGACTCCCAACCGCTGGGAAGGCGCCTCAATGTCGATCACGCGACTGCGCACTGGCCACGGTGCCGCCTCGCTCGGCGACGCGGTCGCCCGCTTCCTGGACCGCTACCGCGATGAGCCCCGCACCGCCGCCACCTACGCCGAGGCCCTCACCCACCTGCTGGCCGCCGGCGGACAGAACACGCCCATCGCCGAACTTGGCCCGCCGATCTACGCCGTGGTGATGGCCCGCTGGGACGAGCGGGCCCCGGCGACGTGGAACAAGCACCTGTCCGAGCTGCGATCCTTCGCCGCCTACGCGATCCGCAACGAGTGGATCACCGCCGACCCGCCCGGCACCTGGAACGCCGGAAGATCACCCAGCGCGGCGACCAGGCCGTGCCACGGGCACGACTGGAAGCGCTGTTCACCGACGATCGCAACGCCATTCGCGAGCGGGTGCTGTGGCGGCTGCTCTATGACACCGCCGCCCGAGCCGAGGAGATCCTCACCCTGGACATCGACGATCTCGATCCGGAGTTTCGCCGGGCCCGCACCCGCAGCAAGGGCGGCGACACCGAGTACCTGCACTGGGCCACCGCCACCGCCCGTGCTCCTGCCCGGCTGCTGGCCGACCGTACCGCGGGGCCGGTGTTCCTGGCCGACCGGCGCTCACCCGCTTCAGGCAAACGCGCCAGGGCGCTGACCGACATCGACCCCGTCAGCGGGCGCGGCCGTCTGTCCTACCCCCGTGCCGAATACCTGTTCAAGCAGGCCTCGATGCGCCACGATCCGCACGGCAGCGGGTGGACCCTGCACCAACTGCGGCACTCCGCGCTCAAGCATCTGGCCGCCAGCGGCAGGAGCGCCCCGGAGCTGCAGGCTAAAAGCCGCCACAAGCACCTGGCCACTCTTGGGCACTACGTCCGGCTCGGTGAGGGGACCTCCGCCCGCCTCACCGCCGACAACGACCTCCACGTGAGAAGCCCGCCGTCCTTGGGAACGAAGCCGAGCGCCTCCTCGATCCGCCATTCCTGGCCGGAGCCGCTCCCCGCTCTCCAAAAATGGTGCGCGGCCGCGGGTTCCCGGATGACCTCCGGGTCGTACAACACCGCGTAGTCGAGACGCGGCGCCTTCTTGCCTGGCAACACGGGCAGCCGTGCCGCCGGCCGTACCGTCGGCGGCGGGATCCGGATCTTCCTCAGGCCAGGCCTGTACAGCGAGCACGACACAGAAACCGACGAGACAGATCATTGCCAGCCAAGGCACGAGACGCCTCATGCCGCGCCCTTATGCAAGGCGCAAGATCGCGGAGCCGAGCCGCGTGGCGTTCCGTTTCCCGGCGATGAGGTCGTGCTTTTCGTCCAGGATCGTCCAGTGCTCGTCCAGCTCGTCGATGTGCATCGGGGGGTGTTTCATCACCACCCAGCATTGATCAGGCAAGTCACAGAAAGATCAACGTCGTTGTTGGGTCGGGCCAGGGCGCGGTGCTGACCTTGCGATCAGTCCATTTCCCCGGCCCGCCCGCCGAATCTGGCGTGCTCCTCTCAAAGCACCGGGCTCTCCACCTGTCAATTGGTGGTCAGCCGCTGGGTGTGGCGGCTGCCGGTGTCGGGGTCGAGGGGGTTGCGATGTTGTGCCCCCGGTAGCGGTATCGAGTCACCTTCACGCTGGCTGCGCCGGTGAGTTCGATGCCGTCATGAACGATCTTCCAGGTGCTCTGCCGGCAGAATCTGCGGCGCATTTCCTGGCGGCTGAGCAGCGAGTGTTTGCAGAAGATCCAGTTCGCGACGCGACGCCAGGTGAAGGAGTCGATCGCGTTGAACACGTCTTTCGCCACCGCATGCCGGAAGTAGTTCGCCCACCCACGTAAGAGCCGGTTGAGGCCGACGATCAGCTCGGCCAGGCTCATATGGCGGGTTGACCTGTAGGTCTTCGCCTTCACCTTTTCCTTGATCGCCTGGATCGCCCCCGGCCTGCTCGGCCGTCGCGGTCCGGCAGTCGGTCGCGGTACTGGCCCAGCACCAGGTCGCCTCGATCGCAAGCAGGGCTGTGGTTCAAGAAGTTCCGGGTGACCGGTGGTTCGTCTTGCGGGCGGCGGAAGTCGCTCGCCCGTGCTCTCGGCGAGCACCGGGCGGCCAGAATCATGACGGACCCGGCGAGAGGAGATCGATGATCACCGAAAACGAGCAGGAACGGCTGCTGCAAGCACTGCGACGTGACCTTGACCGGGCCCGGCAGAACCCGGACATATGGGCAGATCTTGCCTTCACGGCTGCGCACACCGACGAAGGCCGCGTGCTCGACCGCAACCGCGCGGCCCGGTTCAAGGTGTTGTGGGCGCTGCAATACGACCGCGACGACCGGGATCTGCCGCTGCTGCGTTTCCTGCTCCAGCAACAGATCAGCTACTACCGCCAGGCAGTGCCGTGGGGATTGGCTCCTGATCTCACGCTGGCCGGCTTCCTGGTGACCGAGCACCGCCAGGTCCAGGACGTGTGGCTGCACTGGGAGGCCAAGAACATCAGCTTCGACACCGCCCTCGGCTACAGCATCTTCCACCTGCTCACACCCGGCGTCGCCGCCACTCTCGACGCCGTTCGGACGAGTTCACATCCTGACCGCGACCGCGTCCTCGGCGACATCCATCCCGACCGCCACACCGACGCCGCCGTCCAGGACTGGCTGACCCAGCAACAAGAAAGGTTCCCCTCCGACCCAGCGGACGAGAGCTGGCAGACGTGGGCCCACCATGCCGCACGTCTGGGTGAGCGCGAAGCGTCCCGGTTGTTCATGATCAGATGGGCCGAGGGACAGCCCCGCACGGAGACCACCCTCAACACGCTGCAGTTCCATCTGGCGCAGCTCGGCTACGTGCCTGAGGCGGTGGAGGTGCAGAAAGAAGCCGTCGCGATCGGCGACTCGTCGTGGTCGGGTGCCAAGGCCAGCAAACTGCTGACGCTGGTCAGACTGCAACGGCAAGCCGGCAACTTCCCGGGCGCGTTTCAAGCGCTCGCAGAGATCGAAAGCGCCCTGCCGCCGGACAAGCAAGGGTTCGAACAGGGGATTTGGCGGCACTTCGTCAAGGAGTACTTCCTCCTCGTCCCCGCCGCGCCCGACCGACCCACAGCCCGGCGGCTGCTCACCGCAAGCGGCCGGCATCTTCAGGGCATTCCGCGGCTCTGGATGGACGGAGTCCTCGACGCCGCGCTCGCCGCGGCCGAACACCTCAGCGACAGCGACGCGATCCACCGCTATCAGGCCCTCCGGCAGACCGCCCAATGCGAACGGGACGAGGAAATCCGCCAAGCACAGCACCGGCCGGCCTCGGGAGCGGCGGACACCCCGTGAAGCGCTCCAACAGATCAACGCATCCCACTCTGATAACGATCAGACGATGCCCAGCCGGGTGAGCTGAGCCACCGCGCGCACCTTGCAGACAACGTCGTTGACACAAACACCCAGTTCAGAACGCCAGAAGTTGATCAAGCTAAAGATAACGCTCGTTTGCGGGACGGGTATCGATGGGCCGTGTCGTGATCGCCTTTTCGCAGAACGATCGGCCCGAAACCCGTTGTCAGTTTCCGAAGTCGTCTGCACGATTGTCCTGGGCTTTCGGGTGTCTATGCAGAGGACTGTGAAGCACCGGCTTGTCCGTAGTTCTCTGCGCCACGGTGCAGTTGTTCCCCTACTTGCCTGCGCGACGGTGAGGTCCCGGCATGGATGGCGGGCGGGCGCAGATCATTGAGCGGGGCGTGCTGACCGTCCCGGATGAGGCGTGGGACGTGGCGGTACGCCAGGCGGAGGTGATCGGCCAGGCTGGCCGCCGAGCCGCGGGTGGGATTGGTGGCCACTGACGCGACGGCGGCCGAACTGGGGATCTCGCGGCGTCAGGTGTACGTGCTGCTGGGCCGACGCCGTCACCCGGCAGGGGCGTCACGTCGTCCGACGGCCAGCCGACGTCGTCGATCACGGCGGCCAGCCCGGAGCGAGGCGTGGACGTGGATCATGACGCCGACCTGAGTGGGCAGCGCCCCGTCGCCGATCGCGGCCACGCGGGCCTTGGTGGTCAGCGCCACGGCACCACCGGCGGCGATGTAGCGCCACATGCCCGCCAAAGAAACGCCGACAGCACCACGCCGGCCGTGCCGGTGACCGGTGTCGATGTCCCGAAGTCCGCCTGCACGGCCATCCTGGGGCTTCGGTCGGTGTGCAGAGAACTTCGGATCTCCCTGGCTGTCCGTACTCCTGTGCAGGCACGACCCAAGTCCGTGTCCGTTACGGATGTGTGAGATCAGCTCACCCGACGTGATGTCTCACAAGTCGTAGCGAGATCATCAACATTTCGGTTACCGTCCCGAGCGTGACCGCGCCTGACGAACCCACCGTTCGGCTGCCACCTCCTGGGCCGGAGCCGACCAGCAGCCCACAGACTTCGGCACGTCCCCAGCGCGTGACGAGAACCTTCCAAAACCTCGCCCGACCGATACCGCAGTCAGCATCACCGCCCAGCCCAGCGCGACGACGCTGGCGGGGAGGCCGCCAGCCACGGGTCACTCCGCCGACGCAAGCGGAGTTGGACGCCTTACCCGTGGAGAAACGGCAAGAGCTACACGATGCGCGACAGCAGCGACCTTGGCAGTACCTCACCTCGCTCGGCGTGCTCTTCGGCCTGGTCTTCACTGCCGGCGGTCTCGTCTACACAGCCAAAACGTGGGAGACAGGGCAGGAAACGCTCCGGACCACCCAGCAGCAGCAGATCACCGACCGGTACACCAAGGCCGTTGAGCAGATCGGCTCAGACAAGTCCGTCGAGGTGCGCATCGGCGGTCTCTACGCGCTGGAGCGGATCGCCAAAGACTCTCCATCCGACGCCGAAACGATCCGGCACGTCATTGTGGCGTTCATCCTGGAACGTGATCGCCCCGCCACGAGCAAGGGAGACGATCGCTGGAAGCCAGAAGCTGACGTAGGAACCGCGCTTCGAGTTCTCGGCACCTTCCCCCGCATCAGCGTGACAGAGATACCGCCTTTGATTGCCGCTCACTTCGAATTCGCAGACTGGCAATACGTGTACCTGACCGGAGCGGACCTGAGTGGCGCGAACCTGAACGGCGCGGACCTAGCCGTTGCGAACCTGAACGGCGCGAACCTGTTCGGCGCGGACCTGACCGTCGCGGACCTGAGTGGCGCGGACTTGAGTGGCGCGGACCTGCGCTACGCGTACCTGAACTACGCGGACCTGAACGACGCGCTCCTAAACGGCGCGAACCTGACCAACGCGAAGCTGGGAAGCGCTGACCTGAGAGGCGCTGACCTGAGAGGCGCCGACCTGAGAGGCGCGAAACTGGACGGCTCGGACAGCGTCGCTGACCTGAGAGGCGCGGACCTGAGAAACGTCAGGGGCATGACGCCAGAAGAGATCCGCAAAGTCGCAAAGATAGACAAAACAACCAAGTTCTAAGTCGCAATCAGGTCACCCGCGGCAGCTTCGGCCACGTCTTCGGATAGGCGTTCATGGCCTAGCTAGAGGGCGTCGTGTCCGGCATGATGGGATCATGGTTCACCCCGGCTGTCGCCTCAACTGCTTTTCAGCCCGGGGATTGGAGGGGATTTGCCTGCGGTGATACGGCCACTTCGCGGCTATCTGCAGAGACCCGAGCGAAGCAGCCGGATGCCTGGTCGTCAGAGCCGCGGCAGGGGGATGATCCTGCGGTATTTCCCGCCGGGCGACTGTTGCGGCGGCTCCTCGGCGCGCTCGATCGTCACGTGACCGGCTTTGTGCTCGGTGAGCAGGTGGACGACCCGGTCGCGCGCGG
Source organism: Nonomuraea polychroma (assembly GCF_004011505.1). Classification (NCBI taxonomy): domain Bacteria; kingdom Bacillati; phylum Actinomycetota; class Actinomycetes; order Streptosporangiales; family Streptosporangiaceae; genus Nonomuraea; species Nonomuraea polychroma. The sequence goes on from NZ_SAUN01000001.1 coordinate 4,763,340, forward strand.
TCTGCCAGACGCGGTCCGCGTCGGCGCCGTTCGCGGCCCGCAGGCGTACCCGCAGGACGGTGGGCGCGGTCTGGACGAGCTGGAACTGCTCCATACCGGGAACGGCCAGCGCGGTGCCGAAGGACATGGGCGAGATGCCGACGTGCTCGCCGCGGTCGATGGGGAAGGTGAGCAGGTCGGCGGCGCGGCCCTGCACCTGGACGGCCGGGAGCGGGCTGCCGCACGGACAGGGGTCGGGACGCACCAGGACGCTGTCGCCGAGGTCGTAGCGCAGGATCGGCTGGATCCGGTTGGCGAGGTTGCTGATTAGCACGGTGTGCGAGAACTGGCCCGGCGGGACGGGCCGGTGGTCGGCATCGACCGGCTCCAGGACGACCCAGTCGCTGTTGACGTGGTACCAGCCGTGCTCGCAGCCGGCTGTGAGGAAGCCGCACTCGCCGCAGGCGTAGGCGGCGCGGACCTTGGCCCCGAACGCGATGGCGAGCCGCTCCCGGGTCTCCGGGGTCAGCGTCTCACCGCCGAGGACGACGACCGCCGGGCGGATGCGCAACCGGCCGGCCTCCTGTTCGCCGGCCAGCAGCGTGAGCATGCCAACGAAACCGGCGACGCTGGCCGGATCGAACCGGTTGAGCTCGTCGACTACCCTCTCCATCGACTGGTCGGTCGGGATGACCCGCATCATCCGGCCGAGCCACGGCCGTTCCAGGGCCGCCCTGGCCGCTCCCGCGACGGTGGCGAAATGGCCGCGGGGCGCGGTGACGATGGCGGTGCGGCCGGCACGGGCGAGGGTCCGGAAGACATCACGCGCCGACAGCCCGCCGCCGGTGCGCAACCCGGTGGCGGTGTGCACGGCCAGGCACCGGTCGTCCTGCACGAAGAGGCCTCGCTGTCCGCTGGTGCCGGTGGTCGTGGTGACCAGGTAGCGGCCGAGGAACCGGTGCCCCACGAGGCCCGGATCGGCCACGAACGCCTCGACCCGCTCACGGGTCACCTCGCGGTCGGTGACCCAGTCGTCGAAGCGGGCCATCAGTGTCTTCTTGCTGGTGACCGGGAGGAGCTCGGGGTCGTCGACCCGCGCAGGCAGGTCGCCGTACAGCTCGCAGTAGTAGGGCGAGTGAGCGCGGGCGTAGGCTACCAGCTCGGCCAGGCGGGCTTGCCGCCGCCGGGCGATCGCCTCGGAGCCTTCCCGTACGGCGCGCCGCATGTCGCGGGCGAGCTGCCGGATGCTTTCCCCCATGATCGTCGGTCCTCTCTCTGGTGATGTGTCAAGGGTTCGCGGTGGGCGGCCGCACCGAGAGCAGGCCGCGCATGGCGATCTCCACGCCGTGCCGGCTCGCCTCCCACAGCTCCTCCTGGGACCGGCCGAGCTGGACGCTCGCCAGGCCCGCCTGCTGGATGGCCCCCATCAGGGCTCCAGTCATCGCGGCCGCGGTGACCGGGTCGAGGCCGGGGAACGCCTTCCGCAGCTCGCCTGCGATACGCTGCTGCAGGTCCAGCAGCAGGTAGAGCCCCTTGGCCTGAAGTGCTGGCGTGGTCAGAGCCAACCGGGCCACGGCCGACAGTTCCTCGGGCTCCTTGACGGGGACCTTGGGCCGGCGGTGGGCGGCGTACCGCTCGACCGCCCTGGCCAGCACCTCGCCCGGACCCTCCCCCGGCCGGCGGTCCGCGATCGCCCCGACCAGCACGTCGAAGTCCCGCTCCACGTCGACGTACAACACCTCGTCTTTGGTGCGGAAGTAATTGAAGAACGTCTTGGGATCGACGTCCGCCGCCGCGGCGATCTGCGCCACGGTGGTCTGCTCATACCCCTGCTCCTCGAACAGCCTGAGGGCCGCCATCACGATGCGCTGCCGGGTCTCACGCTTCTTCCGCTCCCGCCGCGACTCCTGCATGCCGTCAAAAATACGCCTAATGGAATTTTCCAGCAACTGGAACGTTCTGGCCGACGAGAGGTGTATCGCGGCCCCCACATGGCAGAAGAGGGGCCGCGAATGCCTGTGCCAGGTGACTTTCGAAAAGCTCGGTATCGCTACCGGGGCAAGGCCGTTCCCAGCCCTCGGCCGGAGCCTTGACCGGCCCGGCTCCAACGGCTCGAACGATCGGGGTCGGCCGAAGCGGGGACCGCTGATTTCCCCCGCCCGCCCGTCGTACCCGGCGTGCGGCTCTCACCGCACCGGGCGTCGAGCCACGCCGGGGCGAGTAACCCCCCGCTGGCCGACCTCGATGGCGTGCTGAGGCCATGGCCACGGTGGCCAGTTCTCACGCGATCTCAGCGCCGTAGGACGCCTTCTGACGCTGAAGTCCCCATCCGCGCTCCCGCACGGATGGGGAGGGTCAGGCCTGCAGGTAGTGCAGGACGGCGAGTACCCGGCGGTGGTCGTTGTCCGACGGAGACAGGCCGAGCTTGGTGAAGATCTGCGTCACGTGCTTCTCCACCGAGCCGTACGACAGGAACAGCGCGGCGGCGATGGAGTTGTTGGAACGCCCCTCCGCCATCATGGCCAGCACCTCGCGTTCCCTCGGGGTGAGCGTGCCCAGGGTCTCCGCGCGGCGGCTGGCGCCCATGATCTGGGTGACGACCTCGGGATCGAGGACGGTCTGCCCGACCGCGATCTGGTCGAGCGCGGCCAGGAAGTCCTTGACGTCGGCGACGCGCTCCTTCAGCAGGTATCCCACGCCATGGGCGCCGCCGGCGAGCAACTGGGTCGCGTAACGCGTCTCGATGTACTGGGAGAACACCAGCACGCCCACCTCTGGGTGATCACGGCGAATCTGGATCGCGGCTCGCAGGCCCTCGTCGGTGTGGGTAGGCGGCATGCGTACGTCGACCACGGCGATGTCGGGACCGTGTTCCGCCACGGCGGCCAGGAGCGCGTCGCCATCGCCCACGGCGGCCACCACCTCGTGGTCGCGGGAGGTGAGCAGCATGCACAGGCCCTCCCGGAGCATCACGGCGTCCTCGGCGATCACGATGCGCATGCACTGCTCCGTTCAGATGTGCAGGGGGAGTTCGACTGTGATCACCGTAGGTCCTCCGGCCGGGCTGTGAATGTCGATCATGCCGTCCAACGTCTGGACCCGGGCGGCCAGTCCGCGTAATCCGGATCCGGTGCCGATCGCCGCGCCGCCGGTGCCGTCGTCGCGCACCCGGAGGGTCAGCAGTCCATCACGCACCTGTACCTCGATGGCGGCGTGCCTGGCGCCGCTGTGCTTGACCACGTTGGCGAGCAGTTCCGTCGTGCAGAAGTAGGCGATGGCCTCGATGGCCGGAGCCGGTCGCTCGGGCAGGTCGGCTTCGAACCGGGCGGGGATCGGGCTCCGTCCGGTGAGCGTGGCCAGGGCGACCTCCAGCCCTTGGTCGAGTGCCGGCGGGTGGATGCCGCGGATCAGGTCACGCAGCTCCGCCACGGTCTCCTTGGCGCTGCGGTGCGCGCTGTCGACGAGGACGCGGGCGCGCTGGAGCCGTTCGGGCTGGTCGGCCTGCTCGAGCTCGTCCTGGGCCATGCCCAGGCTCATGGCCAGCGTCACCAGCCGTGCCGCCGTCCCGTCGTGCAGGTCTCGCTCGATCCGGCGGAGCCTGGCGATCGCGTCCTCTGCGGCCAGCGCCCGTGCCTGCTCCAGTCGGCGGATCCGGGTGTCGCCCGGCGCGGGCCCGAGCAGCGTACGGGCGAGCATGCGCTCGGGGGCCAGAGCGAGGTGGACGCCCCACGGGGCGAGGAGCAGCAGCGCCAGTCCGGCCGCGCTCACCAGCGCCGCAACCGGCCAGCCGGGGGGAGACAGGTGCGCCAAGGCGGAGAACTGCGCCCACAGGGGGCAGCCGAGCAGGAGCAGGCCGCCTCCCCACAACGCGGCGGCGGCCGCACAGGCGACCACGGCCACCGGCAGCCGGAGCAGGCTGTGGATGACGGCGCGCCATCCCGTCACGTCACCGAGCGCCGCGCCGAGCCGGTTCAGCAGGCCCGGCCCGGCACAGAACGGGCCGGGATCGGGCACCCGCACCCCGGCCCACGCTCGTGCCAGCCGTCGATTGGCCGTGCCGAGCCCTCTGGCCGCCATCACGCTCAGGGCCAGCATCGGCACTCCGACGAGATTCGCCGTCAGCATGACGCTCAGCAGCACGAGAACGAGATGGACCAGGCCGGCTCCCACCATGAACGGCAACATCAGCGCGTAAGCGAGCTCACGCTGCGACCGCTCCCGCACCGGAGTAGTGATCAGCACACGCCACCTCTCTGCTTGCCTGTCCACGCTCCTCCTCGCCAGACGCCGCACGCCGTCCAGCCTGACGGACACGCTCGCGCGAGAACAGCCGGACAGCCCGTGGGGGACATCCCGAAACCAAAACGGAGGACGTCCCGGTGGTGGCCATCCGGTCGGTGTCACCAGAGTGATCACCATGACGACAACCAAGCAGCGGCGCAGGCGCGCGAGGACCAGAGGGCTGGTCATCGGTGTAACGGTGGCGGCGCTGGCGGGAATGACCCCGGGGGCCTCCGCCGCTCGGGATGCGCAGCCGACCTGGCGGGACTGCGTCGGCCAGGGCATACCGGCGGGCATGCAGTGCGCTGAGATCGAGGTGCCGGTGGACTGGGCCAAGCCGGACGAGTCGAAGGTCAAACTGGACCTGGCCCGGCTGCCCGCCACCGAGTCTGCGCACCGGATCGGCAGCGTGCTGGGGGTTCCCGGCGGTCCCGGGGCCAACGGGATCGACGACCTGAAGCGCGCTGCGACCGACCTCACCGAACTGCGGCGCAGGTTCGACCTCGTCGCCTACAAGCCGCGCACCACCGTGTGGCGTGATCAGATGCCCCCATCTTGCATGCAGCCTGGAACGTCACTGTTCGAGCCACAGGGGCAGAAGCAGTACAAGGCCTTGGCCGCGGCGATGACCAAGGCCCTCAAAGAGTGCCAGAACGCGGACAAGACCGGCCTGTTCGCCCACATGGACTCTCTGTCGGTGGCCAGAGACATGGACGCGGTTCGCGAGGCTCTGGGCGAGGAACGGCTGAGCTTCATGGCCAACTCCTACGGAGGGGTGCCCGCCGCCGCCTATGCCCGGCTGTTCCCGCAGCGCATCCGAGCCATGTACCTCGACGGGACGATCAACCAGGTCGACGGCTGGCGCGACCAGACGCTGCGGACTCTGCCCGTCCTGGAACGGGTCTTCACCAGATTCACCACCTGGTGTGCGGACACCCCCGCCTGCGCGTTGCACGGACAGGACGCCGGGGCGGTCTGGCGCAAGCTCATTCGAGACGCCGATCGCAGGCCGATCCCGGTCACGTCGTCCGAGTTCGGCAAGGGCGAGCTGACCGGATGGCATCTGAGGAGTTTCGGCTTCATCGGCGACCCCGGACCGAACAACTCGCGGTGGCTGGCCTTCGCCGAGGCGGTCAACAAGGCCCGGGGCGGGGACGGGTCCGGTTTCGCCGATTTCGCTCTCGGCAACGCGCGGATCTGGGCCGCGCCCGGAGCGCTGGCGATGACGTGCGCAGATGACCGTGGCTACAGCAGCTACGCGCAGCTGCGGAAGTTCCGCCGTCAGGCGGAGAAGATCTCGCCGAACTTCGGGGGAGCGTCATTCGACGCGCTCGGATGCACCGGTTGGCCGCTACCGGTCGCCAACCCTTCCCGCCCCCTGCTGACTCGTGGCCTGCCGCCATTCCTGGGAGTCGGCAGCACGTGGGGCGACTACGCATGGACCGAGAGCTTCACCAGGATGATCCCGGGATCAGTGACCGTCGGCTACGACGGGCCCGGCCATGTCATGTACCTGTCGGGCTGTCAATGGACTCTGAGATTTCCCCGGTGACGGACTTGAGATGTCCCCGCTGGTGGACAGCGGTTCTCCCCGGGATGGACACGGTTTCTCCCCGGGGCTGGGGTTAGTTGAGTGGGACGACGCCGTTGCCGGTGGTGGCTTCGGTGAGCCGGTGGCTGTCACCTTGGGTGACGACGACGTGGGCGTGGTGCAGGAGTCGGTCGACGGTCGCGGTGGCGAGGGTCTTGGGCATGATCTCGTCGAAGCCGGACGGATGCAGGTTGCTGCTGACGGCGAGACTTCGCCGCTCGTAGGCGGCATCGACCAGGCGGTAGAAGCCTTCGGCGGCGTCGGCGGAGACGGGTAGCAGGCCGATGTCGTCGACGATGATGAGGTCGGTGCGGGTGATGCGGGTCATCGCCTTGCTGACGGAGTCGTCGACGCGGTGGCGGCGGACCAGGGCGCCGAGGTCTTCGATGGTGAACCAGGCGACGGTGAGGCCTGCGTCGACGGCGGCTTGGCCGAGGGCTTCGCAGAAGTGGCTTTTGCCGGTCCCGGATGGGCCGCAGATGCATAGGTTCTCCCGGCGGCCGACCCATTCCAGGGTGCGCAGGGCGGACTGGGTCGGGATGGGGATGGAAGAGGCGTCTTCGTTCCAGATGTGGAAGGTCTTGCCGGTGGGGAACGCCGCCCGGCTGCGGCGGGTTCGCAGGTTCGCGGCGTCTCGGCCTGCGGCTTCCTCGGCGAGCAAGGCCCGCACTACTTCGGCGGGATCCCAGCGCTGGGCCTTGGCGGTGGGGACGATTTCGGCCAGTGCCCGGCGGATGTGCGGGAGTTTGAGGCGTCTGGTGAGTGCGATCGCCTCGTCATAGGCGGCGCCCGAGACGGCGGCGCCTGCCGCGGCTGGGGCTGCCAGGCGAGGCGGGGCCGTGGTCGGGATCGGGGTGGTCGTCAACGTGCTTCTCCTTGGGCGGTGGTTTCGGGCAGCGTGCAGCCCGAACGCGGCAGGTCAGGTCATGCGGGCGGGATGCTCGTGCGGGACGGTGCCGAGGGGTGGGCTGAGGTCAGCGGCCAAGTTGGGCCCAGGCCGAGGTGCCGGGTTGCAGGCTGTGGGTCTCGCTCGCCCGTGAGGGGATGTCGGGTTCGCGGGCGCTTTGGTAGTCCAGGATGGCCATCAGGTCATGTTCGGCGAACCGGCCGGCGAGCGCTGCGGTGCCCAGCGCCCGGTCGACGGCCTGGTTGCCGCGGAGTTTGGCCAGGGTGACGGCCTCGGCCATCTTGAATCGGATGCGCGTCACGCCCTGGGCGGCGGCCTCCATCAGCCACTGAGCCGCGCCGGGCCCGATCGCCAGGAAGGCGGCTTCCGCGGCGTTGACCGGCTTGGGAGTGCGCTGGCCGCGGGCGGTGTCGGGGTAGTGCTCGTCGCGGATGCGGGGGTTGCCCGGGGTGGAGCGCTGATGCCGGGCGATCTCGGTGACCATCCCGTCGATGACGGCGGCCACGACGAGCTCGTCGCCGTGGAAGCGCACCCAGACCTTCGAGTCGATCAGCGCGTGCGGGACGGAGTAGCGGACGGACCCGACCGACACGGTCGAGTCCTTGCCCACCTTTCGAGTCTCGCCGAACACGCCGACATAGGGCTGCTCAGGCACCAGATGCAGCCGGAGCCGCTCCTCGGCGAGCATCTGGGCCGGGACTTGGCGGGTCTCTCGATGCAGGCGGCCGTTCACCTCGGCCGTGAACTCAGCGCACGCCACCTCCAGATCGGCGAAGGCCGAGTAGGCGACCCGCAGGTTCACCTCGGTCGGCACCAGGTCCCGCTTAGCGATCCGTACTGTCGCCTCGGTCCCGCCCTTGGACTGCGGGTCGGCCGGCATGCAGGTGCGCATCACCGTCCCGTAATGCCGCCCGATCGGGAGAATGTCAGGGTTACGGACCGCGACCCGGGCCACATGATCGACCGTCACGGTCTTCTCGTTGTCGGTCAGGCAATACGTCGGCACCCCGCCGAACTGGCGAAACGTCGTATCCAGGCAGGCCGCGATCGTCGGCAGCGTCTTGTCGAAGGTCGGGATCACCACCCGAAACCGCGACCAGGCCAGCCACGCGCACCACAACTGCGTCTGACGTCCATCGACCTTGGGACCAAACCCCCAGTCCCACTGCATCCACAACCCCGGCTCGACGATCCACGGCCGGTGCACCCGGCGGTTGCCCGCCCGATACGACTTCTTCGCCGCCGCGACCGCCCGCCGGGTTGTGCGGTCGGTGCCGGTGAACCCCATCGCCCGCAGCTTCTTATGGACGACATCGCCGCCGATCCGGCCGCCCGACCGCTCGACCAGCTCCTCGATCTTCGGCATGAACTCGTCGATCATCTTCGGCCGGTCTGCCCGCACCGTCGGATCCACTCCCGTGCCCCGCAGCAGCACATACCGGCGCACCGTGTGATGGTCACAACCCGCCAGCTCAGCCGCTGCGCGGTAACTGCCCGTGAGGTCATACGCCTCAAGAATCTCCATGATCTCCTCATCGCTCTTCACGAGCGCCCACTCTGCCGAGTAGGCCAGGACGAACCCGTGGGGAGATCCGGTGTCCGTCAGCGGGGAGAACTCATGTCCGTCGATGGGGGCCGTTCATGTCCGCCATTGGGGATTCTGCCGTGTCCACTGACATCGGGCAAGACGTGCCCTATCCAACACGCCACCACGTACCTGACCGACCTGAAGCTGCCCAAGCCGGGTACCACCTGCCCTGCCGAATGACAGCCATATCGATTGGAGTCGGCTGCCCGATCAGCACCACCGCGAGACCATGAGGAGGCACGCAGGTTGATCGAGTGACGCAAACAGCTCTCACAAACGAGCGTTTATGAGAAGGAGGGCGGCGAGAACTGGCCTGGGTCTGATCGACGTCGCCGCCTCCTCGCATGCCTCCCGCGCCCCCGGACGTCATGGTGGCCAAGCGCTTGGGATGCTCACCAACACACTGACAACCCCCGAATGGACGATCAGTCATCTCATCCTCACGCCCGATGGGCACACCTGCTGAGCATGATCGATTATCGGGACGAATCGTCCTCCCGATAACCGCGGTGCGCGACCGGCCAACCCACTTGACGATCGGAGAAGCATGACAAGATTCGTTCGCATCCTCACCGTTCTTCTGACGATGGTCACGGTCCTGATCCCCCTCGGGAACGCGGCGGCGGTCGTTTCTGAGAGTGCCGGTACGTCGGCCAGCCGGGCTATCGCCTGGGCACCGTGCGCCGAGGACACAACCGCGGAGTGCGGCGTCTTGACCGTCCCCACCGATTGGGCGAAGCCCGGCGGCCCCACCATCGACCTGGCCGTGGCCAGGCGGAAGGCCACCGATCCCACGACCAGAATGGGCTCCCTGATCATCAACCCGGGTGGTCCCGGCGAATCCGGGGTCGACTTCACCCTGAGACGCCAGGACTACTTCAGCGAAGAGATCACCCGAAGGTTCGACATCGTCGGTTTCGACCCTCGCGGTGTGGCGCGCAGCAATCCCGTGGTCTGCTCCGCCGAACTCATGCAGCAGGCACCAGCCGACCTATTCCTGAAGAGCCAGACCGACTTCGATCGATGGCTCGACTACAACAAACGGCTCCGCACCGACTGCCGCGCCAGGACCGGACCACTGTTCGACCACGTCGACACACTCAGCGTGGTCAATGACGTGGACGCGCTGCGCGCCGCCGTCGGTGACAGGAAGCTCACCTACTACGGCCTTTCCTATGGCACACTCATAGGGCAGCTCTACGCCGAGCGTTTCCCCGGCCGGGTCCGGGCGCTCGCCCTGGACAGCAACATCGACCACAGCCTGCGCACCGCCGCCTTCCTCGACACGGGGGCCGCCGCGGCCCAGGACTCCTACGAGGAGTTCGCGGCCTGGTGTGAACGAGACAGCGCCTGCGTACTGCATGGCAGCGACCTGCGCGCATTCTGGGCGAAGCTGCTCGCCCACGCCGAACGCGGCGAGTTGCACTACCCCGGCGACCCCACCCTCGTGCTGACCCAGCTTGACCTCATCAGGCTTCCCTTTCAGGCCGCCTACGGGCCCTACTGGCGGGAACTCGCCGAGCTGATGGTGGCGATCGGCAGCGGCGCCACGCCCTCGAGAGCGCTGCCAGAGATCTTCACGCGTCAGCTGACGCAGCGCCAGGAGGAGCGGCGCCAGGCTCGGCAACCTACGGAAGATCTTATCGCCAATCCCTTGCGGGTCGTCTGCCAGGACTTCCATCTGCCCATCCGGGACTTCCACGAGTTCGCGGCCCTCCTGCGCCGCTCGCAGCGCATCGCGCCTGACATGCGGGTGAGCCCGCTGGCCTTCTCCTTCACCATGGCCTGCCTCGGCGAGCCCGCCGCGATCCCCAACCCGCAGCAGCGGCTGCAGGTTGATGGCACCCCGGCGTTGCTGCTGGGCAACGCACGGCATGATCCAGCCACCGGCTACGCTTGGGCGGTGAACGCGGCCGGCCAGATCGGCAGTGAGGCGCGGCTGCTGACCTACGAAGGCTGGGGACACAGCATCTACAACCGCAGCGAGTGCACCCGCCGCGCGATCGACCGTTACCTCATTGAGCAGACGCTTCCCGCTCCTGGCATGCGCTGCCCGGCAGTGCCCTACACGGGCACACCGACGTCGGCGCAGACCTGGCCCACGCCAATCGCTCCCCTACCCCGCCTGCCCGGCTGGTTCTGAAGGGCGGCGGACAGGGTGTGTCCACTACCGGCTCTGTCGCAGAAATCTGTACAGTCCGGGATAACACCCCTGATTGTCTCGTTCTCCGGGGCAGCGGGGTCATGGGTCGAGCAGAAAGACAGCCCCGTGACGTGAACCCTGGTGGGGCGCAGCATCTGCGATGAGCTGAACCTGTCTCCGCAGCCCGGCACCGACGTGGAGCGGTGGGCCGGCACGCTGGACTTCGCCTACCGCCAACTAGCCGCCGGACTGTCCGGCGAAGACGACGGCCGCAACGAGTGGGTACGCCTGGCCAGACGATGACGGCAAGGACCACCTGGTGCTCACCGGCCTGGACCACCTGGATGAGCCCGCCTCCCTGACCACGCTGCGCGCCGACATCGACACCCGCATGCCCATCGTGGACCTGCCCGAAGCGCTGCTGGAGGTGCACTCCTGGACCGGCTGCCTCAATGCAAGGAGGAACTCACTGCCCGCTCCCCGGGCGCGGCCGCGTAGCTTGGAGATCGTGACAGCCGGGACCCGGCTCAGCTTGCGGAACAGCATTTCCCATGCCGCCTGGAGCATCGGCGCCGCGCCGGCTCCCTACTCGGCGGTGCCGCCCTCGCCGCCGGACTGCCTCTCACCCAGCACTTCCTGCTCATCACCGCTGTCACTGTGGCCATGGCGCTCATCACCGGACGCCACCTGCTGCCTGCCCACGCCGACCGCCGCGCACAACCGCCCCGCCCCGCACCGCGGACGGGGTGGTGGACCGGCTGGACCTCTCGCATCCTTCTCCTCGGGGTGACCGGAGTCCTGGTGTTCGTCATCTCCGGCGTCGTGGGCAGCTGGAGCGGGGTGTTCCTCCACGAGGACCTCGGCGCCCCGCTGAGCACCGCGTTCTTGGGCTACATCTGCTACAGCCTCTGCGAGGCCGGCGCTCGCCTCCTCGGCGACCGCTTCCAGCAACGCCTTGGGCCTTCAATTCTTGTCCGCATCAGCGGCCTGATCGCCGTCACCGGCCTCGTCGTGGTCGTGTTCAGCCGCGTCCCCGGTCCGGCCATCACCGGCTTCGCCATCCTCGGCCTCGGCCTTTCCGTACTGATCCCCATCATTCTCAGCGCGGCCGCCCGCGACGGCGCAGACTCGGACACCTCCAACGCGGCGGCCGCATTGTCCAAGGTCGGCACCCTCACCTACAGCGGTCACCTTCTCGGCCCCATGGCGGTCGGCTGGCCCGCCGAGGCGCTCGGGATGCCACGGACCTTCGCCGGCTTGCCGATCCTGCTCGTCGCAGTCCTCAGCATCGCCGCCAAGAGGTGCTTCCCGTCTCCTCCCGTACGCATCCTCCGAAACTGAACCATTCGGCGGGGATGCCTCCGCCGGAAGGCCTGCCTTGGCGAGAGTTCCTAGTGATCTGGGACACGCGGCGTTCACCACCACGCAGTCGTGGTTCCGCCTGTCCGGCCCGCTGAGGTTTGGCAGGCAACCACTGTGGCGGCATTTCAGGCGAGTTCCTATCAGCTGTCCGATTCCCTTTCTAGGGAGAGGGCAATGCTGGATCCGCGTACGACCAGCTCGGTAGCGAGCTCGATGTGGCGGGACTCGATCTTCTCGCCGGCAGCCAGGCGCAGCGCGGTCCGCAGGGCGACGAGGCCCATCTCCCGCAGCGGCTGGCGTACGGTGGTCAGCTGGGGCGACGTCATGGAGGCGATTCGGCTGTCGTCGAAGCCCACGACGCTGAGATCTTCGGGAACGCGCAGGCCCCGAGCACTGGCCGCCTGGATGACGCCCAGAGCGGACTCGTCGCTGGCCGCGAAGATGGCCGTGGGAGGCGGTTCCAGATCGAGCAGGATGGCTCCCTCTTTCAGCCCGTCGGGATGGCAGTAGCCCGCGGCGCGAACATATTGAGGTGGTACGGGCACACCCGCCGCCTCCATCGCGGCGCGATAGCCGTACATGCGCGCCTGGTTGGAGGCGGCGGTGGCAGGGCCGCCGAGGTAGGCGATGCGGCGGTGGCCGAGCGTCAGCAGATGCTGGGTGGCGGCCAGGCCGCCGGCGAAGTTGGTCGAGCCGACGCTGGTCACAAGGGTGTCGGGGACGTTCAGCGGGTCGATGACGACCACCGGCAGACTGACCCGCGACAGCACGGCGAGCTGGGCGGGTCTCGGCTCCTTGATGAGAGTGATCATCGCTCGCCGTCCGGCGGCGACCAGATCGCGAGCCCAAGAGGCGCCGCCGGCCATGCCTGTGGTGGTGGCGACGACAACCGCCACACCGAACTCCGCGCCGGCTTCGACCGCACCCTTGATGATCTCGCTGGAGTAGGCGCACAGCTCTCCGTCCACCTGCACCTCCACCGGGGCCGACGGCTCCGCCTGCCACCGGCCTGACGCGGGGGCGACGTAGCCGTGTTCCAGCAGCAGGGACTGCACCAGTGACCGCGTGGCCGGTGCGACGTCGCTGCGGCCGTTGAGCACCTTGGACACCGTGGACACCGACACGCCGGCCGAGGCGGCGACGGTGGCCAGCGTGGCCCGCCTAGGACTGCGCGGCATCAATCCTCCTGATCGCCCGTCATCTACCTGAGCAAGCGGGACCAGCTCCGCGCTGACCGAACCCAAGTCTCCACCATGGAGTTGTTCGCCATGCTCTGCCGCGCCGCCGGGGTACCGGTGCCGGACGGGCTGCGCGTCGCGCAGCTCGACGTCGCCGCGCTTCGGCCTGGCCTCCATGTGCTTCGGGTCGAACGGCCGGCCGTTGATCAGCCAGCCGACGCCGCCGTTCACGCTGCCGCTGCTGAACTCGAAGTCCCTGGTCACCTTGGCGTGCGCGCCCTGCCCCGCCAGATTCCGCAGCTCGACGTGCTGACCGAGCTTGTAGGCGGGGCAGTCGACGACCACGTCCGCGCCCCCGCCCGGAGACAGCCTGATCTGCTTCACCGTGCGCGGCGCGCTCAGCAGCCCGCCGTCGCTGCCGATCTGGATCATCGGCCCGCCGGTGGCGAGCTCGTAGACGCGCGCGTTGGAGCCGTTGCACAGCCGCAGCCGGTAGCGGGCCCTGGCGACCGCAACTCCGGCCACGACGCCCCGTTCATCAGGATCACGTCGCCGAGCACGCCGCCCTTGTACCTTCCCGCACCCCCGCCGGTCGCACAGCGCCCGGTACAGCAGCGTGCCGTCGGCTTGGGCGGCGCCGCCGCGGCGGCCAGAAGCTGCGGCTGCGGGGTGCCGGCCGGCAGCGAGCAGGCCGGGACCCCGGCCACCGCCACCGCGCCGAGGCCCATCAGGCACAGTACGTCGCGTCCGTTCGGGTTCATGCCGCGGGCCGGGCCAGCACCCTGAAGAGCTGTGCGACGCCGCCGCCGAACAGCAGCACGCCGAGCGGCACGTGCAGGGTCTTGGCGCCCATCTCCCCGAGGGTCGACGCGACGATCGTGAACACCAGCAGCAACGCGGCCGGGGCGATGAACCGCGCCGACCCGCCGCCGGGCCTCCAGACCAGGACCGCCACGACCAGGTGCAGCAGCCCGATGACGGCCAGGGCGATCCCGGAGGACATATGCAGGGCCCGGCCGCCGGGCGAGGACAACAACATTCCCGCCGTCACCGCCTGGAACAGCAGCGCGACGACGTGCAGCACCACCACGGCCCGGAGCGCCTGCGTGGTCCGCGAAGAGGCGGCGACGTGCTGGTGTGTGGTCATGATCTTTCTCCTGTGTGTTCGGGTGATGAGGGCCTCGGCGCGTACTGTGGCGATGATCGCGCCGAAGACGCAGAGCCATGCCAGGTCCTCGTCGGTCCTGGAGCCGCGCCAGGCGGCGACGTCGGCAGCGGTCACGCGGTACGGCGCGATCGCGGCGTAGGCGCCGCCGATGCAGGTGCCGGCCGCCCAGGGGTTCGAGGGGCCCGGCTGGGCCCGCGACCAGGGCGGAGTCAGAAAGCGTTTCCGGCGGCTGCAACCAGCAGCAGGACGCACACCACCGGGGCGTCAATGTGACGATAGGGCGGCGGAACTGGCCTTTTACGGGCCGTTCGGAGCGGGGCAAGTGCTGGAGCGCTAGCGCCAGTTGCCGAGCTGTTCGACGTACGCCTGCCCCGTGACCGGCTTGCCCCGGTACCGTCCAGCGACGGTGGCCGCACCCTCGTAGACGCCACCGAACGCCTGGACTTCCTGTCCCTGCGGCTCGGCGACCACGGTGAGACGGGCATCCAGCGCGGGAATGTTCACGGTCCACCGAGTGCCGTACCGCTTCCCGGTGGTCGGGCTGGTCCAGAAGCCGGAGGTGCCGTCGGCGAGCGGCTTCACCGCGACAATCTCGTGAGTTCCGTCCCGGCGGAGCACAGTGGCGTAGGGAGACTCACCACCCTGGGCGAACAGGTCCCAGAGGCTGACCCGGTCGCCGTTGGACAGTTGCAGGCTCATCCAGGTCCATTTCTGCAGGGTGTTCCAGTCCCAGGTACCCCACTGGCGGTCCAACCACGACTCGCCGGTCACCGGGTAGGTACGGTTTTTCACGGTAAGCGTGCCCCGTGTCGCCAGGCTGGGCAGCGAATAGTAGTAGCTCGTGCCGCCGAGAAAGGGCATCAGCCCGGTCCCGTTGTTGTACATGGCGGGTCCCCGCGCGCTGAGCGTCAGTTTGATTTCGCCGACCGGCAGGGTGGCGTGCAGTTGCATCGCCTGCATCGGCCCAGACAGCCTCGCCGAGGGCACACGTGCGTCGAGCTCGGTTGTGGAGAAGCTGGCCTGGTCAGGCGAGTAGCGCTGGCTGTGCGTGTAGTACTCGCCGGTGGTCTTATCCGTGATCCCGATGGAAACCTGCGGCGCCTCTTCGACGTCGTTGATCATGACCTCGTAGCCGAATCGGTGACCGTGGGCGTTGACATGGCCGACCACGTACCACCATTCCTGGCGTGCGTTCGGATGCGCCGCCTGATCAGCCGGCAGATGCACGAACGTCGGGAAGGCGGGTGCCGCCGCGGCCGCCACCGCCCTGCCCGTGCCCGCTGCGTCGGGACCGGTCTTGGCCGTCGCCGGGACCGCCGCCGACGTCGCGACGGCCAGCACCGTGCCGAACACCAGGGTGGCGATAGCCGCAGTCGATCGACGTTGCAGATTTCGCATACTGTTCCTCATCTCTTCTGACCGGGAGTCCACTGGTCCACGTGGGCAGCGCCCACTGCCGGAATCTCGCATCGTTCGGATGCCGCCGTCCCGTCGAACCGGAGCGCGGTGGCTCGGCCCATGCCGGTCGATGCGCCGGTGAACGAGCGCCTAGGAGGGTCTGACGGAATCGATCATCGCGCCGTCGAGGCGGTCGCGGCCTCCGACAGCGGATGGCTACGTCTACGCAGTTCTGCGTAGCCGACCCGGACCCTCATACGCCCGTCGTCGTAGGCGGTCGCGCCTCTGGGGGGAGTGTTCTCGCGCGCGGGAACCTTAGGATCGCGGCATGGAACACCGCGCCGTGTCATTACGCCTGCCGGTGCTGGCGCAGGACGTGTTGCTCGCGCTCTTCATCACCGTGATTCACGTGGAGGGCAGCGTGGCCCGCGGTGCCGGCGAGGTGGGGTCGCGGCCCCTGACCGACTTCGGATACCTGGGATACGTCCTGCTGATCGTGAGTGGTGTGGTCGTTGCCGCCCGTCGCCGGTGGCCGGTGCCGGTGTTCGGCACCACGGCGCTCGCCAGCTTGGTGTACTACGGCCTGGACTTTCCGAACGGGTCTGGCTGGCTCGGGCTTTTCGTCGCCCTGTACACCCTCGCCGCGTACGGTGACGGGCGCCGGTCGCTGGTGACAGCCGGCGTGGGCACCGCAGTCCTCGCTATCGGATGGCTCGTCGCCGCGGCCGACATCGAGCCACGCGACGCCATCGGCTGGGTGTTCTTCCGGATCGGTGCGTCGGTCATGAGCGCGGCCCTTGGTGAGTCCGTCCGGTCCCGACGGGTCATCGCGGCCGAAGCTCAGGAGCGCGCGGAGTTGGCTGAACGGACTCGCGAGGAGGAAGCGCGGGCGCGGGTCGACGCCGAACGGCTCCGGATCGCTCGCGAGGTCCACGACACGGTCGCTCACGCCATAGCGATCATCAACGTCCAGTCCGGTGTCACCGCACACGTGCTCGACAAACGGCCGGAAGTGGCGCGCGAGGCGCTGCAAGCCATCGAGCAGACCAGTTCCCGGGCGCTGCGAGAGATGCGGGCCATCCTCGGGGTCCTCCGTGACGACGGCAACGGGCGCGTGCCGTACCCCGGGCTGGAGCAGATCGACGAGCTGACCGCCAAGGCACGCGAGGCCGGACTCGATATCAAGCTCGAGGCGACCTCGGCCGCGGCGCCGTTGCCGAGCGCGGTGGAAAGCGCTGCCTACCGAATCCTGCAAGAATCGATCACCAACGTGATCCGCCACGTCGGCCCGACTCGGGTGACGGTGGTGCTGAACCCCGGGTTCGAAGTCTTGGAGATCCGCGTGACCGATGAGGGCCGCCGTGCCGCCCCAGGCGATGACCCTGCTGACCAGCACTTGTCGGCCCAGCATCCGACCAGCACCGGCAGCTCAGCCAAGCCCAGCCGCGGGATCCTCGGCATGCGCGAGCGCTGTCAACTGCTGGGCGGCGAACTCGACGCCGGGCCGCTTCCGGGCGGCGGGTTCCAAGTCAAGGCACGACTGCCCCTCGCACCGACCGGGTCGCGCCTATGAACACAGCGGCCGCGTCACCGTCAACCAACCCTCCGATCAAGGTGCTGCTCGCCGACGATGAGGGGCTCGTCCGATCCGGGTTCAAGGTCCTGCTCGACCTCGAGGACGACATCGCGGTGGTTGGAGAGGCCACCAACGGCGCCGACGCCGTCGAGCAGGCCCGGGCCACCCGCCCTGACGTCGTCCTCATGGACATCCGCATGCCAAAGCTGGACGGGATTCAAGCCACCGCCCAGATCGCCGAGACGCACGGGTTGGAGCAGGTCCGAGTCCTCATCCTCACCACCTACGACACAGACGAGTACGTCTTCGAAGCATTGCAAGCCGGTGCCAGCGGCTTCCTGCTCAAAGACGCCGGACCGGCCGAACTCTTGCATGCCATCCGGGTGGTCGCTGCCGGGGACGCGCTGCTCGCGCCACGGATCACCCGACGCCTCATCGGCCAGTTCACTGCGCATCGTAAAGCTGCCCAGGCCGCGGAGGACCGGCTCGCGGTGCTGACCGAGCGCGAGCGTGAAGTGCTGGCCCTGGTGGGACAGGGCCTGAGCAACAATGAGATCGGTACGGCGCTGTCTCTCAGCCCAGCCACCGCGCGCACCCATGTCAGCCACGCGATGGCGAAACTGGGAGCGCGCGACCGTGCCCAACTGGTCGTCATCGCTTACCGAACAGGACTGGTCAGCCCTCACCCATGAACGCGTAGCGCGCTACAACACAACGTGGATGGATCAGCGAGGCCAGTGCGCACTGCCGACGGCCATGGAAGACTCCTGGTGGGCGGCCAGTTGAGTCCCGGCTGATGGCCACGAGAATTCCCGGTGGATGGCCTCGGGTGTCCTGATCTTCGCCTGTCCCCTTGGAGACCTCTCCAGTCCGGTTTGCTGATGTTTGCCGCATTTCGCAAGCCGACCGAAGAGGTCCCGTGACAAAGTCTGACAGAGAGATCATGAAGATCTTTGAGGCGTACGACCTGACCAAGACCGTCCACTCCGCCGCGCAACTGTCCGGCGCGGACCCCAAGACCGTCAAACGCTACGTCGAACTGCGCCAGCTGGGCCTCAACCCGTATGAGCGGGCGGCCCGGCCGAAGCTGATCGACCCGTTCCTGGAGAAGATCGAAGAATGGGTGGAGGCGTCGAAGGCGAAGATCCGCGCTGATGTCGCCCACGACAAGCTGGTCGCGATGGGATATCGGGGCAGCCCCCGCTCCACCCGGCGGGCGGTCAACGCCGCCAAGGCTGCGTGGCGGGCCGGGCGGCGGCGCACCTACCGGCCGTGGATCCCCGAGCCGGGCATGTGGCTGCAGTTCGACTGGGGCGAAGGCCCGCGGGTCGGCGGGAGACGCACCTGGCTGTGGTGCGCTTGGCTGGCCTGGTCGAAGTTTCGGGTAGTGATCCCGGTCTGGGACTGCACGCTCGGCACGTTGGTGTCGTGCCTTGATTCGACGCTGCGGCGGATCGGCGGCGCCCCCACCTACGTCCTCACCGACAACGCCAAGACGGTGACCAGCGACCACGTCGCCGGGATCGCGGTGCGGCATCCGCAGATCGTCGCCGCGGGCCGGTATTACGGCTGCACGGTGGAGACCTGCGTGCCTTACGATCCTGAATCCAAGGGCGGGGTGGAGGCCACCGTCCGCCTGGCCAAGGCGGATCTGGTACCCACCGAGGCCAACCTCCGCAGCGAGTACGGCAGTTTCGCCGAGCTGGCCGAACAATGCCGGACCTGGTGCGAGAAGATCAACGCCCGCCGGCATCGCGGCAGCGGCCAGGTCCCCGCCGAGCAGCTGTTGATCGAGCAGCAGGCGTTGCACGTGCTGCCGGCCGAGCCGTTCGCGCTGGCGCTGGGCGAGCAGCGGATCGTCTATGACGACCAGACCATCAGCTTCGCCTCGGTGCGCTACTCCACCCCACCCGGACACATCGACACCAAGGTCTGGGTGCGTGTGGTCGGCGAGGAACTCGTCATCACCGCCCGGGCCGTCGGCGGGGAGCTGGCCGAGATCGCCCGCCATCGAGTGTCTGTCCCGGGTAACCCGCAGATCCTCACCCAGCACTACCCGCACCATCCCAATGGGCGCAGTGTCCACCAGCCGAAACCGCGGCCGCGCAGCGAGGCGGAGGTCGCGTTCCTGGGCATCGGGCCGGGCGCCAAGCGGTGGCTGACCGAGGCCGGACCAGCCGGAGCCGTGCGCATCCGCGCCAAGATGGCACGCGCCGTCGAACTGGCCGCGGTGCTCGGCGCTGAGCGTGTCGATGAGGCACTCGGCCTGGCCGCGATCGCCGGCCGCTTCGCCGACGACGACCTGCCCGCCATCGTCGACCATCTGAGCGACCACCGGGCCGTTGGCGAACTCGTGCGCGCCGATGAGACGCATTCGGCTCAGCCCGGCACCGCCTCCTGGCAGGCCCTGGGCCAGTGACCACCCCACCACCCGCCCGGCCTGCGCGGCCGGGCGGGCGCCCACGATGAGGAGAACCCCACCCCATGACCTCGCCCACCCCACCGGCTCTGCCCGACGAACTGGACCGGCTGCTACGCCGGATGCGCCTGCCCTACCTGCGCAAAGCCGCCCCCGACGTGCTGGCCACCGCCCGCGCGCAACGCTGGGACCCCGCCGAAGTCCTGCGGATTCTCATCCACGAGGAGGTCACCGGCCGCGACGCGGCCACCCGGCGGCTGCGCCGCACCTCGGCCAACTTCCCCACCGGCAAGACCCTCGCGTCCTGGCGACCGGAGGAGTCCTCCATCCCCGAACCCACCCAGAACGCCCTGGCCACGCTGGAATGGATCGGCCGGGCCGAAAACCTCGTGATCGCCGGCCCGTCGGGCACCGGCAAATCGCACTTCACCGAGGGCCTGGCCCACGCGGCCATCGAGAAGGACCTACGCGTGGCCTGGTTCACCCTGGAAACCCTCACCACCACGATCGGCAAGGCCAAAGTCGACGGCTCCATCGCGCGCACCGTCGCCCGCATCTGCCGCGCCGACCTCATCGTCATCGACGACATCGGCCTGCTCCCGGCCGGAACCGACGCCGCCGAGGCGTTCTACCGGATCATCGATGCCGCCTACGAACGCCGCTCGATCGCGATCACCAGCAACATCCACCCGAGCGGGTTCGACACCATCATGCCCAAGACCCTGGCCACCGCCTCGGTCGACCGGCTCCTCCACCACGCCCACCTGGTCCTGACCAAGGGCGATTCCCACCGACTCGCCGAGGCTCTGGCGGGCAAGGGCGTCACCCCGTTGACCTGACCACCCATCAGGACCACCCCGGCCATCAGCATGGATTTCTGGTGGCCACCAGCCGAGAGAACCCAAGTCCACCTACCTGGGGATCTTCATGACCGTTGACACTGAAGAGGGTCTTTAGGTGACGCGTGGCCGAAGCGACCGCGGTGAACACTCCTCGGATCGCGCTTGGCAGATCAATCATCGGCGGCCTGTTCGTCAGGCGCGCGTACGCCCTTGCTGCAGCCGCCGCACGCCGTGCCGTCGGTAGTTCGGTAGTTCGGTAGTTCGGTAGAGAGCAGTGTCCGGATGGGAGCTCGTGTTACGGAGAGGATGAGCCGGCTCGGCGGGCGCCGGGCCCCAACCGTTCCCAAGTCACCTCGCGAAGGGCAGCGCCTGCTTCAGTGCGTCCAACCGTCTCCAGCACGCCGGCCAGCAGTCGAGGAGAGCCAGGGTGTCAGGATGATCCAGCCCCAGCAGCAGGTGACGGCCGAGGACCATCTCCGCGATGGCCACGATGTCGTGTGCCGCAACCTGCACCGCCATGGCCGCCACGCGGCGGCCATGGCGGCTCGGCTGCAGCGTGGGCGGCACTGCCCGGCGGCCGGGTTCGGGCCGGTCATGAGACGGTTAGCGGGGTGAGCCGGTCGGCCAGCAGGTGCAGGACACGGCGGTCGAGGTCGGCGCACAGCGCCCTGACGTCCTCCTCCACTCGCCGCCGACGTCCAGCGCAGGACGCGGCCCGCCTCGCGGGCCTGGGATGCGTCGGGGGATTTGGTGGCCACGCCCAGCACGATGAACACGTCGGCGGCGCGGGCGGCGTCGGCGGGGACCGGCTTGTGGAGAAGCTCCTGCTCCGGCAGGCCCGTCTCGGCAAGGAGCTGCGGCACCAGGGATGGACGGCGGCCTTGGGGTGGTGACCGGCGCTGGTGACGTTGAGACGCCCACGAGCGTAGCCGGGCAGCGCCACGACATCGTCGGCGAGCAGCCGCAACTCGCTGGCCTCGGCCGACTGCCCCACGGACAAGGCACGGTCCATCATCGCGGCGGGATGGTCTGCAGGCCGCGAGGTGTCGTGGAGTGCGGTGACGGACTGCCGGGGGCTCGCGGCGCCGGTGAACTCAAGCAGCCTGAAATCAGGGGAATTTTATTGCTGGTCATGTATGCCCGCAGCGCGGAGACGGTTCCGTTCTACCGGCCGCGGGGGTGAGTGAATCGCAGCATGTTGCCGGAGGGGTCGAGGAAGGCACAGTCGCGGCCACCGTGGGGCTGGTTGATCGGTTCTTGCATCACATCAGCGCCCGCCGCCTCGATGTGCTCGAAGGTGGCGTCGCAGTTGTCGGTCACGAAGACGAGACAGCCCAGCAGGCCCTTGGCCATCAGATCCTCGATCGCCCGCCGGTCGGACAGGGAGACACCTGGGTCCACATCAGGTGATTTGAGGAGGATCTGCACGTCCGGCTGGGACGGCGGGCCGACACTTACCCACCGTTTCCCCTCGCGCTCGACGTCATTGCGTACCTCGAAGCCGAGCACGTCACGGTAGAAGCCGAGCGCCTCGTCGAGGTCGTGGACAGCGAGGGTAAGAGACGAGAGCTTGAGATCCAGGCCGGTCATGCTGTGGACCGGTCGGGGAGTCTGGCTCATCACCGCTCCTTGTTGTTGGCGGTAAGGAAGACGATGTCGAGGCTGCGGAGCCCGCCCGGGTCGGTGTCGATATCGATGCGGGTGATCTTTCCCTTGCTGATGGTGAACGTGAAGACGGCCTTCGGCCGGCCGAGATGCGACCAGACGGCCGCCGGGACGCCGTCGACCAGAGCGAGCCGGGCGGCCTGAGCTCGTCGTGCGGCGAAGAAGGCCGCCACCGCGTGGCCGCCGCGGATCTCGCCGACCACGGCGTCCGGATCCAGCAACTCGAGCAGAGCGACGAAATCCCCACCCCGGGAGGCGGCAAGGAATGCCTCGACGATGTCCCGCTTCGCCGATCGCGCGGCATCCGATGCCCCGGCCGCTCCTTGCACCCGGCGCCGAGCCCGGCTGGCGAGCTGCCGGGCCGCCACCGGGGAGCGGTCGATGATGGCGCCGATCTCGCCGAACGACACAGCGAAGACGTCATGCAAGACGAACGCGAGCCGCTCGGCAGGAGTCAGCGTGTCCAGCACCACCATCAGCGCGACACCGACCGAATCGGCCAGCAGCGCCTCGTCCCCGGGGCCGGGTTCTCCACCTGGCCGGTGTCGGCGCGGCTAACCCGCAGCCACGCCTCCTGCACCGCATCCTCAGCCTCGCCGGGTGAGCCGAGCATCCGGTAGGCCACCGCGTGCAAGCGGTCCTGGTGCTCGGCGAACCGCTCGCTCAGCCAATCCTGCTCGACCATCTGTCACATTCCTCCGTTTCGCCGGTCATATCAATTGACCGGCGAACCCACGCCGATGTGACATCCAGGCCCGGCCCGGATGTCCGGCCCGCCAGTTCAGGCAGCACATACACCTCAAGCACAAAGGAGACAAGGCATGAAAGCGCACGTTAGCTCGATCCTCCTCGGCGTCCGGGACCTGGACCGGGCCAAGCAGTTCTACACAGAAGGGCTCGGCTGGAAGGTCAAGGACGACTACGGCGTCTCGGTGTTCTTCGAATCGGACGGAGCCTCGCCCGTCGGTTTCTACGGCCGCGAAGGACTGGCCGACCAGGTGGGCACCAGCCCGGAAGGCAGCGGCTTCAGCGGGCTGGTCCTCACCTACGTCGTCCGTAGTGAGGCGCGGGTCGACGAGATCATCGCGGAGGCCGAGAAGGCCGGCGCCACGATCCTCAAGCCCGCCGACGCCCTGCCGTGGGGCGGGTACGGCGGCTCCTTCGCGGACCCGGACGGCTACATCTGGAGTCTCGGCTACAGCGCGCAGGGAACGGATCAGCCCTACGCGGAGTAGCCGCCGAGGAAGCCTCTGGCGAGTGTCGGTAACGCGGCCATTGTCGGGCACGCTGGCTGGACTTCTCTGAACGGATGGTCCCTCAGCATGACCGGCGTGACCGGTGCCGAGGAGTAGGTTTGGCGTCGACACAGGATCGTGTCGACGCCAAACCACCGCGCGTTGTTGGACGAGGCCTTTACTACAGCCAGGTTTTGTGATCTATGGTGTCCCCCGGACTCCTATCTCTGACCCCAGCCGCAAGTACCGGTAAGAGCTTTGTGACTGTGGTCTTCTTGGGCTGGCGGGGGCGACCTGGGCTTGTCGAGGTGCCTACTCCAGTATGGGCTCTCCTCAAAGAGGCCAAAGTCCAAGCGGTTGGAGGGGCCACCCCGCAGGCCGCGATCCTGGCGGCGATGGTGCGGCGTACGCGCCGAGACCCACGCCGCGGCCAACGCGATCCTGATCTGAACACCAGGGCGACGTGCCGATCGTCGCGGCGTGGAGTGGCGGGTTGCTGGCCTTGGTGGACGGGCTGCGCTTCGTCGTCCCGGTCAAGACGGTCAACGCCGGTCCCTCACCCAAGTACTACGGCTACGAACGCGGGATCACCTGGCTAAACGCCGTTAATGATCATGTGGCGGGGATCGGGCAAATGGTGGTGCCGGGCACCCCGTGCGATTCCCTCCACATCCTGGACTGCCTGATCAATCTGGACGCCGAACCCAAGCCCGAGGTGGTCACGACCGACCAGGTCGGCGACAGCGACATGATGTTCGGGATCTTCTCGATGCTCGGCTACCGGTTCGCGCCTCACTTCGCCGATCTGGGCGACCAGCGGTCTGGCAGGCCAACCTGCCCGACGGCACCACCGGCGAGTACGGGCTGTTGGAGGTGATCGCCCGGCAGAAGGTGAACCTCACCAAAGTGATCACCCAGTGGCCGGGCATGCTGCGCGTCGCCGGATCGCTGGTGATCAACCCGGTGCGTGCCTACGACCTGCTGCGCAGGTTCGGCCACCAGGACCGCGCGACCCCGCTGGATCGGGCATTCGCCGAGTACGGCCGGATCGACAAGACGCTGCACCTGCCCAGCGTGCTGGACCGGATGGGTTCGGCCTACCGGCGCAGCCTGGGCAGGCAGCTGTCGGTCCATGAGTCCCGGCATCGGCTGGCCCGCAAGATCTGTCACGGCAACGCCGGGAAGATCCGGCAGGCCTACCGGGAGGGCCAGAAGATCACTTAACTGCGCTGGGGCTGGTCGTCAATGCGGTGGTGTTGTGGAATGCGACGTATCTGTCGGCGAGCGTCGACCAGTTGTGCGGCCAGGGCGTGCCGATCGCAGACGAGGACGTGGCCCGGCTGTCCCCGCTGGGGCACGCCCATCTCAACTGCCTCGGCCGCTACGCGATCGCCTCCTCGGCGCCGGAGCGGGGCCTGCGGCCGCTCGGGGCGGTGTGCACAGCGTGGACCGACTCGCGGTCAGAGCGGATGTCCAGCACTGGCCGAGCCCGTGAGAGCAAGGCCACGAGCAGGAAACCAGGCGTGGCGGGGATGCGGCGTCGCCGTCATCAGCACCACCCGCGCGCCGTGGAAAAGACGACCACGTGCGCGGCGATCAGCACGCCGACAGTGTGGCTGGTGCGATGGGCGAGCGCACGCGTCCGCTTATCGTTCTTCCGCGCGGTGATAGCCGAGCAGGTCACCTGGCTGGCAGTCGAGTACCCGCAAATCTTGGTCAGCGTGGTGAAGCGGATGGCCTTGGCCCGGCCGTTCTTCAGGATGGACAGGTTAGCGACGGTCACTCCAACCCGGTCGGCCTGACCGAGCGTCAGGTCACGCTCGGTCAGGAGCCGGTCGAGGTGAACGGTGATGGCGTGGGCGTCCGGCTCGGCCGACGCCATCAGACGGTGCCTTCCAGGTCGTCGCGCATCCGCACCCCAGTACGCAAGACGCTCGCCAGCGCAAGCAACCCGAGCCCGACAAGCGGCACGACCACCGGGATTTCCTTGATCCCATAGTAGGACTCGCCCACGGCCATCGTGTCCAGCAGCGCCATCATCGCGAAGTGCTCGATCTGGGGAGCCAGCAGGCCACCGGCGAGCAGCCACCAGCCCAAGACGCGCACCTGGCCCGCGACCTGCGGCAGGTAGACACCGTCGCGAGCCCGCCACAGGAGCCGCCACAGCAGGAAGAACGCGCCGACCGACACGGCGAAGCCCGGGAAGGTGGTCAGAGCCTGCAGGATGTACTGGCCGGTGTCAGGAGAACCGTCGATGAATCGAAGATCACCTGCCAGGGCCATGACACCTGGCCGGGTCTTTTCCGTGAACGCCGGCTCATCGAGACCGATGCCATAGCCGCTGGGTGACTGGGCCACCACGACCTGATGGGTCAGGCCGAAGAATCCGGCCCTTGAGTAGAGCACCAAGCCGGTGATCACCCCCGTCACCAGGACGAGAGCCGTGAAGACCACAGGTCGGCGCGCCATTCGTCCGATGATGCTGTGCTGTGCAGCCATCAGCTTGCTCCGATCTTTATCGTTTTTCGATGCTATCGAGGAACGATAGCATCGAAAAACGATATGGCAACCGGCTTTGTCCAATCGGCGGCGCACCGAACCCGCGACGAAGTCGAAGGTGCCGGATCACCTCGTGCATCACGCCGCGAATAGCTCAGCGGGGGCTCACAACCCCCACCTCCGCCCTCCTGCCGCTTCGGGGCCCATGCCTGCCCGATGACCGCCTGCGCCGTCCCTGCCGGCTCGTCCTACCGCACCCGCCGCGGCAAGGTGGCCATCCAATACCACACTGCCCGCTTCCGGCTCGTGCCCTCGCTCGCCAAGGCGCTCAACATACCGACCCCGGCCATCCGCAAGCCGGGCTTGGCCTGGTTCGAACTACCCCGTCCGGCCGTGACCGGCGTCGAGCCGACCCGGGCATGTGCGGAACGGGTACGCCCGCGCCTCCACCGTCCGCCAGTCGCTGGACAGTCAACTCGACTCACTCAAGGCCGCAAGCGTCACCCGCATCTTCTCCAAGAAGGGGGGTTCGCCGGGCAACTCCAGTTGACCACCACCTCGTGGCTGGTCAACGGCCTGCCGCGCCAATTGAGGGTGATGTGGGAGAACAGCCGATGCTCGATCTTGTTCCATTTGGGGGTGCTCGGCGGGAAGTGACAGACCGTGATCGCCAGCCCGGTCTCGGCGGCAAGAGCAGCCAGCTCGCTCTTCCAGACCCGGTAGCGGTAGCCGTTGGAGCCACCCGCATCCGCGGTGATCAGTAGACGCAAGGCGGCCGGGTAGTCGTGGCTGCCGCGCGCCTTCCACCAGCGGCGGATGGACTCCACCGCAATGACGCTGGTGTCGTGGTCGACCCCGACGTTCACCCAGCCGGTGTTGGCGGTGATGTCGTAGATTCCGTACGGGATCGCCTGCTCGACATCCGGGCCGGTGAAGAAGAAATGGTGGTCTTCGACCTCGACCGGCTCGCCCTTGGGCCGCCACTCACGTCCCGCCATCGGCAGCCGACCCAGTTGCTCCCGCTTCTTGGTATCCACGCTGATCACCGGCTCCCCGCCGGTCTGATGGGCTTTGACCTGCTCGTTGATATAGCGGAACTGTGCATCGCGGTCGGGATGCTGAGCCCCTTCCAGGGTCTTGACGTTGGCCTGCAGACTGAACCCCGCCGACTTCAACAGTCGCCCCACCGTGGGAGGCGAGACCGCGTGTCCTTGCCGCGTCAGCTCGGCGGCCAGGTGCCGCAGCGACTTAGTCGTCCACCGCAGCGGGGACTGTGGATCACCGCGCTCATCCGGCTCGACCAGCCCCAGCAGTGCCGTCAGGACGGCCGGATCGTCGTGTTCCACGCGCTTGCGACCGCCGCCAGGCCGCCGGACGCGACCCGCCGCAAGTGGCTCCCGACCTTCTTCGCGCTCGACGATGCCGCCGCGGATGGTCGTCTCGCTGACCCCAGCGACCTGGGCCACAGCACGCACCCCACCGTGACCCAGCAGCCGCGCCTCGGCCGCCAGCACCAGCCGCTGCTGCCGTTCGTTTAGATGCGGGAGTAATGCCTCGAGTTTCCGCGCGAGCTGGTCGCGGACCTCGCGGGAGATCGCCATACCATCCCAACGACCTCAAGATCGAAAAGCAACGCCTTATTTCTTGACGGCCTCGACAAGAACGCAAACGTGCTCGGGGCGCTACCGAAGTCCGCGCACCCGGCCGCGAAGAAGGCCCTCGCGGAGATCTGGAACGCCGAGGACAAGACGCACGCCCTGGCCGCGGTGAAGGCGTTCCAGTCCGCCTATGGCGCCAAATACGGCAAGGCGGTGGCCAAGGTCGCCGACGACCTCGATGAGCTGCTGGCCTTCCACGAATACCCGGCCGAACATTGGGTCCACCTGCGCACGACCAACCCCATTGAGTCGACGTTCGCCACCGTCCGGCACCGCACCAAGGTCACCAAGGGACCGGGCTCGCGCGCGGCCGGGCTGGCCATGGCCTTCAAGCTGATCGAATCGGCCCAGGCGCGCTGGCGCGCCGTCAACGCCCCGCACCTCGTCGCTCTGGTTCGCGCCGGAGCGACCTTCATCAACGGCAAGCTTGTCGAACGACCCGATGACCAACCCTCATCGGCAGCAGCCTAGAAACTCCGTCCACAGGTCTTGACGATTGCTCGGCCGCCTACCGGATCGCCCGAGAGGCGCTGACCAACTTCCGGCGGCACGCCGGTGCGGCCGACACTGAGGTCCAGGTGACCTACGGAGACTGGGAGCTTGGCCTGGAAGTCGACAACGTTCCCGGAACCGGACAAGCACCGCCGGCCGCGTCCAGACAAGCACTACCGGCCTCATCCGTGCAGCGCCGTCGGCCTGCTCCGGGCACGGCCTGCTCGGGATGCAGGAGCAGCCGTCTCTACGGTGGAACGCTGAATGTCGGTCCCGCCGCGGACGGCGGGTACGCCGTCCGCCTTCTCCCCGCCCGTGGAGCCGCAGTGATCCGTGTCCTGATCGCCGACGACCACGCGCTGGAGCCCGCCAAACGCGAACACCTCTACCACGAAATACGCTGTCGCCTCGCCGCCCGCCCGGACATTGGGCTCACCCGACACTGGTCCACCGCCCTCACTGTCGGGCGACGCCTATGACGAGTGACCTACCTGGTGACCTCGGCGGCAGGTCGGTAGACCGAGATATGGCTGGTGCTGTTCGAGTCGAACGGCCGACGATCCCAGTCCGCATGCCGCTCGTGAAGTTGAAGACCGGCTTGGCTCGCCATCAGGTCCAACTCGCTGGGCCAGCAATACCGAAGCGCCACGGGCAACATGCGAGTTTCGTCGGTGGTGAAGGTGATGGTCTGCTTCGCATACCGCTGGGCGACCGCGTCATGTCGGTAAACCTGGATCGTCGCGGAGTCCTCGGTCACCTCAAGCGCTTCAACCCGCGAACCCCGATCGAACTTGGCCGGGTCCGGTACGAAGCACTCGATTACGAACGCGCCATCCGGCTGGAGAGCCCGCGCGACGTTGTGGAAGCAGTCCATCTGCCGTTCCTGGCTCGGCAGGTTGAACAGTGTGTTGAAAACAAGAAAGACCAACCTGAAAGACCCTTCGACGGGCACGTCCGCCATGTCGCCTACAGTGACCGGAATCCGTGTTCCACCTGGTCTCTCGCGCATCCGTTCAACCATCGCGGCCGAACCCTCGACGCCCTCGACGGCGATGCCTCGTGCGGCGAGAGGCAGTGTGATGCGGCCGGTGCCACTCGCGAGTTCAAGAACCCGCCCCGCACCTGCAAGCCCGGCCAAGAACTCCACTGCCGCAGTTGGATCCGGTCCGTCGCCGTAGTGGTCCGCCCATCGGTCACCGAAGAACGCCGCATCATCAAACCCAGACATGCCGCTAGGCAACCACTCTTGCCATCGCCGATGCTACCGATTTTTCGGCTGTTCTGAGGCTTTGCGCCCACCTGAGGGCAGCCGGGCGACCTGCTCGCTACAACCGTTCATAGCTGCCGGGTCGGCCTGCCCACGGAGCTCTATGAAATCAACGCTCAACTGTTCAAGACGCGGAGACTGATTCCGGAAACCCCTGACTGCATGCCGCGCGAAGAATCTGTCGATCCAGAGCAAAGGACAACAGTGCGGAATTCGTGGACACTGGTGTCTGATTAAACGGGTCTGTCCAGTGATCGGCTCTGGCCCACTTTGGGACTGTACGGTCTTCGGTGTAACTCCTGATCAAGGAGAACGCACCTGATGAGTACTGTGATCCAGGCATCGACGGAGATCGACCTGGAGGACGCCGCGGTGGCGCGTAAGAAGTCGGAGAGCTCGACGGATCGGGAGCTGGTGGCCAGGCTGGTCGACCAGGCGCGAGCCGAAGGGGTGGAGCTGGTCGGTGAGAACGGGCTGCTGGGCCGGCTGACCAAGCTGGTGCTGGAGTCCGCTCTCGAAGGCAAGATCACCGACCATCTCGGCTACGACAAGCACGAGCGCGCTGGCAGCGAGACAGGCAACTCGCGCAACGGGACCCGGTCCAAGACCGTCATCACCGACGTCGGCCCGGTGGAGATCACCGTCCCGCGGGATCGGGACGGCAGCTTCGAGCCGAAGATCGTGCGTAAGCGGCAGCGGCGCCTGTCCGGCGTCGATGAGATGGTCATCTCGCTGGCCGCCAAGGGCCTGACCACCGGCGAGATCTCCGCGCACCTGGCCGAGGTCTACGGCGCCGAAGTCTCTAAGCAGACCATCTCCACCATCACCGACAAGGTGCTGGACGGCATGGCCGAGTGGCAGAACCGGCCGCTCGACGCCGTCTACCCGGTGATCTTCATCGATGCCATCCATGTGAAGCTGCGGGACGGCCAGGTGGCCAACCGGCCGGTCTACGTGGCGATGGCGGTCACCGTCGATGGCGAGCGCGACATCCTCGGCTTGTGGGCCGGCGACGGCGGCGAGGGCGCCAAGTTCTGGCTGCACGTGCTGACCGAGATTAAGAACCGTGGCGTCGCTGATGCGCTGATGGTGGTCTGCGACGGGCTCAAGGGGCTGCCGCAGGCCATCGAGACCGTCTGGCCGCAGGCCGTCGTCCAAACGTGCGTCGTTCACCTGCTGCGTGCCTCGTTCCGGTATGCCGCCCGCCAGCACTGGGACGCCATCGCCAAGGCGCTCAAGCCGGTCTACACCGCGCCGACCGAGGCGGCGGCGCTCGAGCGGTTCTATGAGTTCGCCGAGGTCTGGGGCGGTAAGTATCCGGCGATCGTGAAGTTGTGGGAGGACGCCTGGGCCGAGTTCGTGCCCTTCCTCAACTTCGACACCGAGATCCGCCGGGTGATCTGCTCGACCAACGCCATCGAGTCGGTCAACGCCCGTATCAGGAGGGCGGTCAAGGCCCGCGGCCACTTCCCGAACGAGCAGGCCGCGCTCAAGTGCGTCTACATGGCGATCATGAGCCTGGACCCGACCGGCAAGGGCCGCAAACGCTGGATCACCCGCTGGAAGGCCGCTCTGAACGCCTTCGCCATCACCTTCGAAGGCCGCCTGACCCCGACCACCCGATAGATCAAGTCAAGATCGAGATACACCGATCACTGGACAGACCCTATCCAGGACGGATCAGGTAAAGAGGGTTCTCCATCACCCAGAAACGATCTTTACACACTTCAGGTGACAAGCTCCGGCGGTTATCAGGTGGAGCAGGGTGACGGGCTTGCCGTCGGGTACGAAGCAGTAGTGAAAGGCCAGCTCCCCGGTCGTGCGGTGCTTGCGGACCAGCAGATAGTGGGTCGGGCCGGCCGTGGGTGATCCAGGCCCAGGCGTAGGTGCGCTCGCCCTTGGAGCCGTCCCGGCGAGCGGACGGTCCATTTTGCGTTCTGCTTCAGGCGCTTGGCCACTGCTTCGCAGATCAGGCAGGTGCCGCCGCCGAGCGTGAGAGTGACGGTAGCGCGGATGCGGCAGCACGTAGGCGTGGCCATGCTCTTCCAGGAAGGTACGCAGTGTCGTGCAGGCGCCGTAGACCTCATCGCCCGCAACGAAGTCCAGGCGCACGCTGTCGGCGAGCAGATCAATGGCCAGCTCACCCTTGGTGGCGAATGCCAGTTCCAGGGGCAGGCCCTGTGCTGATCCCCTTGACAGAGCCGCTGATATCCTCGGTGAGGATCCACTGCCGCGAGTCGATCAGCGTGTGTCCCGCGCTGGCGCGAACGTATGCCAGGTGGACGAGGCGCCAGGTGCGCAAAGAGCCGGAAGCACCTGCGTTCGCCGGTCAGTGCGGAGCGGTTGCCGGAACGCCGCCTACTTCGCCCAAACCGACGCCGACACTCAAGCCGGCGCCTGGCCACGTGCCCCTGATCGTCGAGCAGATAGGCGCCCAGGCGAGATTGGGGTCCCAGCGTGCAGCCGCCGCCTTGACTTCTGGTTTCCTCCCAGCGCACCGGCTTCGCCGCTACGCCTGTGCCGAACTTTCTCGTCTACCGCCGTGGCGGATCCGCCGCGGCCTATGCCGAACCCTGGCGGTCAAGCGTCGCCTGAAGGACGCGGGTGAGCCCCGCGGCCAGCCAGGTGTGTGTTCACAGGAGACCGGCGTCGCGTACTTTCATGGCGACTTGGACACGGCTGTCAACTCCCAGTTTCGCGAAGATCCGGGTGATGTTGGCCTTCACAGTGGCGACGCTCATGTAGAGGTGTTCGGCGATTTCGGCGTTGGAGTTGCCCTGGGCGACCTCGATCGCGACTTGCTGCTCGCGTTCGGTGAGTTTGGCCAGCTCCCGCTGCGCCTCCGGGCGCTGTGGTTCGCCTCCGCCGGTGGCTGCGGCGATCACCTGTCTTGCGACACTCGGCGACAGCACCGGCTCGCCCTTCGCCACGGTCCGGACCGCCTCGATCATCTTCGGCGGAGGCGTGTCCTTCAGCAGAAAGCCGTCGGCACCGAGTCGCAAAGCCCGCAGCACCATGTCGTCGGCGTCGAAGGTGGTGAGCACGAGGATCCGGGGCGGGTCCGGCTGGGCCAGCAGCAGTTCAGTGGTGATCAGCCCGTCCTGGTCGGGCATCCGGATGTCCATCAGCACGACATCGGGCCGCAGGTCACGGATCACGGTCATGGCCTGCCGTCCGTCCGCGGCCTCGCCGACGAGGTCCAGATCGGGCTCACCACCGAGAATGAGGCGCAGACCGGTGCGCACCATCGGATCGTCATCCACGATCACCAATCGAGTCACGGTGTAAAGCCTCCCATGGCAGCCGGGCGTCGAGGATGAAGCGCCCCTCCTGGGCGGCGTGGCTGAGAGTGCCGTCGGCCATCCGGATCCGTTCGGCCAGGCCGACCAGCCCCATCCTGCCGCCGGGTCCCGCGGCCGTACCGGACGGCGCCGGGTTGCTCACCCGGATGCGCAGGCCGTGCCCCGGCCGTCCGGCGAGCTCGACCGTCACCCGGCTGCCCGGCGCATGCTTACGGGCATTGGTAAGAGCCTCCTGCACAATCCGGTACGCATGCCGGCCCGTCTGCGTCGGCAGGAGTTCCCTGTCGGCGATGGTGTCGTCCACATCGACGTGCTGGCCGGCGGCGCACACCTCGTCGAACAGGGCGTCCAGGTGGCCCAGATTCGGCTGCGGGGCCTCTATGGCGCCGTCGCGCCGGAGCGTGCCGAGCACGGTGCGCAGCTCGTTCAGCGACTGGTGCGCGTTCTCCTGGATCGCCAACGCGACCTCGCGGGTCTCCTCGGCGGTGAGGTCCTTTCGGTAGGCCAGGCCGCCGGCGAGCATGGACAGCAGGGATATCCGATGCGCCAGGACGTCGTGCATCTCCTGAGCGATCTTGAGCCGTTCCGCCAGCTTGGCCTGCTCAATCAGCTGCAGCTGCTGGCGTTCGGCGAGCCATGCCATCTCCTGCCGCGAGGTGGCCAGCTCTTGACGGCCGCGAAAGTACAGGCCGAAGACGGTCAGCCCGCCAAGGATGATGGTTCCGGTCGCAATGGAGACGTCGGTCGCCTCGCTGATGGCGGGCAAGGTGGCGCGTCCCACCACGCACAGCCAGGCGACGGCCGCGACGGGGATGATCTGACGCCACCGACGATGCATGCACAAGGAGACATACGCGACGTATGCGGGGCCACCCGCCGTACTGGAGAGCGTGTGCAGCAGGGCGGTGGCCAGGGCGATCTGCCACGGCCAGCGACGCCGCCATCCCATCAGAACCAGACCGGTCACGCCGAGTCCTACGCCGATCAGAGCCGACGGAAGCCGGTCAGGGTTCCGGAGAACAAGCCAGCTCCAGATGGCGCCATAGAACAACATCGGTAGCAGGGCACGGGAGACCATGTGGTGGTCTCGGACGTGACGTACGAGGCCGTCTGGCGGCTCTTCAGCGAACTGCTTCCGGAGAAGTACGGCATTCAGGCAACGTTCGTCGACGTGGGCGATCTCGGCGCGGTCCGCCGCGCGTGCGCCCGAACACCAAGCTCGTACACGCGGAGACTGAACCCGGACGGGTTCAGCCGTGCTGCTCGGCATGGCCTGGCACGGCTCAGTGGGCCTTGCCGACTATCAGAGCGCCAAGTGGGCCGACCGGTCGTCCAGACCTTCAGATTGATCGTGTTCCCGCCGGGAGGGCCGCGAGCGCGCCGTTGCGCTCACGCTTTGAACTGGCTACCGACCTGACTGCCGTCACAGAGGTGTGACTGGGCTGGCCTGCGGCACGTACACCAGAGCGTCGTATGCCTTGGCGGGCACCATCTTCACCGTGTAAGTCCAGCTCAGCGAACTGTAGATCGACCGGAAGCCGTCGCCGACGTTCCCCATTCGGACCTCCGACGTGAGCAACTCGCGGTTGCCGGGCTTCGTCGAGGCCTGTGCGAGGTTTATGTAGCCCAACGGCTCGGTGCCGAACAGCTTGGCCAAAGGCGAGGTGTGGCTCACAGTGAACTGCTTGCGTTCGCCCGAGCCGTCGTCCTTGCTGACGAAGGTGCTCGTGCCGAAGTCAGTGCCAATGGCGAAGTAGTCCTTGCCGTACGCCTTGGCCAGCCGCCGACCCATCGACTCGAAAACGAATGCCGCACCGCTCTTGTCGATGTGGCCGTTGTGACCGGCCACGATGATGTTCTTTCGTCCCCGGACGCTCTCCACGTCGGCGATCCACCTGACGTTCTCGGCCATCCATGCGTCCCGCTTGCTGCCGTAGTCATTGCCTGAGACCTGCAGTTGTGCTCCGTGCTGGATTGTCTCGGCGTGGTGCACAGCGAGGGCGAACGCCTCCTGGGAGCTCGCCGTGACGTACTTCTCCCGATTGTCCTTCATTTGGCCGACGAGTTGCCCAGCTGCGGTAGCGGCCGCAGTGACCTTCTCCTTGTCCTGTTCGGACCTGGTGGCATCGGTGAGGGCGGCCAGTGACGCTTCGACCGGACGAACCCGGGCAGGGTCGACCGTCGCGAGATAGCGCAGCAGCCGCTCCTTGTTCCGGTCGTAACGCTGCATGTCGAAGCCGTAGAGACGCACCTTGTCCACGTCAGCGACGGCGGCGTTGTGGTCATGGAGCCACTGGAGCAGATTCGCCGTCTCGCGGGTCCGGTAGAGGTCGAAGCCGAGCGCTGTCGCCGCGTCCTGCGCGCTGCCCTGGCCCTTGATGACGTAGTCGTTGGCCGTGGCTGTGCCGCCGTAGTCTGCCTCCATGGCGAGAGTGCGGAAGCCGTACTCGCGCACCAGCTTTCGGATGATCAACAAGCGGGTCTGGACGAACTCCTTGTTGCCATGCGTGGCCTCACCGATCCCGACCACACGTTTCCCGGCAGCGTCGGCGAGGGAGGCCCGGTCGAGGGAAACCACTGTGTCGGACGTCACCCGCGAGGTGTCCACACCCCCGCATCCGGTCGCCGGCAGAGCGATCAAGACGATGCCCAGGAGAGTTCGGAGCCTGCGCCCCATGTCAGCTCACTTCCTTGCGGGTCACGCGCGCGACGCCGAGCGTCATCGGAATGACGATCCAGAAGATCACTGACACGGCCAGCCGGGCGGTGTCGCCTCCGGTCATGTCGCCGGACATCAGGGGGGCGGCGGCGGTGCCCAGGTCGAGCCACTCGGTCAGGACCTCTCCGGTGGCACCGAGCTGAGCGACGACGCTCCACAGCATCGGTGTCGCCAGGTAAATCACGATCGCGGCCGGCGCGTTCAGGAGGAGCATGCCGACGGAAAGACCCATCGCGACCACGAGGACGTTCGCCACGGCCCAGCCCAGAAGGGTTACAGAGGCGATCTCCCAATTGGCAGGGACGGCTTGGGCACTGGCGACGGCGGCCGTCACCGGCACCGCGACCAGCATCGCGAACAGAGAGGCCGCCGCAGTCGTGATCAGCGGTGGCAGGCACTTGGCCGCCAGCACCCGCCGGCGTCGAGGTTCGAGAACGAACGTGGTCAGGGCGGTGCGGTGGCTCCATTCGCCGGTCACCGTGAGGATGCCGATCACGGGGAGCAAGATGCCGAATCCGATCCCGGCAGTGTGGACGAGGGTCTGCAGCTGTGGTCCGGAAACGACGCCGCGAGCCACGATGGACGCCAAAGTCAGAAAGAGCAGGATCACCGTCATGATCTTGCCGCTGCGGGTGTCGAAAAGCTTGCGGGTCTCGACCGACAGCAGCCGGTGGAACGGGATCGCGGCCTCGATCCGGTCCGTGGTCTTGGGGCTGCCGGTGCCGACGTCGTGCGTCATGGTGCCATTCCGGTCGCTCTTGCCTGCGGGGATGCCGGTGTCGGTCACGCTGCGCTCCGGTTGGCGTTCGCGGTCAGTTCGAGGAAGGTCTGTTCGAGGTCGCGGCCCTGGCCGAGCTCGTCAACGGTGCCCTGGGCGAGGACGCGGCCCCGGCCGATCATCACGATTCGGTCGGCGACCCGCTCCACCTCGTGCAGCAGGTGCGAGCTGAGCAGCACAGTGTGTCCCGAGTCGGCGAGGTTGCGCAGCAGCCCGCGCATCCACTGGATGCCCTGGGGGTCGAGACCGTTGGCGGGCTCGTCCAGGACGAGCACTTTGGGCCGGCCGAGGAGTGCATGAGCGACGCCGAGACGCTGGCGCATGCCGAGTGAGTAGCCACCGACCGTCCGTCGGCTCTCCCTGGCCGCCAGTCCGACCATGTCGAGGACCTCGCAGACCCGCGACTTCGGCAGTCCGAGCAGCATCGCGCTCAGGGTCAGGATCTCCCGGCCGGTCCGGCCGGGATGCTGAGCGCCGGCGTCAAGAAGAACGCCCACCTGGGAACCCGGACAGCCCAATTCGGTGTACGGGCGGCCTAGTACGGTGGCCGAGCCCGATGTAGGGCGGGACAAGCCCACCAGAATGCGCATAGCCGTGGACTTCCCGGCACCGTTGGGCCCTAGGAACCCGGTGATACTTCCCGCTTCGACGGTGAAGGACACGTCGTCAAGTGCCTTCACGTCCTTGTAGAGCTTGCTGACGTGGTCGAACTCGATCATGGATCAAGTCCACAGGACACGCGGCCACTCGTCATCGAACCCAGGTCGAGGGCGGCCGGGCGCGAGGGCTAGATCGCTCGCCCCAGACTGTAGACCTTCGGCCACCCGGATTGGACCTGGGTAGCTAAGGCATCGACCAGGCGGTATCTATGCTGTGGAGCGTGCACGACCGTACGGAGAACCGGCTGGCCCCGGACCAATGGGGCACCACCCTGCCCTACGTGTGTGCCGTGCTGCCGATGCTATTCCGTGTAACTGTCATTGGCTCGGGCCTTTCCCGTAACCCGGACCTGCTTCCGATGGCGCTGGCCGATGTGGGGCTCGGTGTGATCGGTCTGGTTCTGATGGGATGGCGGCGTCGCTGGCCGTGGCAGATCGCCCTGGCCACCGCCCTGCTGCACACGCTCTCCAGTACGGCGGGTGGCCCCGCATACGTCGCGTATGTCTCCTTGTGCATGCATCGTCGGTGGCGTCAGATCATCCCCGTCGCGGCCGTCGCCTGGCTGTGCGTGGTGGGACGCGCCACCTTGCCCGCCATCAGCGAGGCGACCGACGTCTCCATTGCGACCGGAACCATCATCCTTGGCGGGCTGACCGTCTTCGGCCTGTACTTTCGCGGCCGTCAAGAGCTGGCCACCTCGCGGCAGGAGATGGCATGGCTCGCCGAACGCCAGCAGCTGCAGCTGATTGAGCAGGCCAAGCTGGCGGAACGGCTCAAGATCGCTCAGGAGATGCACGACGTCCTGGCGCATCGGATATCCCTGCTGTCCATGCTCGCCGGCGGCCTGGCCTACCGAAAGGACCTCACCGCCGAGGAGACCCGCGAGGTCGCGTTGGCGATCCAGGAGAACGCGCACCAGTCGCTGAACGAGCTGCGCACCGTGCTCGGCACGCTCCGGCGCGACGGCGCCATAGAGGCCCCGCAGCCGAATCTGGGCCACCTGGACGCCCTGTTCGACGAGGTGTGCGCCGCCGGCCAGCACGTCGATGTGGACGACACCATCGCCGACAGGGAACTCCTGCCGACGCAGACGGGCCGGCATGCGTACCGGATTGTGCAGGAGGCTCTTACCAATGCCCGTAAGCATGCGCCGGGCAGCCGGGTGACGGTCGAGCTCGCCGGACGGCCGGGGCACGGCCTGCGCATCCGGGTGAGCAACCCGGCGCCGTCCGGTACGGCCGCGGGACCCGGCGGCAGGATGGGGCTGGTCGGCCTGGCCGAACGGATCCGGATGGCCGACGGCACTCTCAGCCACGCCGCCCAGGAGGGGCGCTTCATCCTCGACGCCCGGCTGCCATGGGAGGCTTTACACCGTGACTCGATTGGTGATCGTGGATGACGATCCGATGGTGCGCACCGGTCTGCGCCTCATTCTCGGTGGTGAGCCCGATCTGGACCTCGTCGGCGAGGCCGCGGACGGACGGCAGGCCATGACCGTGATCCGTGACCTGCGGCCCGATGTCGTGCTGATGGACATCCGGATGCCCGACCAGGACGGGCTGATCACCACTGAACTGCTGCTGGCCCAGCCGGACCCGCCCCGGATCCTCGTGCTCACCACCTTCGACGCCGACGACATGGTGCTGCGGGCTTTGCGACTCGGTGCCGACGGCTTTCTGCTGAAGGACACGCCTCCGCCGAAGATGATCGAGGCGGTCCGGACCGTGGCGAAGGGCGAGCCGGTGCTGTCGCCGAGTGTCGCAAGACAGGTGATCGCCGCAGCCACCGGCGGAGGCGAACCACAGCGCCCGGAGGCGCAGCGGGAGCTGGCCAAACTCACCGAACGCGAGCAGCAAGTCGCGATCGAGGTCGCCCAGGGCAACTCCAACGCCGAAATCGCCGAACACCTCTACATGAGCGTCGCCACTGTGAAGGCCAACATCACCCGGATCTTCGCGAAACTGGGAGTTGACAGCCGTGTCCAAGTCGCCATGAAAGTACGCGACGCCAGTCTCCTCTGAACGTGCACTGAGCTGATTGAGGGTCGATTGGTGTGCGATGTGCAGGCAAACGCGTGGTCGGGATCGGAGAGGCCACGCACGGCAACAAGGAGTTCGTCCAGATCCGCACGTTGATCATCCAGAAGCTGGTGCGAGATCATGGCTTCCGCACCGTCCCGCCTGGAGGCCGACTTAAGCGGCACTTTCTCATGCCAACGATCAACCTGGGCGGAATTCGGTTGGCGAGAGCGTCCAGATCATCCGTACAGTTGCATCAGACCACCGGCTTGCCGGTGCGGTACACCGGAGAGCGTGGGTGGAGGCCAGCAGATTCTGCAGAGATAATCGTCGGGCATCGACCGGGTCGATGGTGATGTGAGAATTTCACATTGAAAGGTGGTCAGTATGTCTTGATGGTATAACTATGGCCCACTGCCTTGGGGTGCGTGTCCGGGCAGTGGGCGGATGACTGAACGCCGATTTCCTTCCACGGGCCCAGGGCAGTCTTCTTGGTGCTGCCGTTTGAGCATGAGCGACGGCTCGCACATAACCCGCACCTTTGTCGCAGCGAGCCCACGTGTAGTCATCCTGCCAACCGAAATTATGGTGGCAGTCAGTTGGCGGGGGATCCGCCTTCGCAACGCCGGCCGTCAGCGAGAGTACGGCGATAGCGGCAGCCGATACGAGCGCAGCAGAGACTTTTCTGTTCACGATCGTGATCGTACAGACACTGACCAGGAGAATCACTAGGATTCATCGACGTTTCGGGGCGTGCGGCCAATGTGTAGACCCGCGAGCAATAGAATGTGGTCTCTCTGGTATTGACACCGCGTACTGCTCTGCAGGCGGCCCGCCTCGACAGCGGATCGCGCGAGAACCGAGCCGGTGCGCACCGCAACCGCGTGGTTACCCTGTGCGTGGTGTTTGGTCACTCTGCACTGTCGATTTGTCAGAGCCGCCGCCAGTGCCCCGAGAAAGACGCAGCCCTCGAGGACCAGGATCCTCGAGGGCTCTCTCCGTTTGACGCTCAGCAGCGCACCGTTCCAGTGCCAGATCCAGCGGGTCAGTGCCGTACCCAAAACCACGAGACCTGGAACGCTCTCCGACATGTGCCAGTTGCTCCTGCCTCATCCGTACGACGGCTCATCACCGTCTGGCCGCGCCCCAGGTGACCACGGCGGTGCTCACGTCCGATGAGCTGTAGGCACGCAACTTGGGCAGACGCTTCCGCGGGGGACAGTCCCCTGTCTTGCAGGTGTCGTGCTTGGGATGGTCCGTCCAGGAGACAGTGATCTCTCCTTTCCTGCCACACCCGGCGGAACGACGATATGGCTTGTCCTGCTTGTAGCCGCGGACCTGCACGCAGACCCGGCTGGATGCCTCCCATCGATAGAGAAGCTTGGCGCCGAGTTTCAGCCGACAGGCGTGTCGCCACTGGCTCCACCGCATCGGCGCCGCGACCGCGTTGTCACCCAGGCACTTGCCCTGACCGGTGGCCGCGGCCACCGGGTGCAGAGCGGTCGACGCGGACGCGGTGGGCGCCGACACGATGGACAGTGACGCCGCCAGGGCGACGGCGGCTCCCGCCCAGAGAACTCGATCCCACATTTCGTGAACCTCCTCGCGTTGGATTTTTCGTTAGAGCGCAACCCAGGCGGCTAAGCTCGATCGGCCGGTCCGGTTCACCGAGTCCACAGAATCCGCGCGCTCACTCCACACGTTGACGGCGTGAGTACGCCGTGGGACGTGCGGTGCCACGCTGGCGGAACATGGAATGAAGATCGGCGTCAGGCGCCGCAGTGCCCGGGGTTCTTGGGCAGCCAGCGCTGGCCAAGCACGGGATGACCGGGACGGGGCTGAAGGGTGATCCGGCCACCCCATTTGATGCACTTCTTGGCCGCGTTGGCGATGACCGGTCCTGCGTACAGGTAGGGATGCCGGTCCCTAGCCGCGCGTGTGGGTGACCCCTCGACCTGCAGATAGGCCTCAACGCGCAGCCGGGTCGAGCCGGCGAACTCGCGGCTTTTCCATGTGACCACGCAATTCCTGCTGCCGTCGTACAGCAGGTAGATCGTGGCGTAGGTCTTCCCATGGCCGCCGAACTTAAGCCTGTGCTTGTCGATCACGTACATTTTGCCGCCGCCGCACACCCCGATCGGAGTCGGATATGCCTGTGCTCCGGCGAGTGCCGATTGAATCCGCCAATCAATACTCAGCCACAGTGTTCCCACGAGCTGAACCACCAGAGCCGCTCTCCCCGCTTGGGATAGTAGCCTCCGCCCCATCGGATGCATTCGCCCGGAGCCTTCAGCTTTCGTGGCCCGGCATAGATGTCATATCTTCCAAGGTCTGATTTCTGCTTCTTGTCGCTCTGCCTTGCAATGAAGCTGTAGAGCTTGGCGGAGTTGCCTATATGTGAACCGCTCTTCCATGTGATCACACAGTTAGTTGAGCCGTTGTAGAGGAGGTATATCGTCGCGTAGACGACTCTGTTCTTGGACAGTTTATGTGAGTCGATAACGTGATATCGGCCGCCGCCACAAACGGAAATCGGTGATGAATCAGCGACCGCGGGAGTGCTGGGAGTCAACAGTCCGGTCAGTGCCAGAACCGCAGCTCCGGTAAGCATGCTTACCCGCTTCAAGATATTCATTGCACTCTGCCCTTCAACCGAGCGGAAGAGGTTCCGAAACGAGGTCAATGATCCCGTTGACAGTCTGGGAGCGTCGATACCCGAGAGTCCACTGATTCTTTGCACTCAGTGGCGCCCTGCAGATCCGGCGTCGACGGGCAACCACTGCAGCAGACGAGGGAGGAAAGGTGGTCGATCAGCAGTCCGGATAATCGGCATGCTGATGATGTCGTAGACGCCTACCCTGTCGGCGGATGTGCACAGCGCGGAGGTTGGGCTGGCGGGATTGACACTCCAGCCCAGGCCAGTTCGCGACGCTCCCGGATCGACATCCTCGTGAAGCACTGACCAAATACTGATTAAGACACGTCGCCCAGGACGCTGTCCTGCGAGGTCTACGCAGGTACCGAGTTCACAGTAGCTCCGTTCTGATCTCTTCACTGGAACGGATCGCGCATCCCTCTCTGTCAGGGTTTGTTGAGACTGATGTGACTACAGTTCATCTGACTGATGAGGGTGAGTAAGGATCTCAACGAACCGTGAGCATGAGACTGGCCGAGCGTTCCCCGGCGTCGATCGCCGATGATGGAGCAATGAGCTCGGGTAAGGGCAAGCAGGGGCCACGCGCGGACCGGCCGCGGCGGCGGACGTTCACGCCCGAGTACAAGCAGGCGATCTTGGCCGAATACGACGCGCTGACCGAACCGGGCGCGCGGGGCGCGCTGCTGCGGCGGGAAGGGCTGTACTCCTCGCATCTCGTGGAGTGGCGGCGGGCGGCCGAGGCGGGAGCGCTGGACGGCCTGGCCAAGGGCGGCAAACGCTCGGGCAAGAGCGGCGAGCAGGCCGAGCTGGAGCGGCTGCGGCGCAAGGTGGAAGCGCTCGAGGCCGAACTGGCCCGAAAAGACGCGGCGTTGGATCTGGTGGGAAAAGCACATGCGCTCTTGGAGACGCTCTCCGAGAGCGCGGCCTCAAAGCCGAGGTCGAACAGGCGATAGGCGAGGTCTTCGCTGACCTGGAAGCCGTCACCTCGACCAGCGCGGCGTGCGCGCTGCTGGGCAAGTCGCGGGCCAGCCTGTATCGCCAACGCGCCCGGGCCAGTGGCCCGCCGCGTAAGCCCGGCCCCGTCGAGCCGCCGCCCAACGCGCTGACGCTCGACGAGCGTGAGCGCGTGCTGGCAGTGCTGACCGAGCCGCGCTTCGCCGACAAGGCAGTCGCGCAGATCTGGGCCGAATTGCTGGACGAAGGGGTCTACCTGGCCTCTCAATCGACCATGTACCGGCTGCTGCGCGAGCAGGGACTGGTGCGCGAGCGGCGTCGGCTGGCCGCGCATCCGGCCCATGTCAAACCCGAGTTGGTGGCCCATCAGCCGAACGACGTGTGGAGCTGGGATATCACCCGCCTGCCCGGCCCGACCCGCGGCACCTTCTACCAGCTGTATGTGATGCTCGATATCTTCAGCCGTTACCCGGTGGGCTGGCGGCTGGAGGCGGCCGAGGACGCCGCCATCGCCGAGCGGTGGATGGCCGGACTGATCACGGCACACGGCCGGCCCAAGGCGATCCACGCCGACCGGGGCAGCGCGATGACGTCCAAGAACGTCGCTCAGTTACTGGTGGACCTGGGGGTGCAGCGCAGCCATTCCCGCCCGCGCGTGTCCAACGACAACCCCTATTCGGAAGCCCAGTTCAAGACGCTGAAGTACCGCTTCGACTTCCCCGAGCAGTTCTCCTCGATCGAGCACGCGCACGCCTGGTGCACCGATTTCTTCGACTACTACCGGCACGAGCACCGTCATGCGGCGCTGGGGCTGCACACCCCGGCCTCGGTCTACTTCGGCACCGCCGGGCAGATCCAGCTCCAGCGAGCTCAGGTTCTGGCCGCGGCCTATGCGGCCAATCCAACGCGGTTCGGCCGACCGCCGACCCCGCCCCCTATGCCCACCGCGGCGTGGATCAATCCACCGACCCCACAAGCGCTCATAGCGTCCACATAGCAAGAGACTGTCTCAAGATCCTTGACAGGTACCGCAGCGGCAAAGCGCGTCAACGCTGTTCCTTATGGATCGGCAGGGTGTCGATAAAGAGTTGCGTGCCGTCGGCCGGATTTGTTGGACTGCCCCCAAGAGCGCCGATCGATCGAGGAGGCCGGGATGAACTTCGTCATGTCCACCAAGGAGAAACACACCACCTACCCGGAGGACATGACACTCGATGCCCACCTCGACTCCGCATCTTTCCTCAGACAGTGACTGGCTGGGCTTTCGCCGCGCTCGTCGGGCGGCGGCCGCGCCGTTTTTCATCACGGGGTTGCTGTTCGCCAGCTACTTCGTCCAGATACCCTCGCTGAAACTCGCTCTCGACCTGTCCGAGGGCCGTCTTGGCGTCTTCCTGGCGCTGCCCATCGTCTCGGGCCTGATCGCCATGCAACTGACGGGACGGCTCGTCGGCCGGTTCGGCAGTGGGCCCCTCGTCCGTGTCACCACGCTCGCACTTTCTCTGGCCCTTCTGGCTTTCGCTCTCGTCCGTGATCAGGTGACCTTCGGGCTCGTCCTGCTGGTGTTCGGCGCGGTCGACGGGCTCATCGACATCGCGATGAATGCTCACGCCGTCGCCGTGGAGCGTGCCCGCCACAGGCCTGTCATGAACTCCTGCCACGCTGCATGGAGCATCGGCGCCGCTGTCGGCTCTCTGCTCGGCGGTGCCGCCATCAATGCCGGCTTGTCACTCGCCCAGCATTTTGTGCTCGTCGCCGCCTTGGCCCTGCTCGTAGCGCTCATCACTGGACGGCATCTGCTGCCGGCCCACGCCGACCGCAATGCCCTGCGGCGCCGCTCCGTCGCCCGCGCTTCATCGTGGACCGGCTGGAACTCTCGTATCCTGCTGCTCGGTGCCGCCGGCGTTCTGGTCTTCGTCCTGTCCGGAGTCGTGGGCAGCTGGAGTGGGGTGTTCCTTCACGAAGACCTCGGTGCTTCCTTGTCCATCGCCGCGCTTGGTTACATCTGCTTCAGCCTCTGCGAGGCCGGCGCCCGCCTCTTGGGCGATCGCCTGCACGAACGCCTCGGTTCCTCAACTCTTGTCCGGATCAGCGGCCTGATCGCCGTCATCGGTCTCTCCATCGTCGTGTTCAGCCCCGTCCCTGGCTCGGCCATCGCCGGATTCGCCAT
Organism: Nonomuraea polychroma; assembly: GCF_004011505.1. Lineage (NCBI taxonomy): Bacteria > Bacillati > Actinomycetota > Actinomycetes > Streptosporangiales > Streptosporangiaceae > Nonomuraea > Nonomuraea polychroma. The sequence continues at coordinate 4,807,842 of NZ_SAUN01000001.1, forward strand.
CCTTGGCTTGGGACTGTCGGTCCTGATCCCCGTCATTCTCAGCGCGGCCGGCCACGACGGCGCCGGTGCCGAGGCTGCCAATGCCGCAGCCGCGCTGTCCAAGGTCGGGACACTTACCTACAGCGGGCAAATCCTCGGTCCCATGGCGGTCGGCTGGTTCGCCGAGGCGTTCGAGCTGAGACAGACCTTCGCTGGTCTTGCGCTCCTGTTTGCCGCAACCCTGATCATCACACTTAAGAGGTGCTTCCCTGACTCAATACGGCATCAACGGAACTGAACCATTGACAGCGGCCACGAGATACTCCCCATAGGCGGCCATTTACCGCCCCACTGACGGCCACGAGGTTCCCCGCGTACGGCCAGATATCTCCCCGGTTCGTCCCGTCCGACCTGGACGGTGATCATCGTCCGGGTGAAGAACAGCAGGGAGATCATGGAAATCCTGGAGGCGTACGACCTCACGGGCAGTTACCGCGCGGCGGCCGAGCTGGCCGGGTGTGACCACCACACGGTGGCCCGGTATGTGAAGATGCGGGCTGCTGGGCAGAACCCGGCCGACAAGCGGCATCGTGAGCGGGCGATCGACGCGTTCCTGCCGAAGATCGAGGAACTGGTGGTCCGCTCGAACGGGAAGATCCGCGCCGATGTCGTGCACAAGCGGCTGGTCGCGATGGGGTTCACCGGCGGGGAACGCACCACCCGCCGCACGGTGGCCGAGGCGAAGGCGCAGCATCGCGCGGGGCAGCGGCGCATCTATCGGCCGTGGATCACTGAGCCGGGGCTGTGGCTGCAGTGGGACTGGGGATGGGGCCCGGTGATCAAGGGCCGGCAGACGATCCTGTGGTGCGCATGGCTGGCCTGGTCGCGGTTTCGCGTGGTCATCCCGGTCTGGGACAAGACCATGCCGACGATCGTCGCGTGCCTGGATGCGACGTTGCGGCGGATCGGCGGGGTGCCTGCCTATGCGTTGACCGACAACGAGAAGACGGTCACCACCGACCACATCGCGGGGATCGCGGTGCGCAACCCGGAGATCGTCGAGATTGCCCGGCACTACGGGATGACCATCCGCACGTGCGTGCCGGCCGACCCCGAGTCCAAGGGCGGCAGCGAGGCGACCGTGCGCATCGCCAAGGCCGACCTGGTGCCTACCGAGGTCAACCTGCTGGCCGAATACCGCACGTTCGGCGAGCTGGAAGCGGCCTGCCGCGCCTTCGGCGAAGAGGTCAACGGGCGGATCCACCGGGAGACCAAGCGCCGCCCGATCGAGTTGCTGGCCGAGGAACGCACGCGCCTGCACCCCCTGCCCAAGCAGCCCTTCACCGTCGCCTTCGGCACCACCCGCCGAGTCTGCTGGGACTCCACCATCTCGGTGGAAGCGGTGCGCTATTCGGTGCCCCACCACCTGATCGACACCCGCGTCTGGGCCCGTTTCCACGGCGACGAGCTCGTCGTCACCGCGGTGGACGGCGACGGCACCGCCCGCGAGATCGCCCGGCACGCCCGCGGCCAGGCCGGCACCCCCGTTATCGACGCCGCGCACTACCCGCCCCGGGAGAACAAGGAAGCCGACCGCACCCCGAAAGCCACCAGCGCCGAGGAGGCCGCGTTCTTGATGATCGGCCCCGGCGCGGCCACCTGGCTGGTCGAGGCCGCCGCCGCGGGCACCCGCCGCGTCAAGGCCAAGATGGCCGAGGCCGTCGCCCTGGCCAAGCTCTACTCCAGCGCCCAGGTCGACCGGGCGCTCGGCACTGCCGCGCTGACCGGCCGCTTCGCCGACGCCGACCTGCTGTCCATCCTGGACTACCAGGTCAAACACGACAGCGACCAGCCGACCCGCGCCAGCGAGACTCACAGCCTGCAGCCGGGCACCTCCGCCTGGGCCCGCTTCGGCACCACCCCCGCCCCTGCAAGCACCGACCTCGACGAGGACACCTTCTGATGGCCACACCCTTGCGCTCCGTCCACGCCTCCACCGGAGACCCGCTCGCCGAGGCCGTCGAGCTCACCAAACGGTTGAAGCTGCCGCACATCCGCCGGGCGCTGGCTGATCTGATCCCCACCGCCAAAGCCCAACGCTGGGATCCTGCCGAGGTGGTGCGCGTCCTGCTCGCCGAAGAAGCCGCCGGCCGCGACCGGGCCAACCTGCACACCCGCCGCCGACGCGCGGGCTTTCCCGCAGGCAAGACCTTCGGCGACTGGGACGAGGGCGCCTCTTCCATCCCCCGCCCCACCCAAGATGCCCTCAAGAGCCTGGAATGGGTGCGACGAAGGGAGAATCTATGCGTCTGCGGGCCGTCAGGCACCGGAAAATCGCACTTCAGCGAGGCACTCGGCCAAGCAGCAGTCGAGGCCGGGATGACGGTGGCCTGGTTCACCATCGAAGACCTCGGCGCCCTGGTTCGCCGCCACCGCGCCGACGACTCCATCGCCCGCGCCTTGGCCCGCGTCATCCGCTCCGATTTGATCATCGTCGACGACATCGGCCTGCTCCCGGTCTCCCCGGACGCCGCCGAAGGCTTCTACCGGCTGGTCGATGCCGCCTACGAGCGCCGCTCGCTGGCCGTCAGCTCCAACCTCCACCCCTCCGGCTTCGACGAGATCATGCCCAAGACCCTGGCTACGGCCACCGTCGACCGGCTCATGCACCATGCTCACATCGTGGTCACGCAGGGTGACAGCTTCCGGCTCACCCAGGCCACCTCGGGACAGGGCGTCAAGCCCTTCTCCTAACCATCAGTCCAGCAACGGCGGGGAGATATCTGGCCGCCGTTGGGGACCCCCTCATGGCCACCAGCGTGTGAACTATCTGGCCGCCAGCGGGGAGAGCTCAAAGGCCATTGACAAACCATTCCGCCAACCTGGCTGCAGGGCACGTCGACAGGCCACCCATGGCAGTGAGGCGTGCTGGCAATGTCCTGAACCGCGCCAGGTTTCTTGGAGTGGTGTGCCCGGGTTAAGTGGAGGCGGATTTCTGGATTCTTGTGCCACTTGATGAGAGGAAAGTGGCATGGGACGACGCGGCTACCCGCCGGAGTTCTGGCGCAAGGTGCTGGATCTGCTCGAAGCAGGCCGCACGGCCACCGAGCTGGCCCGTGATCTGGACATTAGCACCCAGACGATCTACACCTGGCGGCGCCCCAAAAGGCGGTTCGAAGCCATCGCGGTGATGGCCGGTGAAGGCATCCCGGTCGAGGTCGCCTGCCGCGTCCTGGCGGTCTCGGTGTCGGGCTACTACGCCTGGCGAGATCGGCCGCCCTCGCCGCGGGCCATCCGGCACGCCTGGCTGACCGATGTGATCCGACAGATCCACCAGCGCTCGCGCGGCACCTACGGGGCTCGTCGGGTGCAGCTGAGCTGACCCTTGGCCACCAGGTCCTGGTCAGCCACGGCGCGGTGGAGCTGCTCATGCGCCGGGCCGGGCTGGCAGACCTCAGCGGCCGGCCCAAGTGGCGACGCGCCGGGCCGGACCAGATCGCCAGGGACCTGGTCGAGCGGGCGTTCACGCGGAACGGGCTCAACCAGCTGTGGATCACCGACATCACCGAGCACCCCACTCGGGAGGGCAAGGTGTACCGCTGCGTGGTGCTGGATGCCTACTCCCGCCGCGTGGTCGGCTGGTCGATCGACTCGACCCAGACCGCCACGCTGGTGACCAGCGCCTTTGGGATGGCCATCGGCAACCGCACGCCGCCGACCGGCACGATCATCGACTCCGATCAGTGCAGGTGAATTCGACCGGTGCTCGAAACACTTCGTCGTTGGAGGTGTGGTGAATGGGCCTGGGCAAGAGACAGCAGGCTGTCCGGTTGTGTCGCGGTCAGATCCCCTCGCCGGGACGGCCGACTGTCGCCTGGCGCCAGGACCGTGTCCGGTTCTGACAAGCGATCGCTCGAGGGCTGAGCTCGGAGGACGCCGCAGCGGAGATCGGCGTGTCGCCGGCGGTGGGGACGCGCTGGTTTCGCCAGGCTGGCGGGGTGGGACCATGCCTTGCCCCGACGGTGTCGGGCCGTTATCTGTCGCTCGCGGAGCGGGAAGAGATCGCGTTATGCCGTGCCCAGAAGGTCGGCGTGCGCGAGATCGCGCGGCGTCTGGGCGGTCGCCGTCGATGATCTCCCGCGAGATCCGGCGCAACGCCCCACGCGGACGTATGACGTGAGTATCGAGCGACGGTCGCGCAATGGCACGCCGAGCGCCGAGCCCGCCGGCCGAAGACCGCCAAACTGGCGGCCGACCAGCAGCTGCGCGAGTATGTGCAGGAGCGGCTGGCCGGGGAGATCCGCCACCCGGACGGCACCCCGGTGGCGGGGCCACAGACGGCGCCCTGGAAGGGGCGGAACAAGCCCCGGCGTCAGGACCGCCACTGGACGACATCATGGAGCCCCGAACAGATCGCACATCGGCTGAAGGTCGATTTCCCCGAGGATGACGCCATGCGGATTTCACACGAGGCGATCTACCAGGCCCTGTTCATCCAGGGGCGAGGAGGTCCTCACGGTCGGCTGCGGTTGTCCACAGGGGGTGGACCTCCTTTTTGGAGTGGCGCGCAGAAACGCGAGAAAGGCCAGGGCGAGCATCGCCAGCGAGTGTGAGCCATGACGCAGCGCACGCGGATCGAAGTGGACCATCTCCAGCCGGCCTCGGCGTCGAGGCCGCCCCTGACAGGCCCATTGTGGCGGCGACCTCCGCAGAGAGTCCATCGCTGACGATCGACCGCCCACCCACCGAGTGCACAAAATCTTCGCGCTCGCTCCACACCTTGTCCGAGGCAGCTGACGGCGCCGGCGGCCAAGGGCATGGTGAAGGAATGCGGAAACTGAGAAGCGTGCCGATCCTCCTGATGCCTGCCCTGCTGTTGGTTTCCTCGCTGCCGGCGCAGGCCGCCGTGGCGCAGGATCGTCCATGCGGGCGGCACGTCATCGCCCCCGGCTCGGGAAAGTGGAGTCCGGAGTCGATCGGCTGCCGTTACCTTCGTAAATCAAAGGGGAAACTCGTCTACAAGTGGAAAGCCAGTCGTCCAGTATTCGTCATGGCCCGTGGCTATCGGCGGGGTAGCAACATTGAGTACTGGGTGCCAGTGATGAGATGCGAAAGGAGCGGAGCGGTCACCGTGCCGTGGCAGGCAAGGCCCTCTCGGCACGGAAAGGCGGCCTTCGTAGCCGGCGTCTGCGAGCCCGGACCAGAGGCCGTTGTTCACTGGGTCTCTGCTCGCGTGAACTAACGATCTTTGGTCTCGCGTTTCTGGACGTTTGTGTCAAGTTTCACGACGCCCGAGGGAGCCGAGCTTGGGTGGCGTAGTCGTCGACGTGCCGGGTGATGGTCTTGAGCGCGGCTCGGAGTTCGGGCGGCGCCTGGGCTTGATCGGCAGCGGTCAACGGGACGAGTAAACGGTTGTAGATCTTGGTGTAGAAGACGGCGATGCGCACGCCATCCTCGGTCAGGACGTAGCGGTTGGAGCGGGGTAGCCGGCGGATCAGTCCGTTGAGCCGTAGGTGACGCAGGTCGTAGGTCATCTGGCCCGTGCTGTAGGCGGCGTTGCCGAGCAGTCCGGTCATCAAGACGCGAAGGTTCTTGTTGGTGAAGCCGGTCGCGGCGAGCAACGTCTGGCACAGGGCGCCGGCCAGGGCCATGACCCGAGGATCGCCGAAGCGTAGCGCCGGGGCTCTCCGCCCCACCTCATCGGTGGTGGGGTGCGCGATCCGCTCAAAGGCTGGACTCGCAAGGACGCAACCCTGGCCGGCACGTTCGACCTCCAGTATGCGCCGGTTGGCGGCGCGGGCCTTGGCCTCAAGTTCCTCAAGATTGGGCAGGCGGGCGTTGCAGCACAGGTCACGGGGCGCGTTGACGACTGTCTCGGTGCGGGGGGCCGAAGTCGAGGTTGTCGGCGACGAGGGCTTTGAAGAAGCCGCGGGCGTGCTTGGGAGCGTCGAAGACCAGGGTGCGGGAGATCTCGATCCGCCGCATGGAGGTCTTCCCACCAGTAGCCCGCATCATGGTCTTTCTCGCCGAACGGAAGTAGCAGCCGGTGCAGCCACCGCTGGACGACACGTTGACGGTGCCGGAGGTGAGCCGGTCGCAGATCTCTTGAAGGGCGGCAGGATCGGTGCAGGTGGCGAAGCCGTTGGACAGCTCGGTGAAGCCGAGGCCGGCCTTGGTGGCTTGGCGTTTGGCCCACTCGTGGCCGTTGATCCAGATCTTGCCCGGGTAGGGGAAGTAGGCGCAGACTTTGATGAAGGCCAGGCCGAAGTCGGCGTCCCACAGATACAAGTAGTAGCAGGTCACCCGCCGGTCGGCCTTGACGAACGACCAGCGCGGGGTGCCGGTGGAGGTCTTGCCCTCGTGCGCAGTCCACACGCGCTGGAAATCCTGCTCCACCCCGATCGCTGCGACCCCGGAGCGTCGGGTGGCGGCCTGGCGGGCCAGATACGGGGTCATCACGTCCAGCTTGGCCTCGTCCTTGGTGAATGTGATCCAGGGAATGCGGTTGGTCTCGGCGAAGGAGGCCACCGCGCGCCGGAACCGGCCACCCAGCTGCTTGAACAGCGTCGGCGAAGGAAACGGGAAGCCCAGATGCCCCGGCAGGAAGGCCACCACCTGGGGCGCTGGTCAGCAGGATCGGAACGTAAGCATTGAGGTAGATCCGATCCAGACACTCGATATCCAGCCTCACGTGCCCGTCGAGAACGTCGTTCACCGTCACGACCCGCGCTGGCGACCACCCACCGCAACCGTTTCCATGGTCGTGACGATTGTCGGCGCTCACGGAATGTTCCCGTTGGGGCGTGATCCGCTCACGCAATTGACCCGCTGTCCGCTCGCCGTGGACAGTGTGGTCGCTCGTCGTCCACGGCACCGTCCGGGCGAGCGGACAGGGCAAAAGCAGCAGCGAGGAGTAGGTGGGCCGCAGCTTGGTGCGGACGTGTCGGCTCCGCACTGTGCTTCGGTCGGTCGGCCGTCGTTCACCGTCCCGTGGGTCAATTCCGTGAGCCGAAGGTGGGTCAATCCCGTGAGCGCCCACAGACGATGAACTCACCCGAGCCAGATCGCCGGCGGAACCAGTAATCTCGGCGGTCCGACGACACCTGCAAGACAGGGGACTGTGCCCCGCGGAAGCGTCTGCCCAAGTGGCGTGCCTACAGCTCATCGGACGTGAGCACCGCCGTGGTCACCTGGGGCGCGGCGAGACGGTGATGAGCCGTCGTACAGATGAGGCCGGAGCAACTGGCACATGTCGGAGAGTGTTCCAGGTCTCGCGGTTTTTGGGGTACGGCACCGACCCGCTGGACCTTGGCACGGTCACGTCCACGGACGTGGTGTATGTATCGATCTTCGCGTGATCCTGTTTCTGCAGGTTAAGCGGTAATTGTCTGCGGCAGTGGGTTCTGTGCGGATGTGTCGCCGGGGATCACGCGGATCCGGGCTTTGGCCAGGACGTCCAAGCCCATGGAGCGGCGGGCTTCGACCCACTCGTCGGTCTGCTCGGCCAGCACCGCGCCGACGAGGCGGATGATCGCCGCTCGGTTGGGGAAGATGCCGACCACGTGGGTGCGCCGGCGGATCTCCCGGGCGACACTTCGCATAGGGCCGCGAACGATCCCTCGGAGCGCAGTCGATCGGGGTTGTCGCCGCAGGTGGTCAGTAGCTGCGCGGCGGTCTCGACACCCACGCCTTGGGTGGTGAGCAGCTCGGGCCGGGCCTGCTCGATCAGCGCCTTCAACTGCTTGTAGGTGGCGTCGATCTCGGCGCTGAGGGCGCGGGAGCCAGCAGCGAGGTGCCGCAGCGCCGCTTTGACGCTCTGAGCGGGGTCGGCCAGGTCGTGGAGGGCCTCAACCGCGAGCAGGCGTCGACTAGCCGGGCCTTCTTCAGGTCGGCCAGCTGCTCGCGGAGCTCGGCCGGGGCAGTGACGAGCAGCGCCTGCAGTTCGTTGAGGCAGGCGGTGCGAGCCTTCACCGCACCCGCGCGGACCAGATGCAGCACACGGATCGACTCGGCCATTCCGTTTCCGCTCTTCGGGACAGCGCGAGCCCTGTCGGCCAGGACAGCTTCGGCAGCGGAGTAGGAGTCCAGCGGATCAGACTTGCCCTTGGCCCTGCGCTGCTGCCGGTCAGGGCGATTGACCTCGACCACCTTGACCTTCGCGCTGCTCAGGTGGCGAGCCAGGGCACCGTAGGAGCCGGTACCTGCGACCCCCACCGCATGCAGCCGACCGAAGGAACGCATCCACTCCAGCAGGTCCGCGTATCCGGCTCTGGTTGCTGGGAACTCGCGATCGGCGACCCGGCGCACGTTCATCAACACCACTGCGGCGTGGTGATTGTCGGCATGCGTGTCGAGGCCGCCCGCGATCCGACGTGCCTTGGGCTTCTTGAACTCCGTCATGTGCACCCTCATCGGGCTCGAGGATTTTCCGAAGGCGGTGCGCGCCGGGGGTGGCCGAGCAGGCAGACCAGTGACGGGACGGGTTCTCCCGCCGAGGCTTCTATCAAGCCACACACGGCCAGCCCGACACGCATCTTCGGGAGCGCCTCCCCGCAAGAGGCGACAGATCCTGCCGATGGCACCGGGAGGACCAGGGCCAGGTAAGACAAGGGTCAACCTCAGGGGAGAACACTTCCTGCCTCTGCAACTTCATCCGCAGCGGCAGTCGTTCCCGATAGCACCGGTCTCACTGGTAGAACAGCACCGGAAGCTCTTGGTTGTGACGGGGTGGGTTGTGGTGATCAACCCGTCTACCAGGAGCTTCTTCACGTCACTGGCCGAACATCAGCATCGCGATCATGTAACCGTCACGGGTCGTCGGCGGGATTGTCCGTGTAGCGCAACAGGTCTCCCGGCTGGCATTCGAGCACCTCGCACAGCCGGGCCAGGGTGGAGAACCTGATGGCCTTGCCTTTGCCGGTCTTGAGGATGGACAGGTTGGCGATCGTCACCTCGACCCGGTAGGACAGCTCGGTCAACGTCATGCCGCGCTGAGCGAGCAGCTCATCGAGCCGGATCTCGATGCGCCCATTAAGTTCGCCTGGTGGCACTCAGATCGTGCCCTCGATCTCGTCGAGCATGGCCAGGCCGCGCCCGATCACTTCAGCCACCACGAACGCTCCCACACCCATCAGCACGGCGACGAGCGGCCAGTCGACGTCGCCGGGCACCACATACGCGTCGATGGTCATCATCCGGGCTGCCGCAGTCTTGGCCGCGAAGTCGAGGGCGCAGGCCGCCAGTGAGCCAAGGGTGAGGATCGCACCGATCCTCCGTAGGTCTTGCACCGTGTCGGCGGAGAACAGCGCGCGGTCTCCGGCCACGCCCCGGCTGGTGATGCGGACGAGCCAGAACAGGGGCAAGAGCATCACCAGCGCGCCGGGCAGCCAGGCGAGCAGGTGCAGAGCGGCCAGCAGCGGCGCGCGCGCCGGATCGTAGAGTGTTGCTTCGATCATGACGTCCACCGCGCGTACTCCCGGGGCCAGAGCCCCGTCGAGCGACACGCTGGCGTGCGACGGCCAGAGCCCGGTGAAGCCGTAGTCGGCCTTCGCCGTCGGCAAGGCGAGGATGACGTCGGCAATCAGCCGCGTGAGGGAAGCGAGCACGCCAAGGACGAGGGCGGTGGTCAGGAGCGCGTGCAGGCGCCGGGTCCACGCGCCGACTGCCGAGGGCGCGGTTGCTGTCGGGCTGCCGGGCATCGGCCGCCTCCTTTATCGTTTATCGATGATGACGTAGCTCACGATAGCATCGAAAAACGATAAAACAAGCGGAGCAGGCACATGCGTCCTGCTGCGTAACCGGCAAGGAACCCGGATGATCCCGTCGGTGACGGCCGCCGATCGAGCACGTCGGCTCCTTGTCACTCAGCAACGATGGCGTCGTCGAATGCCATCACCGCAGCTTCTGCTCGGCTGAGATCCCGTCAACATCCCTCAGACCCTCTCCGGCTCAGACAGCGCAACCTGCACCGATCGCACGCTCTGCGCCCACCCATCGCGGTTTTTCGCTGTTTCACGCTCAGGAATCCGCGAACTCCCGCGCTTTCGGGAGGTTGAAAAACGTTCAGTGCCGCGAGCACGGTGAACACGGCCCCGGGTGGGTCGTGGGTGCCCTGTCGTTCGCCGGTGGGGAATTCCAGGCCGATGCCGGCGGCGCGCAGGTGCTCGGCCAGGGCGTCAAAGTCGAGGCCGCGGCCGAGTCGTTTGTGCTCGTGGACCGCGAGGGTGACCGCCACCCCGGCTGCCCGCAGTTCCCGGGCCAGGGCGACGGCCTTGTCGAGTTCGGGGTGGGTGGTGGCGCGAGTGGAGCCTTGGGCGCTCCCCCCGAGGTGTGGACACCTTGCGTACCGGATGATGGAAATCCGGAGACAAGGAGTTCCACGTGGCGATGAAGTCGTACCCGCCGGAGTTCAAGGCGGACGCCGTCGCGTTGTACCTATCGGATCCGGCGCGGACGCTGGCGTCGGTGGCGCAGGACTTGGGGATCAGCCGGGAGACGTTGCGTAACTGGGTGCGTCAGGCGCAGGCAGATGGCACGGCGGGGGCGAAGGAGGGCAGGCCCGGTGAACAAGCCCGCGCACCGCCCGCTATCGTCCGACGACGTGCTGGAAGAGGAGAACAAGCAGCTCAAGGCCCGGATCCGGGAGCTGGAGATGGAGCGCGACATTCTGCGCCGGGCGGCCAAATATTTCGCCGGCGAGACCAACTGGTGAGCCGCTTCCAGTTCGTCGCCGACCACGCGGGCGCCTTCGGCGTCAAGCGGCTGTGCCGGGTCCTGAAAGTCTCCCGGTCAGGCTTCTACCGGTGGCGCAAGGCCGCGCCGGTCCAGGCGGAGCGGGCGGAGGCCGATGCCGCGCTGGCGGCGGAGATCAAACAGATCCACGGCGCGTTCGACGGCACCTACGGCAGTCCCCGTGTCACCGCCGAACTGCGCCCCCAGGGTCGGAAGGTCAACCACAAGCGCGTCGCGCGGGTCATGCGCCGCTTCGGCATCGTCGGGCTGCACTTGCGTAAGAAGATGCGCACCACCGTGCCCGAGCCGTCCCATCAGAAGGTGCCCGACCTGATCAAGCGGGACTTCACCGCGCCCGCCCCCAACCAGCGCTACGTGGGCGACATCACCTATCTGCCCATCGGCGAGGGCCGGTTCCTGTATCTGGCGACCGTGCTGGACCTGTGCTCGCGGCGGCTGGCGGGCTGGTCGATCGCCGACCACATGCGCACCGAGCTGGTGACCGACGCACTACAGGCCGCCGCCGCAACGCGGGGCAGCATGACCGGGGCGATCTTCCACTCCGATCACGGCCCACTACCACGGGCGAGACCGCATGCGCCAAGCGGCTGCTGCATCTGCTGAGGTCGGACATGCTCGTGCTGTGGGACAAGGGATTCGATGGCAACGACTTCATCACCGCGGTGACGGGCACCGGAGCTCAGATCGTCGGCCGCCTGCGCAGCAACCGCCGCGTCCCGATCCTGTCCCTCCTGACCGACGGCTCCTACCTGTCGGTGATCGGCTCGGTCCCGGTGCGGATCGTCGACGCCCAGATCACCGTGACCTGCGCTGACGGCACCGTCTTCAACGCCTCCTACCGGCTGGTCACCACGCTGACCAACGCCCGCCGCCACCCCGCCGGCGCCCTGGTCTCCTTGTATCACCAGCGCTGGGAACACGAATCGGCTTACTACGCACTCCGGCACACGATCCTGCGCGGCCGCGTGCTGAGGTCGGGCGACCCGGTCGGCGTCGAGCAGGAGATGTGGGCGCTGCTCACGCTCTACCAACTGCTGCGCACCGTCATCGTTGACGCCGCGCAGTCCCGTCCCGGAACCGATCCCGATCGATGCGGGTTCACCATCGCCTTCCACGCGGCCCGTGACCCGGTGATCCAAGCCGAAGGCGTCCTGCCCGAAGCTCTCGACCCCATCGGAACGATCGGACGCCGGGTGCTGGCCAGGCTGCTCCCACCACGACGCCCACGAATCAGCACCCGCAAGGTCAAGTCACCGATCTCCTGCTACGGCGAACGGCTGGACGACGGCCGCCCCGACACCAGCCGCGCCATCACCCGCCTCGACATCACCCTCCTGCCACCCCCACCCGCACTGCCTGCCGCATCCCGAGACGAGCGACCCATCGCCCCGGCCGACCGCCGCAGACAACAACGGGTCCTGGCCCTCCTCCACCACGACCCCGACCGCCCCTGGCCGGCCCGCGACATCGCTCGCCACCTCGGCGACATCACCCTGAACACCATGTATCGGCAACTGTCCCGATGGTCCGCAACCGGACTCATCCACAAGATCAGCCCGGGCCTCTACACCGCCGTGCCCACCCTGCCACCCCCTTGACAGGCACCCGAAAACGCTAACTACCTGGCCTTGGGGGAAGCCCCTTATTGACGCAGGTCAGAAGGTTGCGCAGGTAGTGAAGCCGTAAAAGATCAACTTGTCGGCGTGTCGCGATCGTTTGGCACTGCGGCAAGCAGATCCGCAGCAGTGTGAGCTTCCCCCTGTTCTCCGGATACTTGACCTGAGGTCACCCTTGATCATCAGGAAGGATGTCCTTCATGCCCTCGCCACACCCTCCCGAGTTCCGGCGCCGCGCGGTCGAGCTCGCACGCCAAGGTGACAAACCGCTCCTCCAACTCGCCAAGGACCTGGGCGTCAGCCGGTCGTGCCTGCAGAACTGGCTCAACCAGGCCGACGCCGATGAAAACGCCGGTACCGGTGACCGCCTGACCAGTGCGGAGAAGAAGGAACTCGCCGAGCTGCGCCGCCGCAACAAGCAGCTGGAGATGGAGAACGACATTCTCAAGCGGGCGGCGGCGTACTTCGCCCGGGAGAACGTCCTCCCAAGGTAATCTACTCGCTGGTCCGCGAACTCGCCGACGACCGCATTCCGGTCGCGGTGGCCTGCCGAGTGCTCCAGGTGTCGACCTCGGGATATTACGAGTGGCTCGGCCGGCCCGAGCCGCCGCGGGAACTCCGTAATAAGGAACTCACCAAAGTAATCCGGCAGATACATGCCGACTCGCGCGGCAGTTACGGCTCGCCGCGGGTGCATGCCGAGCTCACACTCGGGCTGGGTGAGAAGGTCAACCGCAAACGCGTGGAGCGGCTCATGCGCGAGGCCGGCCTGCAGGGCGTCTACCGGCGCAAGGGCCGCAGCAACCTGGTCAACCAGGCCACCGAGGAGGACCTGGTGCAGCGCCGCTTCGACGTCGAGGCGCCCGATCGGCTCTGGTTGACCGACATCGCCGAGCATCCCACCGGCGGAGGGAAGGTGTATTGCGCCGCCGTCATGGACGCCTATTCACGACGCGTCATCGGCTGGTCCATCGACGCACGGCAGAATACGGATCTCGTGGTGAATGCATTGGCGATGGCCGTGGCTCGGCGAAAGCCGGACGCCCGCTCGACTGTTCTGCATTCCGATCACGGCACGCAATATACGTCTTGGGTCTTTGGCAAGCGGCTGCGGGATGCGGGCTTGCTCGGTTCCATGGGAACAGTGGGCGATTCCCTCTTAACCGGCTAATACGTATGTTTCCCCAGGTCAGCGACTCGCCGTGATCTGCTACCTGCTAGCCGGATGAGGTCATTGCGGGTACATCTGTTCTCATGATCGAACAAGGACTCCGGCTGGAAGCACATGAGGGTAGCTGGATGCTGGCCGGACCGTCCGCCGGGCAGTTCGTCCTGGTCGATGAGTATCTGGCGTATCTGGCCGACCGGAACTACTCGCCCAAGACCGTCCGCTCCTACGGCTATGACCTGCTGGCGTTCTGCCGCTGGCTGGCGACCGAGGACGTGTCGCTGGGTGAGGTGACGACCGAGACGCTGCTGAAGTTCTTGCACGCCTGTCGTGAGGCCAAGGTTCCCGGGCGTCGCGCCGGCCCGAACGTGGTCACCTTGTCGGGCCGTCGGATTGATCGGTACGCCGCCACGACGATCAATCGGCGGCTTGCGGCCATCTCGGGGCTGTTCACGTTCGTCACGATGCGCGACCCGGAGTCGATCAACCCGGTCCCGAAAGGACGCGAGGCGCGCTGGCGGGTGGCCGGCGAGCGGTCCGGGATGCTCGCGCACACGATCCGCCGCCCGAAGAATCGCTCCTCGCTACGACTGCGCGAGCCCCGGCGCCTGCCCAAAGCACTGTCCCAGACCCAGGCGGCGGAGCTGCTGGCCAGCTTCCACACCTGGCGCGACCGAGCGATCGCGGGGCTGATGCTGTATTGCGGGCTGCGCTCGGCCGAGGTGCTCGGCTTGAACGTCGCCGACGCCGACATCGGTGGCCGCTGGGCGAGCGTGCTCGGCAAGGGTGATCGGCAGCGGCGCGTCCCGTTGGACGCCGACGTCGCCTCGGTCATCCAGGTATATCTGCTGGCCGAGCGGCCCGAGTCGACCGAGCAGCGGCTGTTCCTGGTGGCCAAGGGCCCCAACCGGGGACGACCGCTCACGGCAGCAGGGCTGCGCACGATCTTCCGCTATCACCGCGCCGTCAGCGGGATCACCGCAGGTCATTCCCACGCGCTGCGGCACACCTTCGGCACCGCACTGGCCGAAGCCGGAGTCGACCTGGCGGTGATGCAGGCGTTGCTCGGTCACGCGCACGTCGACACCACCGCCCGCTATATCCATCTGGCACCCGCCCACGTGAAAGCCGAGTTCGATGCCGCACGCAGCCGCATCCGCGCCCAGCAATAGCCTGCACGCCGACTACCTCGACTATCTGCAGCGGACCGGGCGAGGCAACCGTCCCTATCAGCAGGCCGCGCGGGTGTTCTTCGAGCGTTGGCCCGGCCCCGGGTGCTGGGCCGCCGAACCGTTGGAGATCCGCTTGTCGGCTGATGCGCACACTCGGCCGATCATTACCTTCCTCATGCTGCACCGCGGACTACGACCCGGCTACGACTACCTGCTGGAACGCAAACTGTCCACGTTCTGGCGAGAGATGGAGGACTCGCCCGTCGCTGCGGGAGTGCAGCGCTTCGTGACCGCCGCCGAGGACCTCGGCTTCTCCTTGCGCGTGCGTCTGGCCACCGGCTCTCAGGTGCCGGCCCGGCTGCTCATCCAGGCCGGACCCGTCCTTGAACAGCTCACCCTGGCCGACCTGGAAGAGTTCGCCGCCGCCTGCGTCGCCCGCAGCGCCCGCACCGGCAAGGACCACCGCCACTATCTGTCCGCGCTCAGCAACGCCCAGCGAGTCCTGTTCCACCTGGGCATTATCGACACGCTGCCGAGGATGGGCGGGCCGGTCCCCTTCGAACAGCGGCTGGCCGAGGTGGCAGAACCGATCTGCACCACGATGATCGCCTACCTGGAACGCAAGCGCGCCACCTGCCAGCCCAAGACCGTCTCCGCGATCGCCACCCGGCTCAAACACTTCGGCCTCTTCCTCACCCACATCGATCCCGGACTCACCTCGATCGCCAAGCTGGACCGGCAGCATCACATCGAGCCCTACCTCACCGCCCTGGTCGACGCCGTCAACCCCAAGAACGGCGAAGCCATCACCGTCGCCGACCGCTCCCGCCGGGTGATCGCGCTGACCGGCTTCCTCACCGACATCACCGAGTGGGGCTGGGCCGAGGCACCCGCCCGCAAGCTGGTGTTCCGCGATGACAACCCCAAGCTCCCGCAGGTGCTGCCCCGCTACCTGCCCGTCGATGCCGATCGCCGCCTGACCGAAGAGCTCCGCGACCGTCCCGGCAACCAGCTGGCCGCCTGCGCCCTAAGGTTGCAACGCGCCTGCGGGCTACGCATCGGGGAACTCCTGGACCTGGAGCTCGACTGCGTCCATGAAGTTCCCGGCCACGGCAACTGGCTGAAGATCGGCCTCGGGAAGCTGGAGACCGAACGCATGGTCCCCCTCGATGAAGAGATCCTCGACCTGATCGACCGCATCATCGAGCTCCGAACACACGGCAGACCCATGCCACATCCCCGCTACCGGCGTCCGGCTCAGTTCCTGTTCACCCACCACGGACGCCGCCTCGGCCAAGGCGCCGTCCGCGCCGAACTCGATCGCGCCGCTCAGCAAGCCGGACTCGGTCACATCACCTCCCACCAGCTCCGCCACACCTACGCCACCGCTCTGGTGAACGCCGGAGTCTCGTTGCAGGCGCTGATGGCGTTGCTCGGACACGCCTCCGCAGAAATGAGCCTGCGCTACGGACGGTTGTTCGACACCACAGTCCGCGCCGAATACGAACGAGCCCTCGACCTGGCCAAACAACAAGCCCGCACCCCAGCCCCCGGCCGGGTCCACCTGCCCCTGGCCGACATCACCGGCGGCAAGGACTGGAAAGACACCCCGCTGATCAAACCCAGAATGGCCGGCGGCTTCTGCCTACGCGCACCCGCCCAAGGCGCCTGCACCTACGCCAACATCTGCGAACACTGCCCCAGCTTCCACACCGAACCCAGCTCGCTGCCCATCCTCGCCGCCCAGCGTGTCGACGCAGACGCGCTCGCCCAGGACGCCGAGAATCGAGGCTGGATCGCCGAAGCCGAACGACACCGCCGACTCATCACCCGACTCGACCACCTGATCAGCGAGGCCCACGCCGGATGACCAGCAGCGACACCCTCCACCGCGTCGAGAAGGCATGCGCCCAGCTCCACCGCGACGGCCAACCCGTCACCTTCATCGCCGTCGCCAACCTCACCGGGCTAGGCCGCACCACCCTCTACCGCAGTGCCACCCTCCGCGCCATCATCGAGGAAAACCGCCGCCGCGCCGCCACCAACGGCACCCTCACCGGCCTCCTCGACGAAATACGAAACCTCCACACCGCTCTGGAAGCCGTCGCTGCACGCGTCCGTCGCCACGAAGAGCAACTCCGCCGACTTACTACCCGGGTCAGCTGAAAGCGTTACCCGGCCAACGCCCAAAACCAGCGTCATTAGCCGGATAAGCCCTCGACAACACCCTGATGGAATCACAGATCGGCCTCTACAAGACCGAGCTGTTCAAGCCCCGCGGGCCCTGGCGCAGCCTGGCCGTCGTCTCGGCCGCCGGTGTCGTGCAGCGGCGAAGCGGCCTCGGCCGGCCATCGCCCACGCCAGCTGCTCCGGCATGCGCCGCAGCAGCTGGCTGCTGCACGGGTGCCGATCGGCCACGCCGCCTGGCGGCTCGCGAACGTGCAGGCCTGGCACGCCACGTTCCGGCATTTCAGTCGCCGTGCAGTGAGATGTACCTGGATCTGGACCTGGAGACCGCCAGCGGCAGGTCATGAAGCAGTCGCCGACAGTGACCCGTGCAGCCGGACTGCCCGCACTTCCGGACAGCTCACGGGTGCTCCGCCGGCGCGTGCTGTGACCAGCACATAACCGGCGCGATCCGCCAGGTCATCGACGACTAGCTCGGCACCTGCCGCGACGCGAGTACCAGTACTACCGGCCGCGGGGGTGAGTGAATCGCAGCATGTTGCCGGAGGGGTCGAGGAAGGCACAGTCGCGGCCACCGTGGGGCTGGTTGATCGGTTCTTGCATCACATCAGCGCCCGCCGCCTCGATGTGCTCGAAGGTGGCGTCGCAGTTGTCGGTCACGAAGACGAGACAGCCCAGCAGGCCCTTGGCCATCAGATCCTCGATCGCCCGCCGGTCGGACAGGGAGACACCTGGGTCCACATCAGGTGATTTGAGGAGGATCTGCACGTCCGGCTGGGACGGCGGGCCGACACTTACCCACCGTTTCCCCTCGCGCTCGACGTCATTGCGTACCTCGAAGCCGAGCACGTCACGGTAGAAGCCGAGCGCCTCGTCGAGGTCGTGGACAGCGAGGGTAAGAGACGAGAGCTTGAGATCCAGGCCGGTCATGCTGTGGACCGGTCGGGGAGTCTGGCTCATCACCGCTCCTTGTTGTTGGCGGTAAGGAAGACGATGTCGAGGCTGCGGAGCCCGCCCGGGTCGGTGTCGATATCGATGCGGGTGATCTTTCCCTTGCTGATGGTGAACGTGAAGACGGCCTTCGGCCGGCCGAGATGCGACCAGACGGCCGCCGGGACGCCGTCGACCAGAGCGAGCCGGGCGGCCTGAGCTCGTCGTGCGGCGAAGAAGGCCGCCACCGCGTGGCCGCCGCGGATCTCGCCGACCACGGCGTCCGGATCCAGCAACTCGAGCAGAGCGACGAAATCCCCACCCCGGGAGGCGGCAAGGAATGCCTCGACGATGTCCCGCTTCGCCGATCGCGCGGCATCCGATGCCCCGGCCGCTCCTTGCACCCGGCGCCGAGCCCGGCTGGCGAGCTGCCGGGCCGCCACCGGGGAGCGGTCGATGATGGCGCCGATCTCGCCGAACGACACAGCGAAGACGTCATGCAAGACGAACGCGAGCCGCTCGGCAGGAGTCAGCGTGTCCAGCACCACCATCAGCGCGACACCGACCGAATCGGCCAGCAGCGCCTCGTCCTCGGGGCTGGCCTGGCCAGGTGGGTGGAGACTCTCCTGCGGCCCGGCTGGCTCGGGCGGCAGCGCCCCGGCCGACTCCTCGCGCCGGGCCCGGCGCGCCTCGAGCATGTTCAGACAGACCCGGGCGACGATGGTGGTCAGCCACCCGGCCGGGTTCTCCACCTGGCCGGTGTCGGCGCGGCTGACCCGCAGCCACGCCTCCTGCACCGCATCCTCGGCCTCGCCGGGTGAGCCGAGCATCCGGTAGGCCACCGCGTGCAAGCGGTCCTGGTGCTCGGCGAACCGCTCGCTCAGCCAATCCTGCTCGACCATCTGTCACATTCCTCCGTTTCGCCGGTCATATCAATTGACCGGCGAACCCACGCCGATGTGACATCCAGGCCCGGCCCGGATGTCCGGCCCGCCAGTTCAGGCGGCAAATACACCGAAATCATCAGGAGAGAAACCGTGTCACTGCAGGTGAGCTCCATCATGCTGGGCGTCAAGGACCTGGCCCGCGCCAAGAAGTTCTATGCCGAAGGCCTGGGCTGCAAGATCGACAAGGACACCCGCAATTTCGTTTCGTTCAACCTGGGCGAGGGGTCCCCGCAGCTGGCTCTCTACGAATGGGAGGCGGCGGCACAGGACGCCGGCGTCTCCCCGGAGGGATCCGGATTCCGCGGTGCCTCATTCCACTTCAACCCCGACTCCAGGGAAGTGGTGGATGAGATGATGCGCAACGCGGTGGCTGCCGGCGGCAGCGTGGTCAAGGAGGCGGCCCCCGCCCAGTGGGGCGGGTACTTCGGCTACTTCAGCGACCCCGACGGCTATCTGTGGAAAGTCACCACCTACGCCTCCTGACCGATAGACGTCACGGAGGGTCCCGGACACGCCACACTGGTGAGGCCAGGGGCCAGCCCGGGTCCTCGTTCAAGAACGCGAGGGCCCGGACAGGGGACGGCCGGACGTGTGCCGCCTCCTCTATGACCGGGCGCGGTGCTTGATCACCGTTGCCGCAGCCGTCCCGGGCGCGGCGGCAGCCTCGGTGAGGAAAGTAGACCGGTATTCGGGGCGGGGCGGGCTGGATCCGCAGTGAGCTGGCAAGATAGCGAGAGCAGATCATGAAGTTTCGTGCCTACGTCGAGTCTGCGGAGCCCATGAGGGGGCTTGAGGTTCCCGAAGACGTTGTGGAGGCGCTCGGTGGAGGTAAGCGGCCGAGGGTGACCATCACGATCAACGGGCACGCATGGAAGAGCAGGGTCGCCATCATGCGCGGCCGCTACCTGCTCGGCCTGAGCAACGCCAACCGGCAAGCCGCCGGTGTCGTGACCGGTGACGAGGTCGAGGTCGAGGTCGAATTGGATGCCGAGCCCCCTGCCGTGGTAGAGCCCGCGGACTTTGCCCGCGCCCTGGACGCCGACCCGGTTGCCCGCGGCGTTTACGACCGCCTGCCCTACAGCCACAAGCGCGAGCACGTGCTGGCCATCGAAAGAGCGAAGAAGCCCGAGACGCGCATACGACGGATCAAGAAGGCTTTGGAAGTGCTGCGGGATCGGGAGGACGATGGCATGCAGGGCTGAGTTGGCTTGTCCGTCGCCGCCTCGATTGAGGCGGTGGCGTTGAACCTTGCCGGAAGATACCTCGACAGGGCTGACTCCGCAGAGTGCCGTGAAGGACGCCTCGCTGCCAAGCCGCTCGGCATTGTCTCCGGCGGTGATCGCAGGGCGAAGGCGGTGTCCGGGCCGACGCCGTAGGTGTCGAGTAGGCCGGTAGCGTAGTCGGAGATAACAGCGGTGATCTGACTCGAGATCGGTGATTTTCCTGGGTGCGGTGACTGATGCGTTGTGCCAGGAGCCGCAGAGTGTAGGTGGCGGCAGAGGTGATGCTGGCGGGTGCCTCTGTATCAAGCCGCGCATCGGTACCTGTCAAGGATCTTGAGACAGTCTCTTGCTATGTGGACGCTATGAGCGCTTGTGGGGTCGGTGGATTGATCCACGCCGCGGTGGGCATAGGGGGCGGGGTCGGCGGTCGGCCGAACCGCGTTGGATTGGCCGCATAGGCCGCGGCCAGAACCTGAGCTCGCTGGAGCTGGATCTGCCCGGCGGTGCCGAAGTAGACCGAGGCCGGGGTGTGCAGCCCCAGCGCCGCATGACGGTGCTCGTGCCGGTAGTAGTCGAAGAAATCGGTGCACCAGGCGTGCGCGTGCTCGATCGAGGAGAACTGCTCGGGGAAGTCGAAGCGGTACTTCAGCGTCTTGAACTGGGCTTCCGAATAGGGGTTGTCGTTGGACACGCGCGGGCGGGAATGGCTGCGCTGCACCCCCAGGTCCACCAGTAACTGAGCGACGTTCTTGGACGTCATCGCGCTGCCCCGGTCGGCGTGGATCGCCTTGGGCCGGCCGTGTGCCGTGATCAGTCCGGCCATCCACCGCTCGGCGATGGCGGCGTCCTCGGCCGCCTCCAGCCGCCAGCCCACCGGGTAACGGCTGAAGATATCGAGCATCACATACAGCTGGTAGAAGGTGCCGCGGGTCGGGCCGGGCAGGCGGGTGATATCCCAGCTCCACACGTCGTTCGGCTGATGGGCCACCAACTCGGGTTTGACATGGGCCGGATGCGCGGCCAGCCGACGCCGCTCGCGCACCAGTCCCTGCTCGCGCAGCAGCCGGTACATGGTCGATTGAGAGGCCAGGTAGACCCCTTCGTCCAGCAATTCGGCCCAGATCTGCGCGACTGCCTTGTCGGCGAAGCGCGGCTCGGTCAGCACTGCCAGCACGCGCTCACGCTCGTCGAGCGTCAGCGCGTTGGGCGGCGGCTCGACGGGGCCGGGCTTACGCGGCGGGCCACTGGCCCGGGCGCGTTGGCGATACAGGCTGGCCCGCGACTTGCCCAGCAGCGCGCACGCCGCGCTGGTCGAGGTGACGGCTTCCAGGTCAGCGAAGACCTCGCCTATCGCCTGTTCGACCTCGGCTTTGAGGCCGCGCTCTCGGAGAGCGTCTCCAAGAGCGCATGTGCTTTTCCCACCAGATCCAACGCCGCGTCTTTTCGGGCCAGTTCGGCCTCGAGCGCTTCCACCTTGCGCCGCAGCCGCTCCAGCTCGGCCTGCTCGCCGCTCTTGCCCGAGCGTTTGCCGCCCTTGGCCAGGCCGTCCAGCGCTCCCGCCTCGGCCGCCCGCCGCCACTCCACGAGATGCGAGGAGTACAGCCCTTCCCGCCGCAGCAGCGCGCCCCGCGCGCCCGGTTCGGTCAGCGCGTCGTATTCGGCCAAGATCGCCTGCTTGTACTCGGGCGTGAACGTCCGCCGCCGCGGCCGGTCCGCGCGTGGCCCCTGCTTGCCCTTACCCGAGCTCATTGCTCCATCATCGGCGATCGACGCCGGGGAACGCTCGGCCAGTCTCATGCTCACGGTTCGTTGAGATCCTTACTCACCCTCATCAGTCAGATGAACTGTAGTCACATCAGTCTCAACAAACCCTGACAGAGAGGGCATCGGCGAATCGGTTTGGGGTTGCTCAGGCCTGCCAGTGAGTCACGAAGCTCGGGTTAGGCCGCAGCCAGAACGGCCTTCAGCTGGTTGATCGCCTGTGATCTTGATTTGATAGCTGAGGTTTTGGCCAGTCTGAACAGCCGACACTGAGCATTTCCACCAGTCCGTCGCCGCCCTTGGCCAGAGCCGTGGCGCTGCCGGACAGGCACGGCCCGCCGCCTCGGCCCCAACGCGTCAGTCCTACCCTGCGTGGACGTGCGACTTTGTCGGGCTGATTGACCTCCAGGACCTCGATTCCGAAGCGCTCAAATGGCGGGCCAGTGCCGCGCAGTAAGAGCCCGTGCACGTCAGAAGGGGCCAACCCCACTGCGCCAGTGCCAGCCCTTGGCCAGGACATAGGGTGGACGCACGCGCCCGGGGACGATGGCCGTCGCCAGCACGGTCAGCAGCATTCTTCCTGCAAGCTAGGCGTGCTGCTGTTCGGCGGGAGCGTTGCCCTGGTGTCGCAAGTCTGAACCCCAGGAACCGCCAACGGCGAGGGCGACTCGCGATCTGGAGTTCACGAGCGGCGCCCCGCATGGCAGATCGGTTGGCTTATCCACGGCATGCCGTTCGGAATCCCGTGGGTGGAGGGCCGGCCGTGCGACGGGTGTGGGCCTGGAGCTTGACAATGAGGTGGTCAACGGGGACGTAGGCCATCGAGCGCGATCTCGACGAGCCGCTGCCAGTCACCGGCCGAATGGCGAATGACGGCCGCCATACCACAAACGATCATGTTGACGTCCTCGGTCGTCACATCAGATCGGATCACGCCACCGGCCTGTGCCCGATGGATCAGTTCCGCGATGACGGCCAGTAGGGCCGCGCGTGTCTCCCCACGAGGTTCGGTCGAGCCCATAGCCTTCTCGATCACCTCTGACATGCCGCGATCGTCCGCCAGCACCTCTCCGACGTGGCACAGGAAGACGCGGAGCGCCTGGAACGGATCCGCCTCGGCGAGGCATCGCGCCCGCGCGAAGGCCGCCATCTCGGCGGACCTGCGCTCTGCGACCGCCTCGATCAGGGCCTCGCGGGTGGGGAACTTCCGGTAGAGGGTCCCAACTCCGACTCCGGCAACCTTGGCGACCTCCGTCATCTGCACGTCGTAGCCCTGCTCGGCGAACAGCGCCCGCGCCGCCTCCAGGACACGGTCACGGTTGCGCTCGGCGTCGATACGCGGCTTACGCCGGGTGGGAGGAGTTGACATATCAGGTGTCCTCTGTCTAACTCAATAACGGAATCCGGACTCCAGATTCCTATTATGTCATGCATGGAAGACCGAAAGGCTCATCGTCATGTCGAAAGACCGTTTCATCCTGCTTAACCCCGGCGAGGTACGGCCCGCCCGTGTCCCAGTTCCACCCGTGTTCGGCTTCAAGGCGAGGACCGAGGACACCGAAGGCAGACTGTCCCTGCTGGAGGTCATCCTGGCTCGCGACATCCCCCGCCACGTCCATCGCGTCGCCGACGAATGTATCAACGTGCTCGACGGCGTGCTGGAGGTGGAGTTCGACGACCGTGTGGAGCATGTCGCCGCGGGAGGGTTCGTGCTGCTACCGCACGGTGTCCCGCACGCCCTGCGCCGAGGCTCCGACCATCCCCCGCGGGTGATACAGATCTCCACGCCAGGAGGATGGGAGTGCTACATCGAGGACCTCGCCGAGGCCGGACCGGACGCCTCCACCACTGACGGACAGTTCGACCCGAAGAAGCTCAACACCATCGCCGCCAAGTACGAGATCACCTACGAGGAGCAGTAGTCGCCAGAAGTGCTAGAGGTATGTTCGTTCGCCCACGCTGGACAGACCCCGCCGATTAGGCGCCATCGTCGCGCCCGCGATGCCGCGCCGGCAGCGCGCTCTCCGCCATGACGTGGCGCCCCGCGACTACCTCGGTTGCACATTGACAGTAGCCGACCAAGGGAAACAGGCGCAGGGCCAGCAAGAAGTAGGCCCCGACACCCGAGACCAAGAACGCAGGCAGCGCTTACACGTTTAAGGAGTGCCTCGACGAAGCTTCTCTAGCACTGCTGCATGCCAAACGCACGGGGTCTGTCCAGTGATCGGTGTATCTCGATCTTGACTTGATCTATCGGGTGGTCGGGGTCAGGCGGCCTTCGAAGGTGATGGCGAAGGCGTTCAGAGCGGCCTTCCAGCGGGTGATCCAGCGTTTGCGGCCCTTGCCGGTCGGGTCCAGGCTCATGATCGCCATGTAGACGCACTTGAGCGCGGCCTGCTCGTTCGGGAAGTGGCCGCGGGCCTTGACCGCCCTCCTGATACGGGCGTTGACCGACTCGATGGCGTTGGTCGAGCAGATCACCCGGCGGATCTCGGTGTCGAAGTTGAGGAAGGGCACGAACTCGGCCCAGGCGTCCTCCCACAACTTCACGATCGCCGGATACTTACCGCCCCAGACCTCGGCGAACTCATAGAACCGCTCGAGCGCCGCCGCCTCGGTCGGCGCGGTGTAGACCGGCTTGAGCGCCTTGGCGATGGCGTCCCAGTGCTGGCGGGCGGCATACCGGAACGAGGCACGCAGCAGGTGAACGACGCACGTTTGGACGACGGCCTGCGGCCAGACGGTCTCGATGGCCTGCGGCAGCCCCTTGAGCCCGTCGCAGACCACCATCAGCGCATCAGCGACGCCACGGTTCTTAATCTCGGTCAGCACGTGCAGCCAGAACTTGGCGCCCTCGCCGCCGTCGCCGGCCCACAAGCCGAGGATGTCGCGCTCGCCATCGACGGTGACCGCCATCGCCACGTAGACCGGCCGGTTGGCCACCTGGCCGTCCCGCAGCTTCACATGGATGGCATCGATGAAGATCACCGGGTAGACGGCGTCGAGCGGCCGGTTCTGCCACTCGGCCATGCCGTCCAGCACCTTGTCGGTGATGGTGGAGATGGTCTGCTTAGAGACTTCGGCGCCGTAGACCTCGGCCAGGTGCGCGGAGATCTCGCCGGTGGTCAGGCCCTTGGCGGCCAGCGAGATGACCATCTCATCGACGCCGGACAGGCGCCGCTGCCGCTTACGCACGATCTTCGGCTCGAAGCTGCCGTCCCGATCCCGCGGGACGGTGATCTCCACCGGGCCGACGTCGGTGATGACGGTCTTGGACCGGGTCCCGTTGCGCGAGTTGCCTGTCTCGCTGCCAGCGCGCTCGTGCTTGTCGTAGCCGAGATGGTCGGTGATCTCGCCTTCGAGAGCGGACTCCAGCACCAGCTTGGTCAGCCGGCCCAGCAGCCCGTTCTCACCGACCAGCTCCACCCCTTCGGCTCGCGCCTGGTCGACCAGCCTGGCCACCAGCTCCCGATCCGTCGAGCTCTCCGACTTCTTACGCGCCACCGCGGCGTCCTCCAGGTCGATCTCCGTCGATGCCTGGATCACAGTACTCATCAGGTGCGTTCTCCTTGATCAGGAGTTACACCGAAGACCGTACAGTCCCAACGCACGCCCAGGCACGATCCAGCTTGACGGCGACGGCGCGGTCGGCCGTGCATGCATCGCAGAATTCGGGCGCTTCCGCGACGGCAAGCTCGCACCTGAACCGTGCCGTGTACATGTCGCTGGGCGGCGGTCCAGCCGCCAGTGGAGGCTGGGCTAAGAAAGTGCGGATCGTGTGCTATGGATTTCGTCGTTGGCGGTGCTCAAGATAGTCGAAGTGCTCGTGAAGATGATCGCTGCGCTCTCGGCTCTGGCGGTATTCGCCCTCGCTCTCTTCGTCGCCCCACGGCCACCCGTGCTAGGCCCGCCAGTGACTGGCGACCCTGCTCTGGCCGCCCAGGTGCGGCGCGCCGCCGGGGCCGACGGCTACCAGAGCCTGTCGGTGGCTCTGATCGAGGGCGGCCGGACCCGGTTCGCCGGGCTCGGCTCCGCCGATGGCACGCGTCCCGTCGACCAGCGAACCCCGTACGAGCTGGGCTCGATCGCCAAGGCCATGACCGGCATGGTCCTGGCGGACCTGGCCGAGGACGGTTTGTCGCCCGACACACTGGTCCGCGACCTGCTGCCGGACGCAGGCCTGTCCGCCCCTGCGACTCTGGCCGAGCTGGCCTCGCATCGCTCCGGCATGCCGCGGCTCCGCCTGACGCCCCAGATCATCGCCGGAGCCTTGCTGAGCCCGTACACCGGCGGCGATCCCTACAGGGGAGCCGGGCCGGAGACGGTGCTGGCCGACGCGGCCGCGGT
Organism: Nonomuraea polychroma; assembly: GCF_004011505.1. Taxonomy (NCBI): domain Bacteria; kingdom Bacillati; phylum Actinomycetota; class Actinomycetes; order Streptosporangiales; family Streptosporangiaceae; genus Nonomuraea; species Nonomuraea polychroma. The sequence goes on from NZ_SAUN01000001.1 coordinate 4,833,924, forward strand.
CAAGACCGGCGAACGAGGCAAGGTCGCCTACTCGAACCTGGGCATGGCCCTGCTGGGCCTGGCCCTGGCCGAACATTCCCACACGACCTACGCCGACCTGCTCCGCACCCGCGTCCTCGTCCCGCTGGGCATGACGTCCACGACGGCACTCGGCCCTCGGGACGGCCTTCCGCCCGGCCACGCCACCGGCCGGGCGGAGAACGGCCTCGCCATGGACCCCTGGCGCGCCCACGGTCATGCCGCGGCGGGCGGCGGCGTGTGGTCCACTGCGGAGGACGTCGCCAAGCTGGTCAACGCCGTCATGAACGACACTGCCCCGGGCGCCGACGCCGCCACCCCGCGCTGGAACCAGAACGATCGCCAGCGCATCGGCTACGGCTGGTTCACCACCCGGTACGACAACCGGACCATCACCTGGCACAACGGCGCCACCGGCGGGTTCACCTCGTACGCGGGCTTCGACCGGGCCACCGGACGCGGTGTGGTCGTCCTTAGCAACACCGACAAGCGGGTGGACGCTTTGGGCCTGCGTCTGCTCGGCATCGAGAGACCGGACGGTGAAAACTCGTCCCCCGCCATGACCGTCGTGATGATCCTTTTCACCTTCAGCGGCCTCGGGTTCGTGGTATCAGCGGCCCGCGCTCGCGGGATCAAGCGGCTGTCGGTCACCGGCCAGGCGCTGTGGGCAGTGCTGCTGCTCTGGCTGACACGCAATGCAGGTCCATGGGATGCCGTACCGCCTGTTGTCTGGATTCTTGGGGCTGGTGTGCTGGCGGTGGCCATCGCCCTCGCCGTCCTCCGATGGCCACGCCTGGAACTCGGCCACCGTACGCCAGTGCCCTGGTGGAGTTGGATATCAGTCGTCCTGCCGCTCGTTTTTCTGATCATGTATGGAGTGGCGATGGCTCTATGATCCGCTCTTTATTGGTGGTACAGGGTGGCCGTCGGAGATCCGATCATCGCGAGGATGGCTTTTCCGGGAATTTCCCGCTCTCCAGCGCCCGGTGTGCGGCGAGTGGGAAGCAGGCGCCGATCCGCGGCCGATGTGGTGCCGGAGTGCGAGGGAGACCAGGTGGCCGAGGAGCGCTTGGTGCTCCGCGGTTTGCGGCGATCTCCGGTGGCAGTGAGCGGATGGTCGTGCGCTTGTCCGGCAGGAGGTTGAGTGCACGTTGCGCAGCGCGCCGAGGACGGTTTAGCGCGGGTGGGCCCCGGTCGAGAAGGCCCAGCGGGGTCAGGTGCGAGTTGGCGAGTGAGACATCGAAGGGAAGTCTGCGCATGTCTGTACCACCTCCGCCGCCAGGCAAGTCGCCCGGCACTGCGAGGGTCGGCGAGAAGGGTCCGATCGTCATCCGAAAGACATGCGTGACATGTTCGAGATCAGCCCGGGCGACACCCTGCTACTGCGCGCCGACATCGGCAAAGGCATCGCCGTCCCCTCTCAGGAGATGGTGGTCGGCTTGGTCGAGACCATCTTCGGCGAGCCGTCCGCCGCAAAGTTCGACGACAAGGGAGAAACTGATGGATCAGGCTGAGCGCGCCCAGCACCGTCGTACGGCAGGTCCGTGGCATCTGTGGGTGGTAGGGCTCGGCTTTCTGGCCCTGTACCTCGTCGGCGGGCGCGACTACATCTTGGCCAGGACCGTGAACCAGGGATACTTTGACGAACAAGGCTACGGACCCGACCAGATAGCGTATTTCAGCGACTACCCGGCGATTCCGGCCGTCTTCTGGACCATCAACATCGCCGCCGGACTCGCGGCGGCTGTGCTGCTGCTGTTCCGCTCCCGCTGGGCGGCCCCAGCCACGTTGATCGCCGCAGCCTCTCAGTTGTGCCTCCTCGTCATCACGTTCGGATTCATGGACCGATGGGCCATCCTCGGACCCCGGTTCTCACTCGTCGACATCGGCGTGTGGGTGCTCACCGTGGGTCTCTGGCAGTACTGCCGCGCGATACACCGGCGAGGTATCCTCCGGTGATCTCGAACTGGGCGGCGGACGCTGACCGCGATCGCCGCGGCCACCACCAGAGACATGACGCATCAACGGTGATCGTCGATCTCGGCTTCGACGTGGAGGTCGGCCCGTTGTTCGAGACGCCGCGCGACCACATCATGATCTGTAGTGCGGCGTTATCCCGCCGGACGACCACGACGCGCTGCGCGCCGCCGACGCCGCGATCTTCCCGTCCGGCACGGTCAACGCCGACGCGGCTGAGGACTGCTGTGCGACCTCTCCGGGCGGCTCGGACATGACACCGCCTGACCGCGACGACTACGTACAAGACCTGCCAGAGGGCTCACTGACGTTGCTCGCACGCGCGATCACCCTGGTCGCGCCCCCTCGGGCCGGCACAGAGAGCTGGCCCAGCGCCTGCTGGTGAAGATGACCCCGCTGTCGGGAGAGGTCAGGCGGGTCGGCATCTCGGGCGTGCCGGGCGTCGGCAAGCCCACCTTCATCGACGTCCTGGGGCACGCATGTCACTAGGCAGAGGCACCGCGTTGCCGTGCTTGCCGACGCCTCCTCCACTTGCACCGGCGGCAGCATCTTCGGTGACAAGCTCCGCATGGCCGCGTTCACCGCCGGCCCCGCCGCCGCTGTGACGACCGCCGTTGCATTCACCGGCGGAGCACCAGCGGCCGCGGATGAGGATGGCCAATGAGCTCTTTTCATCCCGAGTAACGGCCGTCTTCGACGAGTTGGAGGACGAGGATGGCCTGCGCGCCAGCACCTCGTCCACTCCCCCATCGACCAGATCGGACGGGAAGACGAACAGGCTGCTGCGCGGAAGCATGTGAAGATGCTCGCATGAGACGAACGACCACCGGCGGCCCGGTCTTACGCTGGGCAGCGGTGCTCCTGGCCGGTGCACTCCTCCTCATGGGGCTCGTCTGGCTCACGCCCGGCGAGGACGATCGGTTCGCTGGCTCGGCTCCCCAGATGGAAGCCGTCGCTCGCACGTTGGGGAAGGACGAGGTGCTCAAGCGCCAGACAATCGGCGTGCTCACGTTCGATGCGGTCTACTGGGACGGCGACGCGGTGGTCTTCTCCCTCAGCGACAGCCACCGCGCGTACATATGGAGCCCTGACAGGAGGCCGGGCGACACATTGCCCCTGTGGGGCCCGTGGTACACGTTCTGGAGCGATCCCCACTGAACCTTTCATCTTCACGCGGCCTGGGCGGCGCGGTGGTTCTGAAGAACGGCGATGGCCTTGCACAGGTGGCCGGCCTTACTCGGGCTGCAGCGTAGCTTGCGGAGGATTCTCCAGCTCTTCATTTGGGCGTTAGCACGTTCGCCGGGTCCCCGGAGCTTGGCGTGGGCGCGGTTGGCCTGCTTCTGGGACTCTGGCTTGTCCTTGCCCTTGTAGGGCGTGAGGACCAGGCCCTCGGCCCCCTGATACGCCTTGTCAGCCAGGGTGATGATCCCGGCCTGCTCCAGGGCGCGCAGGACAGCCCAGATGCGGGCGGCGCTCAGATCATGGGTCTTGCCGGGCAACGCTCCAGAGGTCCACAGGATCATCCCGTCCGGTGTGGCGATGACCTGTACGTTCATGCCGTGCACGCGATGTTTGCCGGAGAAGTAGGGCCGGTCGGCCTTGATCCCGTCGGTGCGGATCAGCGTGCCGTCCAGCACCAGGTAATGCAGTCCGTCCTGCTTGGCCTTCCGTAACGCCTGACCGAGCTTGGGCGAGCGCGCCGACAACAGCGTCACCGTCTCCTCCACATACCGCCACGCGGTCGCCGTCGACACCCCGAAGCCGGCCCCGATTCGGTGCTCACTGGGGTCTGGCTGGAGCCGAGTCCATCTTGAAGCTTCGCGCTCTGATCGCCAACGCCGACTTTCCCACCTACTGGCGATTCCGTCTTGATCAAGAGCACCACCGCGTTCACCACGCCCGCCACCGAGAAGGGCGCCACCTCGCCGCCTGATCACCCCGTCTGGACAGGAGCGACATCGACAGAAACCCGGGACCGGGTGGCGGCCAGTGTCCGCGTTAAGGACCAATCAACCGCGTCTCCCACTATTCGTACGGGGGATCGATCACGTACGTGGGGTCGCAGTATCGGCGGATCCATTGGGCTGCCCGGTACTGGGCGTATCCGTCGTCCACCTGGCCGTTTTCATCGATCTCCAGGACGTTGGTGTAGATGGTGAAGACCATCTCCAGCTCGCCCGTGAACTGCTGGAAAGCTGCCGACAGCTGACCGTGCGCATCAACCAGCTGGAGAGCCAGCTGCGCAAGCTCGTCCAGACCCTGGCCCCACAACTGCTGGCCATCCCGGGGTGTGGCGTGCTCGGCGCGGCGACCATCATCGGGGAGACCGCGGGCGTGCACCGTTTCCGGTCCAAGGCGGCCTTCGCCCGCTTCACCGGAACCGCGCCCATCCCGGTCTGGTCGGGCAACAGCAGCCGAGTACGGCTCAACCGTGGCGGCAATCGGCGGTTGAACTCAGCGCTGCACATGATCGCCGTGACCCAGACGCGCGGCGTCGGCCCGGGCAAGGCCTACGTCGAGCGCCTGATGGCCGAGGGCAAGACCCGCACCGAGGCCGTCCGCCTGCTGCCCCGACGCATCTCCGACGTGGTCTACCGCACCCTCAAGCGCACCGACACCACCGCCTCCCAGACGAGTGACCACAAGATGGCCATGGCGGCTTGACGACATAGGAGCATCCGCGAACTCGACCCTCGACCGCCCAGATGATCGCCTTCATCGACGCCCATCGCGACGAGTTCGGCGTCGAGCCGATCTGCCAGACGCTCGAGCTGGCGCCCTCGACGTACTACGCGGCCAAGAACCGGCCGCCCTCGGCCCGCGAGCAGCGAGACGCGCAGCTGACGGCCGAGATCATCCGGCTGTGGAACGACAACTTCGAGGTGTACGGGGTGCGCAAGATGTGGAAGGCGCTCAACCGCCAAGGCGTGCGTGTGGCCCGCTGCACGGTTGCCCGGCTGATGCGCCGGCTCGGGCTGTCCGGCGCCATCCGCGGCGATCACAAGCGCCGCACCATCATTGCCGGGCCGCAGTGTCCGCGGCCGGCGGGTGACCTGCTACTACTTCTATCTGTGGGACGCCGACTTCGGCCCGGCCTTCATCAAGGTCTGCGCCTACTTCCCCTATCCGGGCAAGATCTGGGTCAACGGTCACGAGTGGGCCAAACGCCAAGCCGCCAAGGCCGGCCTCGGCTTCACCGAACTGTCCAACGGGTTCGCCACCTGCGATGACCCACTCGCCTTGCAAGAGATCTGCGACCGGCTCACCTCCGGCACCATCAACGTGTTCGTCCAGCGCTGGCTGAACCGGCTGCCGCTGCCCTTCGACAACAAAGATCACGACGCGGGCTACTGGTGGGAAACCTCCATGCGGCAGATCGAGATCTCCCGCACCCTGGTCTTCGACGCTCCCAGGCACGCCCGCGGCTTCTTCGAAGCGCTCATCGCCGACAACCTCGACATCGGCCGCCCGCACAACGTCGAGATCATCTTCGCCCGGCGGGTGCGCCGTGACACCGTCGGGACTTTCCGCACCGCGATCGATCGCCGTGACAACGGCGGGGTGCTGTCAACGTGTTCTACAAGCATTCCCGGATCAAGCAGTACCTCAAGGACGGCCGGGCGATGCGCATCGAGACCGTCGTCAACGCCGCTCGTGATCTGGGCTGTCAGGCCCCCTGCACAACTTGGAAGAGCTTCAGGCCAAGGCCCGCGCCGCCAATCGGCGCATACTGGAGGTCGAACGGGCCGGCAAGGGTTGCGTCCTTGCGAGTCCAGCCTTTGAGCGGATCGCGCGCCCCACCACCGACGAGGTGGGGCGCAGGACCCCGGCGCTACGCTTCGGCGATCCTCGGGTCATGGCCCTGGCCGGCGCCCTATGCCACACGCTGCTTGCCGCGACCGGCTTCACCAACAAGAACCTTCGCGTCTTGATGACCGGACTGCTCGGCACCACCAGCTACAGCACGGGCCAGATGACCTACGACCTGCGCCGCCTACGGCTCAACGGACTGATCCGCCGGCTACCCCGATCCAACCGCTACGTCCTGACCGACGACGGCGTGCGCATCGCCGTCTTCTTCACCAAGATCTACAAGCGGTTACTCGTCCCGTTGACCGCTGCCGATCAAGCCCAGGCGCCGCCCGAACTCCGAGCCGCGCTCAAGACCATCACCCGGCACGTCGACGACTACGCCACCCAAGCTCGGCTCCCTCGGGCGTCGTGAAACTTGACACAAACGTCCAGAAACGCGAGACCAAAAATCGCTAGCCGGCGATCGGGCGGATAGGGCGGGAGACGCGCTGACCAAGGGTGACCTGCTTATCAGTATCGAAGAGAGACATTTCGAGGGCGAAGGCTCCCCGCGGTGGTTCGGCCGGAGGCGCAGGCGCCGTCTCCATGCCTGGCCTGGCCAGAAGACCCCAGTGCCCCGTACTGGAGTACTGAAAGCGGCGCACCGCCAGGAACGTGGTCTCGGCGAGAGATCGTTCCTGCCGTTGATGAACTTGAGCAGGGGCATCAGCAGGCTTAAGCACATGTCTACCGTCCACGCTCGCCTGCACCGGATGCTCTTCCGACTCGTTTCGCTTCTTCCCACCTCCGTTCAGGGTCGCTTCCTCCGCCACTACTTCGAGTGGGTTCATCATGTCCCTGACCCGTGGCGATATGACACAGCGCCATATGAGATCGACAAGTATGAGATGACGTTGCAGCACGTGCCCCGCCGTGCCTACCGCCGGATTCTGGACGTGGGATGCAGCGAAGGGGCATTCACTCGCCGACTGGCGGATGCATACCCGGGCGCAGAGTGCTGGGGGGTGGACATCTCGGATCGGGCGGTCAGCCGGGCGGCGACGAAGGCAAGCGGGGCGGCGAGATTCGCGGCGCTGGATTTCCTCAACAAGGATCCCGGCGGCACCTTCGACCTGGTCATCTGCGCCGAAACGTTGTACTACACGGGTCGCGGCGAACGGCTACGCTCGGTCTTCGGGCGGTTCCGCTCGTTCATGGAGCCGGGCGCGGTCCTGGTCCTGGTGCACGAATGGCCCGAGGCCCGCCGCCTCTACCGGCACCTCGACGAGAACCCGGGCTTCCGCAAGGTGAGCGAGCACCCGTACGAGCACCCGGTGCGCCCGTACGCCGTCACCGTGTACGAACGGGTGGAGCCCGGCTCGGCTACGGCGGCGCATGCCTCTCGTTCGCGTTCGCTGCCCTTCCGAGCGCTGCTGCCGGCCGTCGCGCTCGCCGTGGGAACAGCTGCCGCCGGCCGGCCGGTGGTGGACGAGTTGCCTCTTCCGCCCGCCTTCAGCGCTCCCGCGCTCCAGGACCGCTACGAACGCCACGCGTGGCCCGGCCGCCAGTTTCTGGCGTTGAGCCGCAAGGGCGACGGCCAGGCGATCGAGGTCGTGGGAGATCTCGCCGGTGCGGCGAGGGTCATCGTCTACGTGCCCGGCTCCGGGCAGAGCCTGGCCTCCTTCGACCACTCCCCGGAAAGTCCCGGGCGAGCGGCCCACGCGCTCTACGACGAGGCCGCCAGGTCGGGGCCGGGGACCGCGGTGATCGGCTGGCTGGGGTACGACACGCCGGACCTCGTCAACCCGGAGATCGCCACCAGCTGGCCGGCCGACCGGGGGGCCGAGCGGCTGAGGTCCTTCCTCTCCGCGCTGCCACCGAATGTACGGATCAGCCTGGTCTGCCACAGCTATGGCTCCGTGGTCTGCGGTCGCGCCGTCGCGGGATTACCGGTCCACGACCTCATCGTCACCGGCAGTCCCGGCCTGGGCGTCAGAAAGGTCTCGGACCTGCGTACGCGGGCACGGGTCTGGGCGGCGCTCGGCAGCAACGACGACGTGTTCCGCCCCGGCGTGCTCATCGGACCGTTCGGGTTCGGCACCGATCCGGTGAGTGCCGAGTTCGGCGCGCAGGTCATCGATGGCGGCGATGCCCGGCATCACACGTACCTCACGCCAGGCAGCCCGACCTTGGCGCGGATCGCCCACATCGCGGTGACGGGGACCGAGCGTGCAGCGTGAGCAGCGAATCGACGTGCTGCTCGCCACGTCGATCACGACTGGTGTCCTCGGGCAATGGCTCGTCACCTCCTACGACGTCGCAGACGGCCTGCACGTGGCGAGCCCGCTCATGGCCCTGCCGGAGTGGGCGCCCGCCACCTGGCTGCTGCAGACCCTGCCCGTGTTCTTCTTCGCAAGCGGATACGCGCATGGACAGTCCTCAAGTCCGCCGCGCCTGAGAAAGATGCTGATCTTCCTGCTCGCCTGGACCGCGGGCACGGCCGTCCTGTCGGTCAACGGGTTCTCCCTCGCCACCATCGGGGAGATTGTCGGGACTGCGTTCCAGCCGCTGTGGTTCCTGGTGCCGTACCTCCTGCTGACCGCGATCTCTCCATGGCTGCGCCGGGCGGTGCTGCGCTACGGCTGGACGACGGCCCTCGTTCCCGCGGTCTGCGTGGCCCTCGTCGACTTCGTCCGCTTCACCTGGCCCTCGTCGGGATGGCTGGGCTACGTCAACGCGGTCTCGGCCTGGGCGGTGCCGTTCCTCCTGGGCCTGGCGTGGAGGCAGGGCCGTATCAACGGGGCATGGCTGCTCGGCGGGGGCGGGATGCTCGCGGCGGCACTGATCGCCCTCGGCGATTACCCCACCAGCATGGTGGACGTGCCCGGCGCGCCGATGTCGAATGTCGCACCGCCGACTGCGGCCCTTCTGGCCTTTGGCTGCGCGCAGTGCGGGCTCGCCGCATTGGCCGGCGACCGGCTCGGCCGCCGCACCGCAGGATCCAGGATCACGGTCGTGATCAGCGACGCCGCGTTCCCGCTCTTCCTCTGGCATCAGACGGCGCTCGCCCTCATCTCGCTGGTCACGGTCCGGCTTGGACCGGTCGCCGGGCTGACCAGCCCGCCGACCAGTGCAACCTGGCTGACACTGCGGCTGGCCTGGATGCCGGTCTGCGCGATGACACTGATCGGGCTGCTGGTGCTGACACGCCCGGCGAATCCCCGACGGCGATTGCCTCGCGGCCGCCGCCTGTGATGCCCTGGAGGAATGATCAGCACGATCTGGAGGAACCGCCCCTGGGTGTCAGACGCCGCGACGGCCGCGCTGGTGCTGGCGGCGGAGCTCGGCGGCTTCCCCCAGGCGGGGTTGGACGTCAGGGTGGTGTTGATCGCGGTGGGGGCGGCGGGATTGATGGTGGTGCGGCGGCGGTATCCGATCGTCGTGGCCGGGCTTGTCGGCGTGCTTTACGTGGTGGGCGCGCAGCCGTCCTCCTACGATGCGCCGGTCAGCGCCATGCTCATCGCTCTTTACACCGTGGGCAGATATACCCCGGCGCCTGCCTCGATCGCCATGGCGACGCTGGCCGTGGTCGGCGGCTGGGTGGTCCACAACTTGTCTGGGGCGCTCGCGGGCAGCTCGCCCGTGATGATCCTGCCCCTCGCGCTGACCCCGGCGTTCCCGGTAGCGGCCGGGCACATCGTGCGCCTGCAAGCCGAGTTATCCCACCGGCGTGAGCAGCAGATCGCCGAGCACGCGGTACGTGCCGAACGCCGCCGCATCGCCCGCGAGTTGCACGACGTGATCGCCCACCATGTCAGCGTCGTCGGCCTCTACATGGGTGTGGCCAGGCGGACGATCCCGACCGACCCGGAACGTGCCCAGCTCGCCCTGCTCACCGGTGAGGGCACCGCCCGTCAGGCGATGACGGAGATGCGCCGCCTGCTGGACGTGCTGCGTACCGACGGCGAGCCGATCGAGAACCAGGCGGGCGTCGGGATACGGCGACTGCCGACGCTGATCGAGGAGTCGGGCAACGCGACGCTGGAGGTCTCGGGAGAGGCCGTTGAGCTGCCGACGACCGTGGACCACGCGGTCTACCGCATCGTTCAGGAGGCGCTCACCAACACGCGCAAGCACGCAGCGGGGGCCCGGACACGGGTACGGCTGGCGTACCTGCCCGACCTGGTGGAAGTGGAGATCAACGACGACGGGCGGGCGCGGCCCGGCGCCGTCAGGCCGGGGCTCGGGCTGGCGGGGATGGCCGAGCGGGTGTCGCTGTGCGGCGGCGAGATACACGCCGGACCCTCCCGTGAGGGAGGCTTCACCGTACACGTCCGCATCCCACTGCCGGAGAAGATGTGATCAAGGTACTGCTCGTGGACGACCACGCGGTGGTCCGCGTGGGGCTGCGCCTGCTGCTCGACACCGCGCCCGACCTGACCACGGTGGGCGAGGCGGCCGACGGACTTGACGCGATACGCCTCAGCCATGACCTGCGTCCCGACGTCGTGCTGATGGACCTGCACCTGCCCGGCCTGGACGGGGTGGCCGCCACTGAGCGGATCATCTCCGAGCTGCCGGAGGTCAGGGTGCTGGCATTGAGCACGTTCGATCTGGAGGAGCACGTGGTCGCGGCACTGCGGGCCGGGGCATCCGGGTTCCTGCCCAAAGACGTGTCGCCGGAGGAACTGATCGAGGGCATCCGGATCGTGCACCGGGGCGAGGCGACGGTGGCACCTCGGCTGCTGCTCGGCCTGATCGGCACGTTCGTGCGCCCGGCCCGCCCGCGTGCGGTCGTGGCCCCCGCGGAGTTGTCCCTTCTGAGCGAGCGCGAGCTGCGGGTGCTGGAGCTCATCGCGCGCGGCCTGTCCAACGCGCAGATCGCGGAGGAGGTGGGGCTGTCGATGTCGACGGTGAAGAACCGCGTGAGCGAGCTGTTCGCCAAGCTGGGAGTACGAGACCGGGTCCAAGCAGTGATCGTCGCCTACGAGGTCGGGCTGGTCACGCCAGGCGACGGGCGTCCGTAGGCGCTGTGCGAATGCCCAGGCAGAGGAAGACATAGGCAGCAACGAGCAGAAACGGGAAAGTAATTGTGCAACGCCGAGCGAGAAACCCGAGTTCGGGCTTGAGGTGCAGAAAACGATTCACGTTGAGTGCATCGTTTTACGAGTGGAGGGCAAGTTCGTCCATGACGCTCGCCTTCGCGATGAGTCGATGAGTCTTGGCGAGATCGGCGCTCAGCGCTTGGTCCTCGATCTGGGTGGCGTCTCCGCCTGGGACGATGCGGGAGTTGGGGCCGTCATCGCCGCTACGAAGCGGGTGATTTCGTTTGGAGGGTGTCTGCCCATTGCGGAGGCGGCGGACCTCTTCGAGCGTTTTCACCGGCAAGGGTTGGTCGCGCCGCGGTTTGAATTGCGCGAGAGCGTCATGCAGGCTGTGAACGAGTTCGGCCGGTCCAGCTGGAGTAAGTGACTCGTGAACAAATTGATCACGGGCGCGCCGGCATCGGGTGAATTATCACGTACATCGCCAAGAGCGATCCCGATCAGTACTGGGCTTTCCATGTCGACCGCGAGAACCAGCGCATTTGCCACAGCCGTCACCAGGACGGATACACCCTCACAGCCTGATCTAACCAGTCACTGCGGAAGAGCTACACCCATCCCGGGGTGTGGCGTGCTCGGCGCGGCGACCATCATCGGGGAGACCGCGGGCGTGCACCGTTTCCGGTCCAAGGCGGCCTTCGCCCGCTTCACCGGAACCGCGCCCATCCCGGTCTGGTCGGGCAACAGCAGCCGAGTACGGCTCAACCGTGGCGGCAATCGGCGGTTGAACTCAGCGCTGCACATGATCGCCGTGACCCAGACGCGTGGCGTCGGCCCGGGCAAGGCCTACGTCGAGCGCCTGATGGCCGAGGGCAAGACCCGCACCGAGGCCGTCCGCCTGCTGCCCCGACGCATCTCCGACGTGGTCTACCGCACCCTCAAGCGCACCGACACCACCGCCTCCCAGACGAGTGACCACAAGATGGCCATGGCGGCTTGACGACATAGGAGCATCCGGGAGACGGATCTGCCGAGATGAGGTTCTGGCTGATCGATGTGGAGAAGGACCACCACGATGTCTCCCTGCTGGCCCGGGTGCTGGGTGTGTCGCGCCAGGGTTACTACGCCTGGGCGGCCCGGCAGGGACGCGGCCCATCGGCACGAGGGCGCCGCGACGCCGAGCTGACCGAGCAGATTCGCCGGCATCACCAGGCCTCTGATGAGATCTACGGGTCGCCGCGCATCCACGGCCGGACTGCGCGAGCTGGATGGGGTCCGGGTGGGCCGCAAGCGAGTGGCCCGGCTGATGCGCGCCGCCGGGCTGGCCGGAGTGAGCCGGCGCAAGGGCTGCGCACCACCGTCGCCGACCCGTGTGCCGCGGCCGCCTCCGATCTGGTCCGGCGCCGGTTCTGCGCCGATGAGCCGAACCGGATCTGGACGGCCGACATCACGTACGTGCCGACCTGGCAGGACTTCGTCTATCTGGCCGTGGTGCTGGATGTGTTCTCCCGCCGGATCGTCGGCTGGGCGATGGTCGAGCACATGCGCACCGAGTTGGTGACCGACGCGCTGCGATGGCGATCCACCAGCGCCGCCCGCACGCCGGAGTGATTCATCACAGCGATTCCGGGGTGCGCTGGTCGGGGCGGCACCGATCACCATCGTGAGTTCGGCCTCGAGCGCTTCCACCTTGCGCCGCAGCCGCTCCAGCTCGGCCTGCTCGCCGCTCTTGCCCGAGCGTTTGCCGCCCTTGGCCAGGCCGTCCAGCGCTCCCGCCTCGGCCGCCCGCCGCCACTCCACGAGATGCGAGGAGTACAGCCCTTCCCGCCGCAGCAGCGCGCCCCGCGCGCCCGGTTCGGTCAGCGCGTCGTATTCGGCCAAGATCGCCTGCTTGTACTCGGGCGTGAACGTCCGCCGCCGCGGCCGGTCCGCGCGTGGCCCCTGCTTGCCCTTACCCGAGCTCATTGCTCCATCATCGGCGATCGACGCCGGGGAACGCTCGGCCAGTCTCATGCTCACGGTTCGTTGAGATCCTTACTCACCCTCATCAGTCAGATGAACTGTAGTCACATCAGTCTCAACAAACCCTGACAGAGAGGGTGGCTCACTTTGTGCTAGATCTCAGTCAGATCGTCACGAACTACACCACTCGATGGGACGCCATCGCCCGTTGAGGGCCCTGCCGCAGGCGCCGGTCCGCGTGCCAGGCTGTGCTTGCCCGTAGGAAGGAGGCGATCGCCGTGACGACGTGGTATTGGTGCGGGGCGGGCGGTTCAACCTTGTGGCAGTGGAAGAGATAGCGGCCGCGGTAGCCGTCGAAATGGGTGATGATCTGCACAGGCTTTCCCTGCCGCAGTGAGATGGTGTCCTTGAGCCCCCGGCCTTGTCGAGCTGGTCGTACCCCTCCACGGTCAGGGTCTTTGAGCGGCGGACCAGCTGCGCGAACGTGATCGTTCGCGTACTGAGGATCAGGGAATGCCGGATCCGGCTTGCTTGCTCCCCGAGGGGATGTCTATTTCCCATCCTCGGCACAGAGTTACATGTCCGTTTGCCACATCTGTCCATCTTGGCAGGGAGAGGTCCGAGCATCGCCACCAGTGCGCTCGGCGAACATGGTCAAAAACGATCTTCGGTACGCGCGTTCTCCGCCCACGCGGTACACCCGGACGGTGAAGTCTGGTGGACGGCGAACCTGACGTGGGCCACCGAGCCCACCCCCGGGCGAGTCCATATGGGGCGTTTATTGCGTCACGGCCAGGGAAAGGGAGGCGACTGCCAGCGCGAGATAGCATCCGGGAAATATGATCTTGAGGAGCACGCGGGCGCGGATGTGGGCGACGATGGCGCCGGCAAAGTACAGGACGAGCCCGATCGCGGCGGCGATGCCGAGGAGCCGAACGCCCATGAGCCCGAGAACCAGCCCGGCGGCTCCAGCGGCCTTGAGCAGGCCGAGCGTAGGGATCCAGGACGTGGGAAGGCCCAGTTCCACCTGATTGGCGAGAACGAACCTGGCCCCGGCGAAGTCAACGATGGCGGCCCAGACGTTGGCCACGATCGTGAGGACGCTGACGATCACATATGCGGTGAACACTTTGCCATGCTTTCCGTTTCAGCCGATCACTCACAGTCGGTGCGGGGTGCCGCGCGTGGAATGTCCGAGCGGCGTCAGTCCGCCAACAACGCCCGTAGGTGGCGGTTGACGGCTCAGGGCAGGAGAACTGGAATGCGTGCCCCAGCCGTCCAGGACGTGGAGTCGCGCCGCGGGGCAGTCACTGTCTCAGTCGCCCACGCGTCGACCGGACCACAATGAGGAGCCGAATCGGTCGTCGCCAATGCGTCTCCCTCCAGACGGTACGGCAGCCGCGGTTGTGACATCTCAGGCGGTGATGATCGCTTCGTACTTGCGGGCTCGCGAGCCTGAGTAGCCTGTCCTGGTTGCGAGGATGACAACCGTGCAGTGCCGTACTGCTGGCGAGCCGCGAGCAGGGCCAGGACGGCGCGGCGCAGGCGCACCGCGGGGGCGCCTCCAGGAGCTCGTGGATGCCTCGGCCGGAAAGGGATCGCATACTGTGCCACCAGGTGCGCCATGCCGGCCTGCGCCGTCACGCCATCGGCCCTCACGCGTGCGCGCGGACGCGCTCGGCGGGACCGGGGTGTGCCAAGTCGGGGTGGGCGAAATCAATGTCTTTCATCCGGGCCGCCTTGCCCTTGGTCCGCCACCGAAAGAACAACGGGGAGGTCACCGGCATCTTGCTCACTCGCACCATCATCCTGCGCCACGCAAGTTGCAAGCGCGTGGCCGGGACGAACAGGCTGCGCATCTGCATCCCGTTGCTTTGCAGGTAGCTGATGGAGGGACGCAGCCGCTGCTCCCATTGTGTCAGTGCCTCGGTCACGCTGCCGGGGTGGCGGGCCAGCATGGTGCCCAGCAGGTCGGCCCCGGCCATCCCGGTCGAGGCGCCCATCCCCGCATACAGGGTCACGCACCAGGCCGCGTCGCCGACGAGCACCACTCGGCCGCGATGCCAGCTGTCCATGTGGACCTGCTCGACCGAGTCGAACAGCACATGCTCGGCCGACTCCAGCGCGTCCAGCGCCGCGCCCAAGACCGGGCCGGTCGGCTCCGGGCCGAACACCTCGCGCACCCGCTCGGCCTTCGGCCGGGTGAATTCGGCATCCACATCGTCGGTACGGTAGCTCAGCAACACGGTCGGCGGACGGTCCTTGAACGGGAAGATCCACATCGAACGCCCGGCTTCGGCCAGGATGACGGAATCGCTCTGGTCGTAGCCGGGGAGCGCGCCGGGCAGTTGGTAGGCGACTGCCATGTAGTTCATCCGGCGCAGGTGGTTCTCGTGCGGCCCGAACACCAGTTGCCGAACCGTGGAGCGCAGCCCGTCCGCGCCGACGACCAGATCGAAGCGCTCGGTCACCGAGGTCCCGCCGGCGGTGCCGGCCAGCGTCACGTTCACCCCGTCGGCGTCCTGCTCGATCCGGGTCGGCACGGTGGCGTAACGGATCTCGACATCGGACGGCAGCGCGGCAAAACCGGCTTCCTCCACGTCTCCCCGCATCATCATCCACGGCTGGCCGAAGTCCTTGAAGGTCATCCCGGGCCGACGCCTGCCAGCCCGGTCGATGTCGTAACCGGCGCCGTCCGGACCTCGATCGGTCAGCTTGTCCAAAATGCCCAGGCGTTGGGCAGCAGCACGGCCGGCGCCGAACAGCGCTATGAAGTATCCACCGGACCGCCGACCGGCGGCCCGCTCGATGATGACCGGCGTCCAGCCGATCTGCCGCAGCCGCAGCGCTGTCGCGATCCCACTGATGCCCAGCCCGACCACCAGAGCTCGGCGGCCGCCGTTGTTCATTGCGTCCATGAAGTTTCTCCTTCCAGGGGTATGGGCGACTCCGGTCGTGAAGCCGCAGTGGCTATTGCGTCCTCAGTGAGGACAGCTAGGGCAAGCCGCCTAGCAGTACGACGACACAGCCCCTCGAAATGCGAGGCGGCGCGGCAACTTCACCTCCGCTGAGATGTCTCGTCGAACTGGTTCACGTCGTGTCTTGATGCAGGCCCGAGGCGTTGAACTGTGTCGCGTCAAGCGGGGTGGGACTGGGCCCTGGAGTTCGCCCACCCGGCCTCAGATCGGTGTCGCTTTCCCCACTGGCCGGACTCGTAGTCGCCGACAGGTGGTGTCCGCGGACGACCTCGTTGCGGGACCCTTGATGACGCAGCCCCAGGAGGAGTGGGGTGGTAACCCTCCTCTCTCCCCGCCCCCGGTGCCTCAAAGGCCGTCCGGCGGTACCGTCCCGACGATCGGCACAACCGCGGCACCGCCCTGGTGCCGCTGGACGAACGCAGCAATCCCAGGTTGAGCAATGGCGCGGCACTCGGG
This sequence comes from Nonomuraea polychroma, assembly GCF_004011505.1. Lineage (NCBI taxonomy): Bacteria > Bacillati > Actinomycetota > Actinomycetes > Streptosporangiales > Streptosporangiaceae > Nonomuraea > Nonomuraea polychroma. The sequence continues at coordinate 4,850,152 of NZ_SAUN01000001.1, forward strand.
CTCGTGGCCATGATTGGTCTGATCGTCCTAGCCACCCCGCTGATCGCGGCCCGGGTCCACTGGGCGAGCCGGGCGTTGCTTGGCGACCGGCTCGTGCGAGGTGTCGGAGCGCGGGTGTGCCGTGAGGCGCGGGTCATACGGTTCGTCATGTCGAGAGGGTCGAGGCAGCTTGGAGGGGGCGCGGATGATGTCGATGCGGCTGATGCGGTTCTCGAGGAGCGTCAACGAGACGACGCTGGTCAGCGAGTCGCCGTCGAAGAAGCCGAGGCCGGGGGTGCCGTTGACGTTGAGGATCTTCGCATGCTCGGACGGCTTGAGCATTCTGATCGCTCCGCTGAGGAAGCGCGCCACGTTATCGGCGCCGTGCACGGGACGGCGGGCAGCGGTGACCTGGCCGCCGCCGTCGCTGGTCAAGATGACGTCCGGGTCAAGCGCCTCAAGGAGGGGCGCCAGGTCGCCGCCGATTGCCGCCTGGAGGAACCTTGTCACAGCCTCGTTGTGCTCGGTGGCACGGACTGTGACGCGTGGTGCCCGGGCGTTGATGTGCGCGCGGGCGCGGGCCGCGAGTTGGCGGACGGCGGCAGGTGTGCGGCCGACCGTCTGTGCGACGTCGGTGAACCTCATGCCGAACAGGTCGTGCAGGACCCAAGCGGTGCGCTCGGCCGGGGTCAGCGTCTCCAGGACGACCAGGAGCGCGTAGCTGATCGTGTCGTCGAGGGTTACCCGGTCGGCCGGGTCCTGATCTGTCGGGCCGAGTTCGACGATGGGCTCGGGCAGCCATGGTCCGAGGTAGAGCTCACGGCGTAGACGAGCAGAGCGCAGCGTGTCGAGGGCGGCGCGGGCGACGGTGGTCGTGGCGAACGCCTCCACGTCGGCAATCGGCTCTCGGCCGTCCGCGGCGATCAGACGCAGCCAGCATTCGGAGACGACGTCCTCGGCCTCGGCATGGCTGCCGAGCACGGCATACGCCACACGGACGAGGCGTGGCCGGACCTGCTCGTAGGCAGCGGCGAGTTCGCTCTCTCGGGCGTTCACGACCGGCCCGGTCCCGGCATGCTGTGGGGTTCGGCGCTGCGGTCTCGGCCGTGGGCGGGCGCCGGCGTCTTGGCGTCGGTGGCGACCCATTCAGCGAAGGTGATCTTGCCGCGTGGCCCGGGCTCGGTGGGCAGCAGCCCGCCGCCACCCATGGCCTTGCCGACCGGACCAGGCAGGCGCACCGGGATGACAAGCCGGTGTTCGCCGCGCGCTCGGAGCAATCGGCGCACCAGGTCCGGCATCGTGTGCCTCTCGGGACCGGCGAGCTCGGGAGCCAGACCGGTGGGTGTGCTCCTTCGGGCGAGTTCGACCAGGGCTTCGGCGACCTCTCGGGCCGCGATGGGCTGGCTGAGCTGCTGGGGCACGAACACGAACGGTCCCCCGCGTGCCAGCGTCTGCGCGGCGAACTCGTGGAACTGCGTCGTCCGCAGCACGCTCCCCGGGACTTTGCCGGAGAGCACCAGTTCCTCCTGACGCCGCTTGCCGAGGTAGTAACCCAGGTCCACACGGTCGCTGCCCACAATCGAGAGGGCGACATGATGGACAACTCCGGCACGCTCGCCCGCTGTGAGCAGGTTCGTCGTAGCGGATTCGAAGAACGCGATGGCTTGCCTCTTGGCGAGGGTGCCCACATTGCTCACGTCGATCACAGCCGTCACGCCATGGAGCGCTTCTTCAAGGCCCGCACCCGTGGTCAGGTCGACGCCGGTCGAGCGGGCGAGCACCACTGGGGTGTCGCCGGCGGCGTACACCGCATCCACAACCAGCCTGCCGACCCAGCCAGTGCCCCCGGCCACTGCGATCTTCACGTCTTCCCCTCTCCATTCACGCTGACGGGCATGGCCGGCCGGGTGGGCAGGAGCAGCAGTGCGGCCAGAACGACCATTCCGCCGAGCGCGATGATATTTGCGATCTTGTCAACCGTGTCGTACATGTCCAGGTGCAACATGTGGAAGACGAAGTGCGGGATGCTGAACACCAGCCATGCGGCTCCGGCCAAGCGCATCGTCTCCGTTCGCGGGCGTGCCGTCGCCCAGGTGCTGACGAGCAGCATCGAGAGGAACAGGCCGCCGGTGTCGCGTGTCATGTGCTCGTTGTAGGGGCCCAGCGCCGATACCCAGTGCCGCCCGGGCAGCGGGAACGAGGTGTAGAAGGAGTGGGGAGCGAACTGCGCCCACACGCCGATGCCTGCCGCTACCACTGCCATCACGGCGGCAAGTAGTCGTTTGGTGCGGAGCTTCATACACATTGGACGAGACCGTCTTGCCGAAATGTGACACCGGCTGGGACTCGCCGTGGTCTCGCGCTCTATCAGGCCGCAGGCCGCCACCCAGGGGACCGTCTGGGTGACCTGGTAGCCGGGCTGCCTGAGCAGTCGGCGGACGGCGCGCACGATGGGCGGAGATGCCCATCCCCCGCCGCCCGGAAGGCATCCACCGCTTCACGTCCTGCAGGTGGATGAGATCCCCGCCCGGATTATTGACCACAAGCGACGTCGGCGCCGGGATCTCAATGCCCACCTAAGTGGTCGACTTCGACTGAACCTGGTGTGCGACCTATATGTCACCAGCATCGACACCTGAACGCCGACGCACGACCGGCCCCAATCCGTCAACCTACGAGAGCCTTCCCGGCCGGACTACTTAGCTCACGAGTGCGACCGCCAGGTGGCCCCAGCCCTGATCAGCCGAACGGCAGGACTTGGTTTTCGAAGCGGCGGAAGGTCCCGTCGAACGGTCACTCCCCCGTGCCCGAGCTCGTACCGGAGACCAGGCCGAGAACCCGCTCGGTCCGGCCATCCTCGGCGGGCATCGCGTCGAGGATGGCGCGGGCGCGGGAGGCCACCAGGTCGGCCGCCATCCGGTCGGTCAGGATATAGAGACGGCCGTCCAGGAACGCCTCGACGACCTGCTCGCCCACCGTGTCGATGTCGCGGCCGTGAGCGCCGATGATCTCGGTCCCCTGCCTTGCCAGCTGCGCCACCCGCGCCCGCTCCCCGGGCGGCAGGACGTCGTCGGGCGCCGCGTTCAGGCTGTTGATCGGGATGCCTGTGGCCACCAGGCCCGGGAGGAGCACGCTCGCCCCGATGGAGGTGCCTTCGTCGCGCAAGCCGAGTGAAGCGCCTCGGTCAGTGCGATGACGGCAGCCTTGGAGGCGGTGTAGTCGTAGGCGGCGCTGCGACCCGGGAAGACGCCCAGGCCGGCGACCGAGGCGGTGTTGACGATGTGGCCGGGTCCTCCCCGGCTCAGCATCCTGGGCAGGAAAGTCTGCACGCCGTTGTTCACGCCGTCGAGGTTCACACCGGCGATGTAGTCCCAGATCGGATAGGTGACCTGCTCGGAGATCTTGCGCAGGCTGAGGCCGACGCCGACGTTGTTGATCAGCGGGGTGACCGGGCCGAGCCGCTGCTCGGTCGCGTCGGCCACGGCGGTGAAGGCGGTGCGGTCGCGGACGTCGAGCTCGAAGGTCTGCACGCTCTCAGCATCCGGGGTGAGGGCCGCCAGCTCGCTCTTGGCCGCGTCGAGAGCCGCGGCGTCGATATCGGCCAGCGCCACTCGCACTCCCTGGCGGGCCAGAGCCCGTGCGATGCCGAGCCCGATGCCTTGCGCGCCCCCGGTGATGAAGGCCGTCGCGCCAGACAGGTTCTCCATGTTCCACCTTAAGTAGAGATTCCTTCTTAGTAGAGAATCTATACAATTATGGGCTACTTACTATCATGGCCGTCATGGACGAACCGATCGGGCTGCGCGAGCGCAAGAAGCAGCGCACGCGGCGCACCCTCATCGAGACCGGGATGCGCCTCTTCGACGAGGTAGGATACGAGGCCACCACGGTCGCCGACATCTGTGCGGCGGCCGAGTTGTCGCCTGCGGCGTTTTATAAGCACTTCCCGGGCAAGGACGACCTCGTCTTCGCCGACCAGCCCGAACGGATCGCGGCCGTCTGCGACCTCATAGCCGGTCGCCAGCCGGGCGAGTCGCTGGAGTCCCTGATCACCCGCTGCATGGCGACGGCGCTGGACCCCAAGCGGTGGGTCCTCGCACCGGGTGAAAGCGACCTCGCCGCGATCCGGACCCGTCTCATCACGACTGTGCCTGCGCTGCGCGCGATCACGTTGCGATGGCTGTTCGACGCGCAGCACGAGTGGGCCCAGGCGCTAGAGGCGGCCTATCCGGGAGAACTGGACGACATCACCGCCCACGCCCTCATCGGGTCGGTGATGGGCGCCGTGATCAGCGCCTCGATGGCCAACCTTGGCAAAGGGCAGGACGCCGCACCCATGGCGGAGATCGCCGTACGTGCCACGCGGATCGCCATGGAGGGCTTCCCACACCGATGCCCTGATGAGATCAACCACATCCCAGCAGTCGAAGTCAACCTCTGAGAAACCTCCAGCGCGGACCACTACCGGGGCTGCGCCCCACCCCATGAATCCTGACGGGGCTCCGGTTGCTGTGGGCGGAAAAGGGCTCCGGTCGGCGGCGAAACGATGACGAGTTCTCCCTCGCTCTGATGCTCGACCGGCCCGTCTCCGGGCGGATCTTCTTCGAGCAGATGCTGCCCGACAATCTCGACATCGGCCACCCCGACAAGGTCGGCCTAGTGTTCGCCAAGCAGATCCATCCACGGCCGCAAGAAGCCACAGACGCTGATTGGCGTGAAAGCCGACCTGCGCCAGAGGGGGTAGGTCGGACAGCCGTTTGCCGAGGTAGAAGTCCTCGGGTCTCGGTCCGCAGGGCTCTGCCTTCCTTGTGGTACTGCTTGATCTTGGTCGACTTGTAGCCGATGCGCTGGCTCGGATGACGCCCTCGGTGATGACCGACCTCGGCCACCGCCACGCGCAGCTGCTCACCCGGGTTCACGCCCGTATCCTGCGGACGGCCTGGCCGAACTCCACGACCCCGACCCGCCACAGCACAGCCGATCACGACAAGCGCACCGCGCCTTCGACCAGGCCCTTGACGATCTCATCCACACTGCCGGATTCACCACATCAGAAGCGGCCTACTGCTGTGGCCCCATCCTCCAAGACCGGAGCTTCTCGGGGTTGCGTACCGCCCAGATGTGCTTGATCCGGTCGCCTGCGACCTCGAACGCCATCACCACCACAGTGACGCCATCCTGCTGAGCCACCAGACCAGGCTGACCGTTGACCGTACGCTCCAGGACCGTCAGGCCGGGTGCCTTGCCGGCGATGGCCAGGGCGTAGCGCGCGATCTGCTCGCTGCCTGCGATGGGGTGGAGCCCTGCGTCGACGAGGCCGCCGCCGTCGCCGATCGCCGTCGCGTCGGGGTCGAGGAGGCCGACGAGGGCGTCGATGTCCTTGGCTTGCCATGCCTGCTTGAAGTCGCTGACGATGCGGGACCGCTGGGCTGCCGGAGTCGTAGGAGCCTGCGAGGCGCGAATGCGACGGCGGGCCGAAGAGGCCAGCTGGCGGCATGCCGCCGGGGTACGGCCGACGATCTCGGCCACTTCGGCGAAGGAGTAGCGGAAGACATCGTGGAGGACGAACGTGACGCGCTCGGCCGGGGTCATCGATTCGAGTACGACGAGGAAGGCCATGTTGACCGACTCGTCGAGGGTGACCCGGTCGGCCGGGTCGGCCGTTGTGCCGCCTGGCTGCCCGGTGATCCACTCCGTACGATCGGGCAGCGGCTCCGGGACCCACTCGCCCACGTAGCGCTCCCGCCGCGCCGGTGCCGAGCCGAGCAGGTCGAGGCAGACGCGACTGGCGACCTTCGTCAGCCAGGCGCGGGGGGATTCGATGGCTTCCCGCTGCTGCGGGGACATCGCGTACCAGCGGAGGTAGGTCTCCTGAACAACGTCCTCAGCGTCGGCCAGTGAACCGAGAAGCCGGTACGCGACGTTGATCAGCTGGCGCCGCTCGCTCACGATCGCGTTCAGAGTCGGATCGAACCGGCCATGTCCTGAGTCGGATGGGGTGGTCATGGTGTCGCCGACTCCCTTGGTCGCATCTGCCCTCACCAGATCGACGAGACAGCGCACCGGATTGTGACGTCGGCGCGTCGCCTCACATTTCGAGAGGCTGTGTCGTCGGACTAGTGAGACACCATCCAGGAGGCAGGAAAGCTCAGCGACCCCGGCCGGGACGCGGATCGCCGTTGAGTACCCGTGTCGGAACGCGTGATCGTCCCCGCGTTCCCTTGATGGATGACCAACTCCATCAGGTCACAAGCCTCGAAACACTGGTGAGATTGAGAAGGGAATCCCTCCATGTCCACGCCCACGATGCCTCAGCAGGACGACCTCCAGTCGCGTCTGCCCGACCCCGCCCAGTTCTTCCCCGAGATGGCGGAGATCGCGGGAGGCATGTCCAAGGCCACACTGAACGGTTCGATTCCGCGGACCACCATCAGCCTGGTGCAGCTCCGTGCCGGGCAGATCGTCGGCAGCACGTATCACACCGTCCGGCAGACCGGCCTCCTCCGCAAGGCCGGGGAGACGGAGGAGCGCATCACCGCCGTGGCGTCATGGCAGGACGCCCCCTACTTCACCGACGCCGAACGGGTCGCGCTGGAGCTCGTGGAGGCCGTCCTCACCCCGAACCCGTCCGGGGAGCGCGTCCCCGACGAGCTGTACGCCAAGGCGTCCGCCCACTACGACGACAAGGCGCTCTGGACGCTGACCCTGGCGATCAGCCAGATCTGCTTCTTCATCCCCGTCGCTCTCATCGCCAAGCCGATCCCCGGTAAGGCCCCGGGGAAGAATTACAGCAGGTAACGCCCGACAGTCTCAGGGTGAGGGCACGGCAACGTGCCTCATCCTGAGCACGGCCGGCTCTGAGCCCAATCCCAACGCCGCGCGCCGCAGTGTCCCAGCCACCGCCGCGCCGCGTTGCCGTCGCGCCACATCCATTGAGGAAGCCATGAACCGCCTCCCCGCGACCCTTGGGCCATCGCGTGCTGCCGGCAGAGCACGGCTTCGGCCCGGGCTGGTGGGGCGGGCAGCGGGCCGGCTTCTCTGCGACCACGCAGTTCAACCGGCGTGACTTCGGCATCGACATCGCCATCCCGACGGACGGCGGTGGCGTCGTGCTCGGCGACAAGGTGTCGATCAGCCTCGAGATCCAGGCCGTCCTGGAGAAGTGACCCGCCCCGGACGCCTGCCGCACACCGGCAGCCGTGTCTCCCGCTGCTGTGAGCAGCGACAACCATCCGAAATGATCACATCGACTCTGAAGAGGAAACCGCATGTCAACAGCCCAGGCAACCAGTAACAAGAGGAGGACGTCTCATGGTCGCCCCAGCTAGCGGTTTCCGCGCGGCCACGTCGGCCCCGTCCGATGCCCGTGGACCGAACGACGCCCCCTGGGTAGATGGGGGCTTACGGGTGACGATCTGGAATGACTGGGTCACCGGCACGGATGTTCGTCGTGAGCTCATCTCCTCCGACGGAGGTGATCTCTCCACAGGCACACGCGTGGTCGATCTCGGCGTGGTCGTTTTGGCGGTGAAGCGATTCCGCCCGGCAAACCTGAAGCGAGAGGCCGATCGGATGCGGGCCGAAGGCGAGGACATCATCCAGCTCATCTTGCCCCTGCACGGGACCGTGAACGCGACGTGGGCCGGACGGCAGGACACCGTGAGCGTGGGCGATTTGTACGCGCACGACCTGGCCCAGCTCCAGGAGATGAGCCTGCGATCCGATGGGCGAGATGCCCTGGAACTGGCCCTGGTCGCCATCCCGAAGCCGGTGCTGCCCCTTCCAGGCGGCGTGATCAATTCCGCGCTGGGACATAGCATGCCCGGCGACCGCGGAATGAGCGCGCTGCTCAAGCGATTCATCGAGAAGCTCTCCGATGAGAAGCTGTCGCTCAACGCGGCAGACCACCAGCGGCTGGGCACAGTCCTGGTGGCGCTCGTGACCGCATGCTTTTCCAGCCTGCTCGAATCCAGGCCGGCCCTGCGGCCGGGCCCCCACGGCAGGCCCTCGCCCTGCGCATCCGCACCTACATTCAGCGCCATCTGCACGATTCCGAGCTGACCCCGCGGTCGGTCGCCGCGGCACACCACATCTCGGTCAGCCACCTTCACCGGCTCTTCCAGGAGCAAGGCGACACGGTCTCGGCGTGGATACGCGATCAACGCCTGGAGCGCACACGTCGTGACCTCGCCGACGCGGCCTTGATCGACGTGCCTATCTACAAAATCGCCGCTCGATGGGGTTTCACCAGAGCGGCCGACTTCAGCCGCGCCTTCCGCACGGCCTACGGCGTGTCCCCACGGGAGTTCAGGTCCCAGACGGCCCGCCGGTCGTCACGTTCGTAAATACTGGACGTGCGGATAGGGATTGGTGGGCGGTGCCGCAGCACAGCGCGGCAGCGACGGACCCGATGCCGCTCCGCCCCACGCTGGCCGAGGCGGTGACCCCGCCCTCCGGCGCCCATCCGGTCAGAGGAACCCTGTTTGGCGGTTCTGCCGACCTCGTAAATGGGCCGGGGGACGACGGTTGGGGATGCCCGGTGGGCGTCCGGTGCCCGGCTGGTGGATTCGGGTCCGCTGGCCAGGTGAGCATGGACGGGACGGAGCTCCGAAACCCCCGCGGGTCCGTCCGTGCGTGAAATCAGCTGGAGGAGGCTCAGTGAGCACTGGGGCTATTTCTCAGCCGAGTCCACACCGATCGAGTGATCTGTCTCACACGCTGTTATAACGATGGGCCACGCGGTGTCTTGATGCTGAACGCCCAAGAAGCAAGGAGACACCATGACTGGGAACACCGATGTGGTGGTGATCGGCGGCGGATACGCCGGCGTCCTGGCGGCCAATCGCCTGATGCAGCGCGACGACGTGACAGTGACGCTGATCAACCCGCGCCCGACCTTCGTCGACCGGATCCGCCTGCACCAACTGGTGGGCGGAACCCACGACGCGGTCGTCGATTACCGCGACATCTTGGCCGGGGGTATCTGGCTGGTGGTCGACACCGTGACGCGGATCGACGCGGCCGAGCGGCGCGTGATGTTGGCGACCGGCGGCACCATCGGCTACGACTACCTGATCTACGCGGTGGGAAGTGGCAGCGCCGACCCGAGTGTGCCCGGAGCGGCCGAGTTCGCCTACCAGATCGCCAGCCTTGAGGAGGCTCAGCGGCTACGGGCGGTCCTCGACGCCGCTCCCGCAAGGGAAGCGGTGACCGTGATCGGAGCGGGTCCGGCCGGCATCGAGACCGCCGCCGAGCTGGCGGAGGCCGGCCGCGCCGTCACCCTGCTCTGCGGCGGGGTGCTGGGCCCGTACCTGCACCCGCGGGGGCGGCGCTCGGTCGCCAAGCAGCTGGCCCGACTCGGTGTGACCGTGCTCGACGGCCCCGACGCGACGGTGACGGCTGTGACGCGCGACACCGTGCAGCTTGCTGACGGCCGCGAGCTGCCGAGCGCGGTGACCATCTGGACCGCCGGGTTCGGCGTGCCGGACCTGGCCGCGCGCAGCGGGCTGAGCACCGACGCCGTGGGCCGCCTGCTCACGGACGAAACGTTGACCAGCGTGGATGACGCGCGCATCGTCGCGGCCGGGGATTCGGCGGCGCCGTCGGATCTGCCGTACCGGATGAGCTGCCAGGCCGCGGTTCAGCTGGGCCCGCACGCTGCGGACACGGTGCTCAGCCGGATCGCGGGCAAGCAGCCTGCCCCGTTGCACGTGGCGCTCTCGGCCCAGTGCATCAGCGTGGGTCGTCGCGCCGGGATCTACCAGTTCGCCCACCGGGACGACACCGCGATGATGCTCTACATCGGCGGGCGCCCGGGCGCGAAGGTCAAGGAGTTCGTGTGCTCGGGCCTTGTCAAGATGCTCGCTAAGGAGGCATGCAAGCCCGGTTCGCTCAACTGGCCGGCCTGGATCAGGGATGACAAGCGCCAGCAGTTGCTGCAGGCCAGGCGCGGCGAAGCGCTGGCCACCCGCTGAACGGCCGGCCCAGCCAAGCATTCGCGATCGGCCCAGGCGACCGTCAACGGAGCTGAACCGCGTGCGTGCGGCGACGCCCTCATCGCGGGGCGCCGCCTCACGCACGCGCTCATCGGCGGTTCTCCGAACGACTGAGCGACGGATCACCGTCACCGTGGCGTGTCGCAGCCGCGCACCGGGTGGTGTCCCGCTCACCACCGCACCGGACCGCGAAGGCGGATCGAACTGCTGCCAGCGAAAGGACCTTACCGTGGATACACACTCGAACGCCTTCTGCGACCAGGGCCGGCCCGCGAAGGAGGGTGGTCGAGAAATGAGCGACCACGCCACTGACCCGGCGACCGAGACGTTCGTCGCCCACCGCAACCTGCTGTTCACCGTCGCCTACGAGATGCTCGGATCGGCGGCCGACGCCGAAGACGTGCTGCAGGAGACCTGGCTGCGGTGGGTCAAGGTCGACGTGAGACAGGTGAGCGACCACCGCGCCTACCTCGTCCGGATCACGACCCGGCAGTCGCTCAACCGGCTGCGCACGATGAGGCGCCGCAAGGAAGCGTATGTCGGCCCCTGGTTGCCCGAGCCGCTGCGCACCGCGCCGGACGTGGCCGAGGACGTCGAGCTCGCCGAAAGTCTGTCGATGGCGCTGATGCTCGTCCTCGAGACGCTGTCGCCGACCGAGCGCGCCGTCTTCGTGCTGCACGAGGCCTTCGATGTCGGCTACGACGAGATCGCGGCCGCCGTCGGCAAGAGCCCTGCGGCCGTCCGCCAGATCGCCTACCGCGCCCGCCGGCACGTCGATGCCCGCCACCCTCGCGAAGTGGTCTCCCCGAGCCAGGCCCGGGCGGCCGTGGAGTCGTTCCGGCGCGCGCTCGAGACCCGGGACCTGCAGGGTCTGCTCGACGTGCTCGCCCCTGAGGTCGTCCTGATCGGCGACGGCGGCGGCCTCAAGCATGCTGCGCTGCGGCCGGTCATCGGCGCCGAGAAGGTGGCCCGCTTCGCCGTCGGTGGTCTCGGCAGGGTTGAAGGCGCGATCACCGTTGACCCCACTGTGATCAACGGCAACCCGGCACTCGTCGTACGACTGAACGGCGAGGTCGGCGGAGTCCTCGCCGTTCATGTGGAGGACGCCCGCATCACCGGTCTTTACTTCGTCAGCAACCCGGAGAAGCTGACCCGCGTCGACTCCGAGACCCCGCTCACCCTGCGATGAACACCAGTGGCGAAATGACGATCAGGTACGGCGGCGGGCGAACGCGGGACCGGGTGGAGCTATTGAGCGGCGATCTATGGCGGGACGTGGTGGCGCTGCGCAAGGCGGTCCGGCAGTTCGGGGACCGGTGGTGGTGGTGTCGATCCCGCTCCCGAGGGTGCGACAACCAGAACAAACTCAGCCAGATCTATTAACTGGGAGGTCATTCATGACGAAGAGCGTTTCCGGCGAACTCGCCGGCCTGCAGTTGCCGGTCGAGCGGGGCTGCCCGTTCGCCCCGCCCGACGCCTACGAGCGGCTGCGCGAGCAGGCGCCCATCAGCAAGGTCCGCCTGACCAGCGGCGGCGAGGCGTGGTGGGTGTCCGGGCATGAGGAAGGCCGTGCCATCCTCGCCGACCGCCGCTTCTCCTCCGACCGGCGCAAGGACGGATTCCCGCTCCTCAACCTCGATGCGGCGATCCAGCAGCAGTTCCGCAGCCAGCCACAGTTGATGATCGGCATGGACGGCGCGGAACACGCCGCGGTCCGCCGCCCGGTGATCGGCGAGTTCACCGTGAAACGGCTGGCCGCGCTTCGCCCGCGGATCCAGGACATCGTCGACCACTTCATCGACGACATGCTCGCCACCGACCGGCGCCCGGTCGACCTGGTGCAGGCGCTGTCCCTGCCGGTTCCCTCCCTGGTGATCTGCGAACTGCTCGGCGTCCCCTACACCGACCATGACTTCTTCCAGAGCCGCACCGCCGTGGCGGTACGCCGGACGTCGTCGTCGGAGGACCGCCGGCGAGCCCTCGCCGACCTGCGCGCCTACATCGACGACCTGGTCACCCGCAAGGAGTCCGAACCCGGCGATGACCTGTTCGGCCGGCAGATCGCCCGGCAACGCCAGCAGGGCGCCCTCGACCATGCGGGCCTGGTGAGCCTGGCCCTTTTGCTGCTGACCGCCGGACACGAGACCACGGCGAACATGATCTCGCTCGGCGTGATCGGGTTGCTCTCCCATCCGGAGCAACTGGCCTTGGTCAAGGCCGACCCGGGCAGGACGCCCATGGCCGTGGAGGAACTGCTGCGCTACTTCACCATCACCGACACTGTCACCTCCCGGGTGGCCACCGAGGACGTGGAGATCGGCGGGGTGAGCATCAAGGCCGGCGAGGGCGTCATCGTCTCGAGCCTGTCGGCCAACTGGGACCCCGCACTGTTCAAGAACCCGGCCGAACTGGATGTCGAGCGCGGGGCCCGCCACCACCTCGCCTTCGGCTTCGGCCCGCACCAGTGCCTCGGCCAGAACCTGGCCCGGCTGGAACTGCAGATCGTCTTCGACACGCTGTTCCGCCGCATCCCCACCCTGCATCTCGCCGCACCGGCCGAGGGCCTGCCGTTCAAGACCGACGCCGTCATCTACGGCGTTCACGAACTCCCGGTCACCTGGTGAGGAGCACATGATGCGGATCAACGCGGACACCGGCCTCTGCGTCGGCTCCGGCCAGTGCGTCCTGACCGAGCCAGCCGTCTTCGACCAGGACGGCGACGGCATCGTGGTCCTGCTGACCGACCACCCCAGCGACGAGACGGAGGCACAGGTGCGCGACGCCATCACCCTGTGCCCGTCCCGTGCCCTGTCCATCCTGCAGGAGTGAGCACGTCCGGGACGGATGATGTGTCCGTCCCGGTAACGGGCGACGACGTCCGGCGCGATAGGCCGGCCCTTGCCTCCAGCGCATCCAGTACATCCGAGCTGGACGCAAGGCGAGCGGGGATCTGGGGCAAGGCGACCGGTCACTCCTCCCTCAGCGAGCTCGGGGCGAGCGGGAAAACGTGGACGGGCCTCAGGCCGAGCCGGGTGGTGGATCTGGCCGGGCGGGATGAGGGTGAGGGTCCCACTGCCGAACCGGCGGACCGTGAGGGTGATGGAGGGCGAAACGGTGGCCAGGTCGTCCAGGTCGACGGCATGACTTTCGGCCGTGAGCTGGTTGGCGGCGTCGGTGATGTCGCCGACGGTGGAGTACATGACGCAGCTGGCGATCAGTTCCTTGAACTTAACGACCTTCTCCTGGTAGTTGGGGTGGTTGTGGGCGATCAGCTTGCCGCCGCACGTCAGCAAGTCGGCGAACCAGTGGAAGGGTTCGTTGCGGTTAGTGATCGCGGTGATCTGCTCTCTGAGCTAAAACGCCACCACTGGAGGCCTTCCCGCTTCAGCAATCTGAGTACGTGCTCCAAGGCGACGGCGAACACGGTGTTGAACGCCTTGACCCCCGGGCTCTGGAGTAGCACGGCGGCGACGGTTCACCGCCCTACTGAACACGCTCACCGCGATCGGGCTCGGCGCGCCATCCTGGGCCGTCCTCTACCACGTGGGCAATCTTCCCCACTGGCGGGGGTGGTCATAGCACACAGATCGGGCGCGATTCGCGGCTCGAAGCGGACGGAGCCAGCTCCCCAGCCCTTGACACAGTGGGCGCATCGGCCAGCCACCGCCGACGATCTTCTCTCAACCGTCTGCCCTGCCCATGTCACAAACGCCCTGGACTGTCTCGTCTCTGGACTGAGAGTCAATTCTGAAATCAGGAAGGTGATGGCCATGCGGGTCCCCAAGTGGCTGGCCCGGCTGTCGGTCGGGGAAGTGGCGGTAACGATGATGACCGAGGGGCGCGGCTTCTCCGACGCCAAGGCCAAGCGGGAGCTCGGCCGGCAGCTGCACTACGCGTCCTGGCGGCAGGGCGTTCGGCAGGGCCTCGGATGAGCCAGGCTGAGGAGTTTGAGGAGTTGCGGCCGCTGCTGTTCGCGGTCTCCTACCGGATCCTCGGCAGCGTGAGCGATGGCGAGGACACGGTCCAGGAGACCTGGTTGCGCTACGAGGCCTCCCCGATGCAACCCACGTCGACCAAGGCTTTCCTGTCGGCCGTGGTCACCCGGATCTCGATCGACGTACTGCGGTCGACCCGCCGCCGGCGAGAGGAGTATGTCGGGCCGTGGTTCCCCGAGCTGATGCTGACCGACCCCTATGAGGACCTGGAGCGCTCGGCGCAGCCGACTGACTCGTTGTCCATGGCAGCGCTACTCCTGCTCGTGCGGCTGCCCCCGCTCGAGCGCGCGGTCTTCCGGCCCCGGTTCGAGGCCGACCGGCGGGAGCGCGAGGAACTCGCCGGGCGATTCCTCGAGGCCTTCAGGGAAGGCGACGTCGGCGGGCTGCGGGAGCTCCTCGCCGCCGACGTCCACATGGTCCCCGACCACTGTGGCAAAGCCCCGTACGCAACCAGGCCCATCATCGGCGTTGAGAACGTGGCCCGGGTGTGCGCCGCGATCATCCCGCCGTCCGTCCAGACCGTGGACCCGTACGAGGCGAACGGCCAGCCGGGCGCGATCGTCCGTGACAGAGATGCCAAGGTGCTCAACACCTTGGCGCTCGACATCCTCGACGGGCGAATCCAGGCGATCCGCGCGGTGATCAACCCCGACAAGCTCGGGCAGGCGGGTCGGCTGGCGGACGCCTGGGCGGTCACCCGCGAGGCGAACCAGGCTCGCTGGCCACGGATTGACGATGTGAAATGGGGATACGGGTGAGCCCGGAAGGGACAGCTCCTTCGCGGGCGACGACCTGGAAGGACTGGCTCGCCAATGCCGATCTGTGTCGTGAGATCGCGACCGCCGACGGGACCGATCTCTCGGCTGGTGGGCGTGTGGTCGATCTCGGCGTGGCTGTATTGGAAGTGAAGAGACTTCGCCCGGTACACCTGCGGCGGGAGGCCGATCGGGTACGGACTCACGACCAGGATGTGGTACAGCTCGTCGTGCCCATGCGCGGCACCGTGGATGTGACCTGGGAGGGACGGCACGACTCCGTGACCGTGGGTGATCTGTACGTACATGACCTTGCTCAGCTCGATGAGGTAAATCTGCAGTCCGACGGGCGTGAGTCTCTGGAACTGGCCGTGGTCGCCATCCCAAAGCCAGTGCTGCCGCTGCGGGGCGAGGCGATGGAATCCGTGCTGGGGCATGGCGTGCCTGGTGACCACGGAGTGAGCGGGCTACTCAAAGGGTTCATCGAGGATCTGGCCGATGAGAAGCTGTCGCTCAACGCTGCGGATGGGCAGCGGCTGGGGGCGGTGCTGGTGGATCTCGTGGCCGCCTGCTTTTCCAGTCTCTCGGAATCGGGTCCGGGCCCGCGGCCGGGTTCCCAACGGCAGACCCTCGCCCTGCGCATTCGCACCTACATTCAGTGCCATCTGGCCGATCCCGAGCTCAGCCCGCGGTCGGTCGCGGCCGCACACCACATCTCGGTCAGCTATCTCCACCGGCTCTTCCAGGAGGAAGGCGACACGGTTTCGGCGTGGATACGCGACCAACGGCTGCGGCGCACTCGTCGTGACCTCGCAGACGCCGCGCTGATCGACGTGCCGATCCACGAGATCGCCGCCCGGTGGGGGTTCGGCCGGGCAGGCGACTTCAGTCGTGCCTTCCGCCGGACCTACGGCGAGTCGCCGCGCGAGTTCAGGTCCCGGACGGCTCGCCGGACGCCACGTCCGTAGACATCGAACGCGCGGACGCGGATGAGTAGGCGGCGCCGCAGCACACCGCGGCGGCGACGGCGCCGATGCCGCACAATCCCACGGTGGCCGAAGCAGTGACCCCGAGCTCGGACACCCATCCCGAGAGAAGGAATCCGCCACCCTGACCGGCCGCGATGCCGGCGATCGCGACGCCCATGGCGCGTCCCCGGTAAGCCGGGGCGGCCCGCAGGACGAACATCGCGTTGAGTGGCGTACTGAACGAGCATCCCAACCC
This sequence comes from Nonomuraea polychroma, assembly GCF_004011505.1. Classification (NCBI taxonomy): domain Bacteria; kingdom Bacillati; phylum Actinomycetota; class Actinomycetes; order Streptosporangiales; family Streptosporangiaceae; genus Nonomuraea; species Nonomuraea polychroma. Next base: position 4,866,100 of record NZ_SAUN01000001.1, read on the forward strand.
GGAGCAGAACAGCAGGATGAGAACCACGGGTGTGGGCGGGTGCGCGAGCAGGGGAAGCAGCGCAAGTCCGGGAAGTAGGGCGAGCGGTACCAGGATGCGGTCGCGCACGGGCGGTGAAGTCCACCGAGTCAGGACCGTTGCTCCGGTCGCGTAGCCGAGGGCGATCGTGGCCATGAGCATTCCGGCAAGCGACGGGCCGCCACCCAGCTCGCGGGCGAGGGGATAGGCGATCGCCTCGACGCCGAAAGCGAACGCCGGCACCAGCCAGACCAGGAGAAGGCACTGCCGCAACCAGGAATCGGCGAATACGTACCGCACACCCTCCACCGCGCCCCTGATGGGTGACCAATGGACGCCTTGGCTCCCGAGTGCGGACCGAGGCCGGATCCCTCGCCAGATGAGCATCGCGGAGATCGCGAATGTCGCTGCGTTCACGAGCAAAGCGCCAACGGGTGTGATCAGGAGGACGGTGGCGCCGCCGATCGCGAACCCGGCCACCTGGCTGATCTGGTAGGTGAGATTGGTCAGGCCGTTGCCGATGACATACGCCTCGCCGCTAAGCACCTCCGGCATCAACGCGGCGCGGGCGCTCGTGAACGGCGGAGTGAACAGGTGCGCGAGATAGAGCAGTGCGATCGCCGCACCCATCGGCATTCCCGGAATCGCCAGCGCCGCGACCAGTACGGCACGGGCCAGGTCACAAGCTATGAGCAGCCTCCGGCGAGGGAACCTGTCGGCGAATGAACCCAGCACCGGACCGAGAGCGGACGGCAGGAAAGCCGCCGCGAACGCCACGGCGGTGACCGCCGCCGAACCTGTCCGATCGAACACCAAGACGGCCACGGCGACAGACGACAGCTGGTCACCCAGATAGGAAAGGGCATAGGCCGGATAGAGATAACGGAACTCCCGCACCCTGAACAGACTTGCGAACGTAGCCATTATCGGAACTCAATCCACGCGCGCGCAGACCCAGCGGGCCCTAGCCTGTCCCAACGGGTCGATAACGCCGACCTTAATGGCTGCCTGGCCCTGCCAGGACGATGATTCCGGACACGGCACGCGAAGCAATCTACTGTGCCCGTATACAGGATCCAGGGCAAATGCGTAGGAGGCAAAGCGCTCAGGCCTCGATGAAGTTGAGCGAACAGCGTCAGGCGGGCAGATTCTCGCACTATTCCCGCCACGGTGCCGCCTGTTCATATTCGGCATTCGGAAACGTTGACCATTGGGCACGGCTTAGGGCAGCACTCGAGGACTCGCCCTGGAGTGCTGCCGCATATAGAGCCCAGATTTAGCCCCAACCGGTGGTACGCAGGACACCCCCTCTCATCGCGACCAATCAGATATAAGTGTTCCGGATTTCGTTGCCGTAGTCGTTAGCCTGGAATCGACAGATTCTGCGCACGGCATGCAGGCTTGGCCAACAAATCCGGTCGGGTCTTCCGCCGCAATGTGATCTGGCAAGGACTTTGCAGAACGACGGTTTGCTAGCTCAGGTGTCGCTACGCACGACGCCCCTCGGAGATAGCCCCATCCCTTCGCCGAAGAAGACCTCGGCTCCCTCGCCCGATATCTCCAGCGAATTTCAGGGCGCGGAAACACTAGGGCTGCCGGCGGCCAAGGACGCCTTCCTGCGGATGGTTCGGTTGCCGCCGGAGGAGGGGGCCAGGGCTGAAGCGTTCTCGGTTGGTGGGACGCACAAGGGACTGAGACGGCAGGGTGGTCGAGGGCACCCGGGCTGCAGATGACAAATGCGACCCCTCACGATCGTTGGGTGTCTACGCCAGTCGATCAAGAACAGGGGCCGTTCGCGTGCCGTCATCCCCGATCGACGTGCTCGCCCGCCACCTGGAGCACGTCACCGTCGCCGACCCGCTGACCGATCCGCTCGATCTGCCGACCCTGGCCGAAGTCCTGGGCGGCGTCCCCGACCCGCGCAGTCGCCGGGGGCGCCGCTACCGGCTCGGCCCGCTGCTGGCGTTATCCCTGCTCGCCGTACTCGGCGGAGCAACATCTCTCACGAGGATCATCCGATTCATCGCCGGATACGACCCAGAGCTGCGCGCCCGAGCCGGCTTACCCGGCACGGTCCGGCTGACCGCCAGCACGCTGGGCCGGCTGCTCGCCCGCATGAACGGCGACGCCTTCGACACCGCCACCTGCACCGGGCTGCCCTCACCGGGCTTGGTGGCCTTGGCCGCGTGGGTAGCCGCATGGCGACGCGGCGTCGCCGTCCTTGGCGGAACCAGTATCGAATGTTGCGCCGGGCGTGGACGAAGAGAGGACTCTGCGACCATCACTGTGGACGCCAGGCTAACGACGGCAGGGCGCAGGCCCCTCCATCATGGCTTGGGACTTCCAGAGATGAGGTGGCACGTGTCCGATGTCAGGACATTCGTACGAGGACGGTGGCGGCGTTTCATGGCCATCGCCGTGGCGGCGCTCGTGGTGACCACTAGCACGGCGTGGGCCGCCGAGATCCAGAACGCCGAGATCCAGAACATCGTGCCGAACAGCAATTACGACAATATCTGCGTTAAGGGCGACAAGTACGGCAGCGGGACCGTTTGCCAGACCGACAACACCTACTGGACGATCTTCCGGGAGGACACGCTCGAGTCGGTTGAGAAGACTCGCGTGAAGACGGTGCTGCAGGAGCAGTTCGGTCCCACCGACCTGGAGGTTCACTTCCCGAGCGACGCGGTATGGACCGGCGACAACGAAACGGACCTCATTTTCGCCGAAGGCGATGTGCCGGGGGACAACGAAGGCATCACCTGGTGCGATGATCCCGTGCAAATGTACGAGTGCGACCAGCACATGGTGCGCATCCAGAAGGGCTCCTACACCAACGGGCTCATCTGCCATGAGGCGGGACATGCCGTCGGGCTGCTGCACGGGCAGAACGCCTGGCCGCAGGTGGGCAACCAGCACCACCAGCTCGGCTGCATGAAGAAGACCCCGCCATACGACGCCGTGCTCGGCAGCGTCAACAAGGACAACATCAACGGCGTCTACTGAGGAGTCGGCCGTGAAACTTGGGAAAGTACGGGCGGCCGCCACGGCGGGCGCGGTTCTTGCCGGCGTCGTCATCGCGTCGGCCCTCGCGGCGAACGGGGAGCGGGCCGGGCACGACGGCGGCCGCGCGGACGGGGTCGTCCTGGCCCACGGGTCGGACCGGCTGCCGAACCACACCGCCTCGGACTGGGTGACCTACGCCGACCACGTGGTCGTCGTCACCGCCAAAGCGGAGCGCGAGCTGCCCGCACACCAGGAGGAGATCGAGGCCGGACAGGGCTACCTGCCCCGTGAGGTCACCCTCGAGGTCGAGAACACGCTGTGGTCCCGCGACGGCGCCGCGAAGCCGGCCCCGGTGGCGGAGTTCGCCTGGCCGGCCGCCGGCTGGACGTTCAGCGAGCAGGGAAGGCGCCCGCTGGCGGTGGAAGGCCGGCCCCGCATCGAGGTCGGGCACACCTACGTCCTGGCCATCGTCTGGGTGCCCGCGTTCACCGATGGCGGGGAGACAGTCCCCGGCCAGTGGCGTGGACTCGGGGAGAGTTCGGTGCTGCCGTATGACGGTGGGGTGATCGGTGACGGTGAGTCCGAGGGCCGGATCCAGTCCGCCGCGGCGACCATGAATGAGCGGGCGTCCGAAGGGCCAGACGGCCCATCCCTTGAGGAGACGATGACGGGCAAAGGCGCGGCCGACCTCGCCGCGGTTCTGGACGCGGCGCGGCCCGGCGAGCGGCAGGACTTCGGTCCCCGATGACACCGCCGGCGGCCGCACGGCCAGCGCTACGCCGCCGCGATCCGCGGGTCCAGCGGGTGGTTCTCCGGCAGCCGCCCCACCCTTGCCGCCACGAGCTCGGCCGCGGGCAGTCGCGCCTGCGCGCCGTCCACGTGCACCCAGATCTGCTCGGCGCTCGGCTTCACCTGGGCCTTCGAACGCTCCACCTGGCCCGGCGCCACCAGCCGGCGTGCGCGCTTGGCGGGCCCGGTCGACCGGGTCCAGCTGCGCCATCAGCGCCGCGTCCAGCTCGGCGAGGTCGTCGGCCAGATCGATGAGGTTCTGCTGGTGGCGGGCGTCCCATGCATCGCTGTCGGCCGTCACCGGATCCAGCCTTGGGCGTGGCAGTGATCGCGCACGCGCGGATGGTCGATTCCTCCGCGCACCTCGCACGGCGCTTGCGAGCGTCCCAGCTTGCGGAGGCGTTCCCGGCCGTACTTGACCGGCCTCTTGCCTACCGTTCCTGGCTGCCCAGCGTGAAGGACAAGGTCCCGCACTCCACGACGTGGCAGTCGCAGTTGCCGCATCCCGGCGTCAAGGTGAGCGTCATGCTGACGACGGTACGTGGCGGTCGAAGGCTTCTTCACTGGTCGCGACGGTGAGAGTACCGTTCGCTACATGACTTCCCCCGTGCCCTCCGACAGGTCGGCCCTGGTCGATGCGCACGAGCTCAAGCCGGGCGATGTCGTAGAGATCCACAAGATGGGCAAGGACGCGCTCACCATCGGACGCTGGACGGTCCTGCCGGCCACCCTGATCAACGGACTACCGCTAGGCTAGCAGTGCCAACCTGGCCTATTTCTTCAGCCGCTTCTCGAGGTCCAGCATGATGTCATTGAACTCGTCGGGGCGTTCGAAGTGGAAGCCGTGACCGGAGTCGACTTGGTAGAACCGCACGTCCTTCAGCAGGGCGCGCGCTTGCTGGGCGTCGCTGGTGCTCATGGCGGCCAGCAGGATGCCCTTGTCGTCGTACAGGTCCTTGACGTGGATCAGGACGGCGGGCACGCGGATGCCCGAGAGTGTGGCGGCATGATCGAATCCCTGGTGGAACCTGTCGTCGTAGAAGGTCTCGCCGAAACGGGGGTCGTATGAGTCCATGGCGCGAAAAGATTCGTTGAACTCCGGCGGCATGTAGAAGATCATGAGTGGTTCACGGGGATGCTCCTTGCGGTAGGAGAGAGCGTACTTCTGCATGCTTTGCTTGGCGCCCTTGAACAGGTCCCAGATCGCGCCGTGTCGGATCTGGTAAGCGGTGAAGTCGCTCTCGCCGCTGCGTAGGAAGCCGTGGGCGGAGGAAGCCAGGCCGACATAGTTGAACGTCTTTTCCGCGCGCGGCAGCACGGAGGAGAAGAACGGCGGATCCTCCAGCACGAGCGCCTGGACCTGGGCGGGTGCGTCTGCGGCGAGCACGGCCGCAATCAACCCTCCGGAGGAGTGACCGACGACGACCGCGGGCTCCTTCACGACCTGGGCCAGGAACTGACGCGTGTCGGCCGCCAAGGCTTTGGCGGTGTACTTCTCCGGGACGCGCGCCGATTTGCCGTGACCGTAGCAGTCGATGGCGAAGACGTGGTAGCGCTCGGCCACATCGGGCAGCACTCGGCTCCAGTGGCGCCAGTCCGTCGACTGGCCGTGGATGAGCAGGAGGGGCGTCCCGTTGTCGGGGCCCTCGGCGTAGTTCATCAGGGATCCGTTGACCGTGGTCTGCTTCTCGACGAAGCCGGCCTCTCGTACGCCGTCAGCGTCCCGCTCGGCGTAGGTGACGTTCCGGTACACGTAGCCGCCTGCCGCCAGCGCGGCCAGCACGAGCAGTCCCCCGGTGACCAGCAATGCGGTGCGGACGAATCTGCGCAGGGTCATCCGTCGGTCTCCGGGTCGGCCGGCGTCTCCTCCTGAACGGCCAGCACGCCTTTGGCGAACTGCTGGAAGCGCTCGTTGTCGACCAGCGCGATGCCTTGCTTGATGTCGAGCAGGACGAGCAGGGTGTCGCCCGGCTGCAGGCCGAGCAGATCCCGCGCATCCTTCGGGATGACGATCTGCCCCTTCTCCCCGATCTTGACCGTCCCTACGATGTAGCGACCGTCCGGCCCTTCGATCATCTTCCCGACCATGTTTCTCCTAGGATCAAAGATAACTAGTACTACTAGGCATACTTTTCCAACTATAGACACTTCTCTACTAGGCATGCCATGTTCCCGCATGTCCGAGGCGAGCCGCCGCTGGGGTTCGGCGCGCAGATCGACATGCCGTAGGAGGCGGTGCTGCACACCGGCCGCCTGAACGCTGTCACCCCTGTGGCGGGTAGCCTCCAGCCTCAAGGCCCGAGGTGCTGGCCGAGCGGCTCATACTGGCGATCTGCGGTTGCGGCACCAACACCGGGATACGCACGGTCGCCTCTGATGGCCACACGCATGGCGAGGACGACATCCGCTATGCCAGGCGTCGCTACCTGACCCCGTGGCGGTACGGCGAGCACTCGGCTACAAGCTGGCCGACAACGAGCGGCTGCTTCGGCAGTTCCTCGACCATCTCGAGCGGGCAGGGCTGAGCACGATCACCACCGAGGCCGCGGTGGCATGGGGCACCTTGCCCACCCGGGCCAAGCCGATTTATTGGCGGCGCAGGCTGTCGGTGGTGCGCGGCTATGCCCGCCACCTGAACGCGCTGGATCCGGCCTGCGAGGTGCCGCCCGGGATACTGCCGTGCTTCGCCAACCGTGTTCCGCCGCATCTGTTCTCCGACCAGGAGATTCTCTCTCTGATGAGTACTCCAGGTCGGGTGTTCCGGCAGGCGCTGCGCGTCGCTACCCACCGGCTTCTGATCGGGTTGCTCTCGGTGACCGGACTGCGCACCGGCGACGCCGTGCGCCTGGACCGCGAGCACGTCGACCTCGACGCCGGCATCCTGGCCATCGTCGATTCCAAGTACGGCAAATCGCGCCAGGTGCTCCTGTCCCCCTCCACCGTCACCGAGTTGCACGTCTACGCCGAGCTGCGTGACCAGGCTGTCGGCCCGGTCGGCGCGCCCGCGTTCTTCGTCTCCGCCCAGGGCCGACTCCAGGTCAACACCGTCGACTACACCTTCGCCACCCTGGTCAAGGCGGCCGGTATCCGCGATCACCGGCTCGGTCGGTACGCCTGCCGCTCGACCATCGCCCCCACCCACGCAAGCTTCAGCCGTACAGGCCCTCGCGAGAAGGAGACGCAGATCACATTCGGTTGGCTGTGACATCTCGCCGGACTGTTTCGTCGGTGGGGTGTAAGAGCCAACACGACAAGGAGGACAGCGTGAACGCCCGTCTCAGCTTCCTTCGCAGCCCGATCGCGGCGAAGCTCCTGAAGCATGTCCTGTCCGCGGGCAAAGCTGCGCACGATTCGGCCTTGCCTGCCACGACGCAGGAACTGGTGGCGATCCGCGTGAGCCAGATCAACGGCTGCAGCGTCTGCGTCGACATGCATACAAAGGAAGCCGCGCACGCGGGGGAATCCGCGGTGCGGCTCAATCTGGTTGCGGTGTGGCGGGAGGCGAAGGTCTTCACCGACGCCGAGCGGGCCGCGCTGGAACTGGCCGAACAGGGCACCCGTATCGCCGACGCCGCCGGTGGCGTCTCCGATGAGGTCTGGGCGAACGCCGCCAAGCACTACGACGAGGACGAGCTCGCCGTTCTGGTGGGCCTCATCGCCATCATGAACACCGTCAATCGGCTGAACGTCATCACCCAGCAGCCCGCCGGCGACTACCAAACAGGCCAGATCAACCAGATCAGCCAGCATGGATAGCGACATCGACCATCTCGAGGCCGGCGTGCGCGGAACGAGGTTCGTCTCGGCCGTGCGACGACACAACACCTCGACGACGCAGCCCCTCGGAGTACGGGGCGACGTGTGAATCTCACAGTTCGGTGCGCTGTCGCATCGAACTGGTGAGGGCAGTTGCGACCAAGGGAGTCGGCAACATCATGACCAACCCGTCCGAGCGAGGACATGGTCGGCTCGATCCGAGCCTGAGTGCGATCATGAGCGAGCGGCGTCAGCTGATCAACCTTGCCTACCGGCTCCTCGGGTCTTTGGCCGATGCCGAGGATGTCGTCCAGGAGACCTACGCCCGGTGGTACGCCATGTCTCGGCAGCAACGGGAGGTCATCGATTCGCCCGGTGCCTGGTTCACCACGGTCGCCAGTCGCATCTGCCTCGACCTGCTCGGCTCGGCACGGGCCCGGCGTGAGAGGTACGTGGGCGAATGGATCCCGGATCCGCTGCCCGATCGTACGGAGTGGACCGAAGGGCGGCCGGGCGGCGGCAGGGTCGACCCGGCCGACCGGGTCACCCTTGACGAGTCGGTCAACATGGCCTTCCTCGTCGTGCTCGAATCGATGAATCCGGCCGAGCGCGTCGCGTTCATCCTGCACGACGTCTTCTGCTACTCCTTCGCTGAAGTGGCCGAGATCGTCGGCCGTACTCCGGCGGCATGTCGCCAGTTGGCCTGGTTGGCCCGCCGCCGTGTTCACGCGGCTGAGGTGCCCGCGGTTCCGACGGCCCAGCAAGCCAGGATCGTCAGGGACTTCAAGAAGGCTTGGGAAGCCAAGGACATCGATGCTCTCATCGGTCTCCTCGACCCCGACGCCACGGGGACCGCAGACGGTGGCGGCTTGGTCAGCGCCATGCTCCGCCCGATGGAAGGAGGTGAGCGCATCGCCCGCACTTTCGTCACTGTCGCCGGTCTGGCACCGGGCCTGACGATCCTGGAGCGTACGGTCAACGGTCAGCCCGGCCTGGTGGTTCAGCAAGGCGGTGTCACCGTGGTGGTGCTGGCGTTCGATGTCGTAGGCGAGCGGATCAGGCACATCTGGTCGGTCCTGAATCCCGAGAAGCTCCGGCCTTGGACGACGGGCTGACGCCCGAGCCGGGAGAGCGGGCCGGTCCCCGATGTCTTAACGGGAAACGACACCCTGCAGTCAGACATGTCATGAATCTAGATCAGGAAAGGAAACAAGAGTGAACGTGGTGGGACAAGGAGGGGCTTCGCTGGCCGGGCGGGTTGCGGTGGTGACCGGGGCGGGGTCCGGTATTGGCGCGGCGACCGCGGCAACGCTGGCGTCCCTGGGAGCGCGGGTGTGCTGCGCCGGCCGTACCGCCGAGAAAGTCGAGCGGACGGCCGAGAAGATCGTGGCCGCCGGCGGTGAGGCGTTTGGGTTGCGGGTCGACGTGGCATCGCCGGAGGACAACGAGGCGATGGTCCGTGAGACGGTTGCCCGTTACGGCGCCGTGCATATCGCACATCTCAACGCTGCAATAGGGCACTGGGCCGGTGTTCTGGACTACCCGCTGGAGGAGTGGGACCGCACGATGGCGGTGAACCTGCGGGGTGTGCTGCTCGGTCTGCAGGCAGCGGGTCGGGCGATGCGCGACGTGGGCGGTGGCTCGGTTGTGGTCACCTCGTCGGCGGCCGGGCTCACCGGTGTGCGGATGTCACCGGCGTACGCGGCGTCGAAGCACGGTGTGCTGGGTCTGGTCAAGTCGGCTGCCCTGGAGCTGGGACCGGTCGGTATCCGGGTCAACGCCATCTGCCCTGGATACATCGTCAGTAACGATCTCATGCGGAGGCTGGGCGAGGAGCTCGGCGTCGCCAGCCGGTTTCCGCTGGGCCGGCCGGGGCGCACCGAGGAGGTCGCCAACCTGGTCTCGTTCCTGGCCAGTGAGAGCGCGTCATTCATCACCGGCAGCGTGTTCACCATCGACGGCGGCTGGCTGTCCGGTGGCATTGACCTCGGGAATGACGCCGAGGATCAGACAACCAGCGCCGACCGGATCGCCGCCGTCACCAACACCTACTCCCAGAACTCGTAGGCCTCGAAAGCACCTGGGGCAAACGCCCGAAGGCAGGGCCGGCAGGCCGACGCCCAAGGCCGGGCGCCCCAGGGACTCCCAACCTGGCGGGTAAGACCACCTGCCCGAGCATTCCTGGCTGGCCGATCCCGGCCGGTGCGTCAAGGCCGGGGTGCCCGAGGAAGCCGCATTTGCCACCAAGCCCGCCCTGGCCGCTGAGATGATCGCCGATGCGCTGGATGCCGGGCTGCCCGCACGGTGGATGAGCGGTGATGAGGTCTACGGCCAAGACCCGCGCCTGCGCCCTGCTGGAGCGGCGCCGGGTGGCTACGTGCTGGCGATCGCAGGCAACCGGCGGGTGAACCTGGCCGGGCTCGACCGCAGCGCGGCCGACATCGCCGCCGGCGTGGCCGATCGGTACTGGCACCACTACCGCGCCGGTCAAGGCGCCAAGGGCCCGAGCTGGTACGCCTGGGCCTGGGCACTCATCGACGATGCCGCCTCCGAGCGCGAGAGGTATCGGTAGCTGCTGATCCGCCGTAACCTGACCACCGGTGAGCTGGCCTTCTACCGCTGCTACACACCCACTCCGATGCCGCTGACGGGCCCTGGTGAAGATCGCCGGCATCCGGTGGGCGGTGGCGGAGTCCTTCCAGGCCGCCAAGGGCCAGGTCGGGCTGGACCACTACCAAGTGCGTGGCTGGAGGGCCCGGTACCGGCACATCACCCTGGCCATGCTCGCCCTGCCTTCCTCGCCGCCCTCGCCGCGCTCCAGCCCGCCTGCGACGAGGAGCACATTCCGCTGACCATGCCCGAAATGCGCCGGCTGCTGGCCGTCCTCGTCCTGGCCGGCAACCCGACCACAAGGCGGGTCCTGCACTGGTCACAATGGCGCCGCCGCCATCAAGCAACCGCCCGTCGCTGCCACTACCAGCGCAGATCCCGACCATGATCGCGAAGTGTCACTGGAGTACTACTGAGGCTCCGCCTCGGACCGCCGAGTTTGCTGGTTCCGCTGGCGATCTCGCATCGGTGAGTTCATCGTCACGACCATAGAAACGGTTGCGGTGGGTGGTCACCATGGCGCGAGTCGTGACGGTGAATGATGTGCTCGACGGGCACGTGAGGCTGGACATCGAGTGCCTGGACCGGATCTACCTCAACGCCTACGTGCCGATCCTGCAGACCAGCTCGCAGGTGGTGGCGTTCCTGTCCGGGCATCTGGGCTTCCCGTTTCCCTCGCCGGTGCTGTTCAAGCAGCTGGGTGATCGGTTCCGGCGCGCGGTGGCCTCCGGAGCTTCAGGCCAAGGCCCGCGCCGCCAACCGGCGCATACTGGAGGTCGAACGTGCCGGCCAGGGTTGCGTCCTTGCGAGTCCAGCCTTTGAGCGGATCGCGCACCCCACCACTGATGGGGTTGGGGCGGAGGACCCCGGCGCTACGCTTCGGCGATCCTCGGGTCATGGCCCTGGCCGGCGCCCTGTGCCAGACGCTGCTTGCCGCGACCGGCTTCACCAACAAGAACCTTCGCGTCTTGATGACCGGACTGCTCGGCACCACCAGCTACAGCACGGGCCAGATGACCTACGACTTACGACGCCTACGGCTCAACGGCCTGATCCGCCGGCTACCCCGATCCAACCGCTACGTCCTGACCGAGGATGGCGTGCGCATCGCCGTCTTCTACACCAAGATCTACAACCGTTTACTCGTCCCGTTGACCGCTGCCGATCAAGCCCAGGCGCCGCCCGAACTCCGAGCCGCGCTCAAGACCATCACCCGGCACGTCGACGACTACGCCACCCAAGCTCGGCTCCCTCGGGCGTCGTGAAACTTGACACAAACGTCCAGAAACGCGAGACCAAAGATCGCTAGGCGCTCCGGAGGGCGGCCCGCGCGGCTTCCCACTCCGCCTCCGATGCCTTCGCCATATCGGCAGCGTCACACAATATGCTCTTGATATCAAATCAATGATCGTCAAACCGGCGTTTCCCGGGCGGCAGATAATGTGCGCGCTGGCCGGGCGCGAGGCGCCTCGCGGACCCGGCCATCGTAGTGGACCCGGTTCGTTGCGGGTCGGGCCGCTGGTAGGGATGGGTCAGGTAGTGGAAGCGCCCGCGGCGTCCGCGGCCTGCGCATTGAAGGCCCTTTGACGCCAGCCGCAGGTGCGACAGCCGGGAATGTAGCAACGCCATCCGGGGGCTCTCGCTTGCTCGGCAGGAAGGCGGCAATATGCGGCGGCTGCGGCAGGCCGATGACGACCTGCTGGCACCGGGGCCCGCCGGGGGCCGCTGCAGCTGCACACGAAATGCGATCCCCATCAGCTCCGGAGACCGCTCACTCATCGCCGTCTCCAGCGACGCGCGTTGTGGACCGGTGGGCGAAGTATCGGGCCGGGTCGTCGCTTTCGTCCGTCCCGGCCACCCTGCCGAGCAGGGCGACCAGCGCCTCCTGGGCGATCCACTCGGCCCGGCCAGCTCTCTCGTCCGCAGTGCCCGGGCCCGGGTCACCGGTCACAGGGACAGTCCATGCGTGATCGCCGCTGTCGACCTGTTCGAGGGTGCCGTGCTTGCGGAGCAGGTAGAGCGGCGTGACCGGCCCAGTCCAGCCGAACACGACGCCGAACGTCCAGGTCTGATCAGACACGCTGCCCCTAACCTGTTGCCCGTGCGGATCATCCTCGGGTGAACTACGAGACGTAGCGGACGTGGGTGCCGGTACGGCACGGCGAAGCACGCCCGACGTTCCGGCAGAGCATCGACGGACGCCCCTTGCCCGATGCGGCGGGCAGGTGCGGCTCCAGCCGCACCCATTGCGCGTCGGGGAGGTCGTGCCGCCTCGTCACCGCTACGCTGGCCACGAGGCCTCCGGCGTTTCGTTCTTCTTGGTCGTTGAACCAACTACCGGAGACCTCTTCTTATAACGATCACCGACGCCCAACAGTCGTGATCTTTTAAATCTCAGCCTAGAACGGCCTCACACGCTCACCGTGTCACGCCTTCTTGGTCCACTGCTTGAAGTGAACCCCGACGGGCTTTGCGGCGTGGCCAAAGCCAAGGAACTTCTCCTCCGCTCCGAACGCGGCCTTCGACCACACCTCGAAGGTGTACACCTTGTAGCAGGGGTAGGCCTCCACGTATCCCATCCTTCCCTTCGACACCTCATAGCGCGTCTGTATCTCTACCGAGTAGCTCTTGGTGACCTTGAAACCCACTTCCGCGGACACCAGGTCATAGTCGACCCCTATGGTCGTCTCCACCTCCGCCGACACCGACCTGCTTTTGGATATCACCAGGGTTGTCGGGCCTCTGCCCTCTGTGTTTGCGATCATCTTGTTCTGGGTGAGCTTGCACTTCTTCCCGATGAACTTCTTCTTCCTCAGGTCACAAACCACGGAGGACACGCACTTCACGGGCTTCGCAGCGGCCGAATAAGAAGCACTGCCGGCTCTGTCCACCGCGGCTGCGGCTGACCTCGCTGTCGGAACAGCGATTCCCATCCCTCCCGCTGGTGCCGCCACGGCGGTACCCGCGTTGAGCATTCCGAGCGTTACCACGCCGGCGACGATGCCGACTTTAGCCTTACCGTTCATGGTTTCTCCCCGCTTGATCGCACCGTTCGATCGCTTCACAGACTCCACCCGTCGGGCGGGCGGCATTGTCCCCGCGCAACAGATGGACCGTCGCCAAGACCGTAAAAGACGTCGCACTTTCCGGGCCACCGTGCATGGTGCTCAATTCCGGTACTGGTTGTGCACGATGCTCAGGTGATCCGGGCGGTGGTGATGAGGAGGGCGTAGACGACGTCGTGGATGCCGGTGCCGGTGGTCAGCAGGTCGCGGCCTAGCAGAGCTTCGGCGGTGCGAAGGTGGGTGCGGACGGTGTTTCGGCTGATGCCGAGGCTGCGGGCGGCCTGCTGGGCGTCGGTGTTGGCGTCGATCCATGCCTGCAGGGTGCGACGGTGTGGGACCCGCAGTTGGCGGAGGAACGTCTGAGCCCAGGCAGCGGCGCGTTCGGTGCCCAGCAGGTCGTCCAGGGTGAGGGTCTGGTGGCGGTCACCGGGTTCGGGGGGGCGCATGCGCTGGTGACGGCGAGCGCTAGGTGGACTTCGGCGCGAGAGCGGACGTCGGCGAGGTCGAGGCCGAGGGCCTGTTCCGCGCGGACGATGTGCGCGGTGACGGTGTTGCGGCTCAGGCCGAGCAGCTTGGCCACGGCGGATCGAGGCATGCTCATGAGTAAGCGGGTGATGTCGGCGGTGGCCTTCGGGAGGTGGTCCAGCGGGCGCAGCAGGTCGCGGGCCCAGGCGAGGGCGGGGCCGCGGGGCAGGACGCCTTCCAGCGGAGTCCGGCCATGGTGGAATGCCACACGGGCGGGGACGGTGAGGGCGGCGGCCAGGGCGTGGGCCGCCTCGCTGTAGGCCGCGGCTGTCTCGCCGAGGGGGTGCGGGCCGCTGATGCCCAGCGCGTATCGCGGATTGTCGCGTACCAGGCGGCGCAGGCTCTCGCCCCGCCCGCCGGGTCCGTCCGCGTCCTCGGCGATGAGACAGATCAGGTGCTGCTTGATGACGGGGCACTCCACCATCAGGTCCCGGCCGTGGTAGCCGGAGGGATCCTGGAAGCCCCGCGAGATCCGGTCACGGTCGGTCGTCGGGCAGTGCAGCAGGAAGATCCTCAGCCGATCGGCCTCCAGCAGCGGCGGCACGACACCTGTCGTCATCCGGCGGGCGAGTGTCGGCTCCCCCGCCAGCAGCGCCGAGAGCACGGCGAACCGCAGCTGGCGTGCCTTGTGCTGGTAGCCGTGCCTGGCCTGGTCGGCGCCCTGGGCGCGGCGCATGAGCGCGATGACGCTGCCGGTGCGCGAAACCAGCGCGACCGTCTCAGGACCCGGTGCCGAACGGCAGGCCGTCACCAGCACCGGGCGCGGATCGTCGGCACCGAGGGCTTCGCAGTGCACGTACAGCGGGCCAGCCTGCGTAGTGGCCGCGGCCATCTCCCCGCCGGACAGCCGGGCGAGCAGCGGAGCGAGCGGACGCAGTATCCTCCGGGGAAATTCCGCGGTGGCCGACTCCACGGTGGCGGCGGCCTCCCCGACCAGCGCGGCGTCCATGCCGGTCCGCCGGCGCAGCCAATCGAGCACCTCCTGTACGTCTGGCTCGTCCGGGCTGTGCACCTGACGCCGCACCTCGCGCAACAGCCCTTCCAGCCCTTCGGCCCGCGTGTCCTCCACGGTCTCGTTCCTCCTACGCCGACATCCGCTAGCGGTTCGCGTGATGAAAGTCGGAGAGAATCACAGCAAATCGGGTCGCACCGCTGAGCGATTTCGGCACGCCAGGCGAGTCATCGCACAGTGGTCGGGCACGGAGCGCAAAATGGCCACCGTGCAGTGGCCTGTGCCCCCGCGGCCTACGTCCAGCGGCGAATGGCGTCGATCGTCGTCTCTGGTGAGGTGCTGAAGCAGAACCGGATGCCGGGTGCCGCCGACACCAGCACGTTGATGAGCCGTTCGAAGAGGAGGGTGTGCTCGGGAGCCACGCGCACCCCGGCTCCGATCATGGCCACGCCGATGGGCCCCTCGGGCAGCCATTCACGGATGGTCCTTTCCGCTTCGCCGGGTGGGTGCCGATCAGGCACGACACCGCGTCGAAGCCCGCCGCCCGCGGCGCCGCGTGGCCCTGCTCGATCCGCGCGGCGAGCGTGGCCTCGTCGAGGCCCGGATGCTTGCTGTAGTCGATCGCGCTCGAATGCAGTTCGATCGTGAGGATCTTGGTCACGTTCGCTCCTACCAGGGGACGGGACCGTTACGGTCGTAGAAGCCTGCGGTCGGCCCGTCATGATCCACGGTAGCCAGCCTGATGATCGGAGCGGCACCCTCGGCGACGGTGTGGACACCCGTGCGCGGGTTCATGTCGGTGGCGGGGTTACCGGATCGGCGGCATTGACCTTGAACGTGGGCAGCGCCCGCGCGTACTGGGACACGATCATGTTGAGCGCCGCCTTCGACGAGGCATAGGCCAGGCTGAGGAAGCCGTACTCGAGGCGGCGCGGTCGCCAGCGTAGATCAGCGACGCCAGCGCGCTCGACACCATGACCACGCGTGGATGCTCCGACTTCCGCATAAACGGTAGGAACAAATGGGGTGATCCGCACCTGGCCGAACACGTTGACCTCGTAGAGCCGCCGCACGGTGCCAGGGTCCATGTCGGCCGGATCCAGCGAAGGCCCGCCGACTCCTGCGTTGTTGACCAGCACATCCAGCCGATCCACCCGCTCGGCGACGGCCTTGGCGGCCGCCGCGGCCGACTCGTCCGAGGTCACGTCGAGCTCGACGTCGAGCCCGCCGGCCGCGAGCGTGTCCACGGCCCGCATGCCGCGGGCCCCGGGTCCCGCGCGGCCAGGAAGAGCCGCTACCGCCTGGCGGGCTGGCGGCGTACGGTCCCCTTTGTTCGCTCCGGTGACCAGCGCCACCGTCTTCGCCTCTGTCATGGGGACGATCGTCGATGAGCGTGCCCGAGCCCGCCAGGACCGCCGGGGCACGGGACCCGCGGTACCACCCGTCCGGCGTGATCTGCGGGCATCATCGAGGAGTGAACCGTGAAGTTGCCGCCGTCGGATCTGCATGTTGTCGGGGTAGTGCTTGACCTCGACGTCGTCGTGGACGCCCGTGCTGTTGGCGCGCTTGGCCAGGGCACGGCCCAGCCGGGTGGGCAGGCCGCCGATCAGGCGCAGTGCCTGGGCGCCCGTCCATACCTGGGCCCGGCTGCCGGGAATGACCTGCTTGACCATCCGGGCGGCGTGGGCCCGCGCCTTGCGTACGTAATCGGCCATCTCACGCTCGTAGGCGGCCCAGGCCGCGGTGTGGTCACTGGCGGCGGCCAACTCGCCGGCGAGCACGTGCGCCCCGATCACCGCCATGCTGGTGCTGGCACCGACCGCCGGCCCCGGGCAGTATGCGGCGTCGCCGACCAGGCTCACCCGGCCCTAATCGGAGTGGCAGTATGGACGCGCTTCACCGGCGCGGCCCACGCCCGGTCCACCCGACCGGCGCCACCGGCCGTCCCTGCTTAACTTTGTCCAGCAGAAAATGACCAGGCCGTTCTCAGCCGATGAGCGCGAACGGGTCGGCGTAGAAGCGCTCGAGCACGCAGGTGGCGGCGGAGATCACTGGTGCGTTGTCGTCGAGGGCGCTCGGTTTGATCACCTTGTCGGCGTCGAACTCCCGGCGCACCCATCGCCGCGCCTCCCCTCGGATCTCGGTGATGTGGTCGGGAACCAGCAACGGTGTGCCGAAGATGATGACCTGATCGGGGGCCAGCAGGTCCATCACGATCACGACGGCTTCCCCGATCGCGCGGGCGCGGTCGCGCAGCAGGTAGTCGGCCAGGGCATCGCCGCCGCGGGCGAGCTCGGCCAGGTCGTGGACCGATTGCCCCTCCCTGAGCAGCCCCTCGCGCACGGCCCTGGCGACGACGGCGCGATCCCCCGCCACCGACATGAGACAACCGCCGCGGCCGCACTCGCAGGGCATCTGGGCGGGCCGGGACAGCGGGAGATGGGCGATCTGCCCGGCGCCCTCGCCCTGCCCGTGGTAGAGCTCGCGGCCGACGACGAGGCCCGCGCCGATCACGTTGCCGATGAACAGGTGCACGAAGTCCTGCACGCCCTGATCGGCCCCGAACCACATTTCGGCCCGGCACAGGGCGCGCTGGGTCGACTCTACGACGAGCAGGCCGGGGAAGCGACCGGCCGCCAGGGCTGGGATGTCGACGTCGGTCCAGCCGAGCACGTCCTGCTCCCTTATCCGGCCGGAGGCCGCGTCGACCCGGCCGACGGTGGTGAAGCCGGTGCCGAGGATCCGCGCGGAGGTGTCGGCGGCGAGCTCGGCCACGCGCTCGGCGGCCTCGGCGACCACGACCGCGGGGTCGAGCTCACCGTCGTGCGCGATACGCACCGCCTCGCCGACGAGACGGCCGCGCAGGTCCACCAGGCCGATGGTGGTGCGCCGCAGGCCGACGTGGATCCCCACAGCGTGGAAACGCGCGGAGGCGAGGTCGAGTGGCACGCGCGGGCGGCCGGCGTCGCGCGACGGGAGCGCGGGCAGCTCTTCCAGCAGGCCCGCCCGGGTCAGCTCGGCCGTGATGCGGGTCGTCGCCCCGGAGCTCAGCGAGAGCCGCTCGGCGAGATCGATGCGCGGCGCTGGCCCCTCCCTGAGCAGGGCCCGCAGCAGCGCGGCCACGTTGTGCCGGCGCACGTCGAGCGTCGCCGCGGCCCGGGGGGCCGCGCTCGGGCTACGCATGGCCATCACTCCCCTTGCCCGTCGTCCAATTTTCTGTCAGCTGAAATTAAAGATCCGGAGACCAGGCTCCGTCAATGGGTGCGCCGTCCTACAGAAGATCGTACCAGGGGCTGGTCTTGTCGATTAACTTCTGTTAGAAGTTTATATCCCGGCTTCAATTGATGGAGGAGCGGTATGACCGACGACAACACGCCCTCGCGGCGTTCGATCCTGCTCGGCGGCGCGGCCGCGCTCGGCGCCGCGGGCCTCGGCCTGCTGCCTGCAGCCCCGGCCGCGGCGGCCACGCCCTGGTGGCGGAGGGGCCGTTTCCCGGGCGACCCGGGCAATGGCAAGATCGTGTACGGGTCCTCGATGGGCCCGCAGCAGACGGTGCCGGACTTCGAGAAGGGCATCGGCACGACGCTCGGCTGCCACCGCAGCTACTTCAAGTACGTCCACGACGAGCAGTGGCGCGACATGCGGCGGGTCGCCCTCGACGACATCAACAACCATCGCGTGCCCGTCATCTCCACCAAGCTGCCCGGCCCGTGGCAGGAGGTGGCCGACGGCAAGCACGACGGCTGGCTGCGCAACGTGGCCGCAGGTCTCGGTAGCGTGCCGGGCCCGGTGTGGTTCTGCCTGCACCACGAGCCGCGCGGCGAGCAGACACCCGCGGCCTACCGGGCGATGTATAAGCACGCCGCCCCGATCCTGCATCGCTTCCCCAACATCGCGGTGACCCCGATTCTCAACGGCTGGATCTGGCAGGGCGGCGACGACGTCGAAGCGTGGCACATCCCGGAGGCCGACCTCATCGGCGTCGACGACTACAATCCCTGGTGGACGTACGACACCACGGAGCCCAACTACCGTCCGTGGAAGACCCCGGAAAGGATCTGGGGCGAGCCCATCGCCACCTGCCGCCGGTGGGGCAAGCCGCTGTTCGTGGCCGAGTACGGCGTCCGCTATGCCTACCGGGAGCCGGGCAGGTCCGCCGCCTGGCTGACCCACGCCTATGAGTACGCGCTGGAGCAGGGGCTGGTCGCGCTGTCGTACTTCAACTCCGGGGTGGAGTCTCCGAACGGCACCTGGGTGCTCGACGGCGAACGGCTCGACACCTTCAAGAACCTCATTCACCGCCCCGAATCCGTCCACATGATATGAGGACCATGATCGATCGGCAGGAGGCCGTCGTCGTCACCGGCTCGGCGGGGCGGCTCGGCAGGGCGGTCGTCGAGCACCTGGCGGCGGCGGGTGTCCGGGTGGTCGGCGTGGACCGCGAGGCCGCGCCGGCGCCCCCGGGCGTGCGTGTGCACACCATGCCGGTCAGGGACCCCGGGGCTCTGCGGCCCGTGTTCCGGGGCGCCCGGGCCGTCATCCATCTCGCCGCCATGCCGAACCCGCGCACCGGCCCCGGGCATACGATCTACACCACCAACACCGCGGCCACCTACGCCGTACTCGACGCCGCCGCCGAGGAGGGCGTGCCGCGCGTGGTGACGGCGTCGAGCGGGTCGATGCTCGGCATCTCCGGCGGGCCGCACGACTTGTCTCCGCTGTACGCGCCCCTCGACGAGGAGCACCCGGCACGTCCGCAGGACGGCTATGCCCTGTCCAAGCAGGCCGATGAGGCCGCGTGCGCGATGTTTCACCGGGCCACCGGGCTGTCGGTCGCGGCGCTGCGCTTCCCCGCCATCGGCACCTCCGGCCTGCTGCGGGAGCGGGTCCTCCGGGAGCGGGCGGAGCCGGGCTTCCTGCGCCGCGGCCTGTGGGCGTACGTCGAGGTGCGCGACCTGGCCCGGGCCTTCGCCGCCGCGGTGGCCGCCGACGGCATCGGGTGGGAGGTGTTCGCGGTGGCCGCGGGCGACACCCTGAGCGACGTACCCACCGAAGAGCTCCTGCGCCGCCACCACCCGGACACCATCATCCGCCGTCCGCTGCCTGGGCACACGTCCGTGTGGGACACCGGCAAGGCGGCCCGGATGCTCGGCTGGCGCCCGGAGTTCACCTGGCGTGAGGCGGAACCGGTATCGGCGTGACCGGAGAACGACCCGGTCCCCCTGCGGTTCGGGGCTTCCCGCGCTCCGGCTCTCCAGCAGCGCGCAGACCGGCGCCTCCTCGTCGGGCGGCCGGGCGCGGCGCCGCACGGCCGCGGCGAAGGCTCGGGGGCTGCCCTCGTACTCGTCGTGACCGAGGGCCGCCCCCGATGGCGGGCGCCCGGCAAACGACCGCCGGTGCCTGTGGACAGGTCGGTCAGGGTCACGAGGCGCGAGCCGTGCGACAGGTCGTCGAGCCGGCCCCGATCATCTCCCCGTCGAGCCGGCCACCGTCATTCCGGGGCGTGGCGGCCGAGGGAGAATTCGCGGATGAACCGGTCCACTTCGGCCAGGGCCGGATCCACTGAGCCGGAGGGGATCGTCGGGCCGGGTGCCCGGCAGTGCGGCTCGTCGATGATGCCGCGCCGCCAGGCGATCGCCTTGCCCATCGCGAGCGGCGCGCCCGGCACCGGCCACCACGACTCCAGCCAGGCGGCGAGCCGCGCGTGCAGGTCCAGGGCCGCCGCGCGCTCACCCGTGTCCCACAGCCGCAGGATCCGGAGGTAGAGATCGACGAAGCCGCCCCCCGGCTGTATGCCCACCGCCCCCGCCTCCAGTGCTTCGGGAAGGTCGATGCCCGCGTTCCCCGCCAGGCACGGCACGCCATGCCGGGTGAGCGCACGGATGTAGGAGCCGGGCGAGCGGCATTCGACCTTCACTGCGGCCAGGTTGGGGTGGTCGGCGCGTAACCTCGCGAGGTCGCCGGGATCGAGGCGGGTGCCGGTGTCGCGCGGGGCGAGCTGCACGACCACCGGCAGCGGCCCGGCCCCCTGGAGCACCGCGGCCAGATGGTCGAGGATCATGGCGCGGGGAGGGCCGCAGAAGTGGGGCGGCAGGACGTTGATCGCGCCCGCGCCGAGGTCAGCGTACCGCCTGACCTGCCGGACGGCGAGGTGCGTGGCGTGCTCGGCCACGGAGGCGACCAGCAGGCGTCCCGGCGGCACGGTCTCGGCCAGGTCGGACAGGAGCCAGAGCCGCTCCAGGTCGCTCAGCGCGAAATACTCGGAGGCGAAGCCCGGGAACATGACCGAGCCGACGCCCAGCTCCCAGGTGTGTGTGATCACCCGCTCGAAGGAGCGGCGGTCGATCGACCCATCGGCGCGGAAGGGAGTCGGCAGCACGGGGCTGACGCCCCGGATCACCGGCCCTCCCTCCGCCACGCCGCCGCCGCTCACGCCGATTCCGGAAGGTCCGGGAGGAACGTTAGGCCAGGGGCGAGGGCGACACCGAGTCCGCGCGTCATGGACAGGGGCAGGGTCGCGGCGGTCACACTCTCGCGCGGGCTGACCACGGCGGCGCGGTCCACGTCCTCGCCGTACATGTACTCCACCAGCGTGAAGCCGGGGTGAACGGTCGACAGATGGGCGCACACGGCGGTGCTGATCGGGCCGCAGGGATTGTGGTACGTGACGTCCACGCCCGTGATCCGCTCGGCCAGGCGCAGCAGCGGAGTCACGCCGGCGGTGTATTTGGGGTCGAGCAGCAGCACCTTCAGGTGCCCCGTGGACAGGGCGGCGGCCAGTTGTTCCGCAGTGTGGAGCGTCTCGCCACCGGCGATGGGCGCCTTGGCTCGGGCCGCCAGCCAGCGCATGGCCTCCGGGTCGGTGACGTCCACGGCGTCCTCCAACCAGGCGACGCCGAGGTCGTCCAGCCGCGGCACGGCCGCGGCGAGCTCGTCCTTGGAGAGCTTGTGATGCACGTCGATCATCAGCTCGGCGTCCTCGCCGATGGCCTCGCGTACGGCCCGGGCGATGGCGAGCCCGGTGTCCACGATGGACTCACCGGGCAGCGGCGGCCCGTCGAACGGGGCGACCTTGATCTTGCCGTGGCCGTCGGCGACCGCGGCGGTGGCCTTGACGGCGAAGTCCTGCGGTCGGCGCCGGCCGCCGCTGCGATTGATGTTGGCGTAGACCGGGACGTCCTCCCGCCGCTCGCCCCCCATCCACCGCCACAGCGGCACCCCCTCCGCCTGCGCGGCCAGGTCGGCCAGCGCCATGTCCAGGCCCCCGATGACGGTGCGCCGCAGGAAACGCGTCCTGGGGTCGCCGTGGGCCGCGCACTCGCGGCGCAGCCGGTCGCAGAGGTCCTGCCCGCCGGCCAGCGCGTCGGTCCCGCGCACGCGGGGCGCCAGCAGGGCGACCGTCTCCGGAACCTGCTCCGGCCACCCGCTGTCGGAGCACTCGCCGGTCCCCACCAGGCCGTCCTCCGTCTCGACTTCGAGGAACATCCACGTCGATCGGTGAGTGGCGCGGAAGCGGCGCAGGCGGAGGTCGGTGATGCGCATGCTCATTCGGGCCCTTTCATCTGGTCATACATAAGTTGTCTACGGAAGATAATAGTCGGGACCCTGAGCGTCAACGCGCGGGACGGACGTCAATCCTCTCCCCCGGAACGTCTTGACGACCCCGGCACCCAGAGATTAACTTCTGACAGGAATTAAATCGGCTGAGCAGCCAGAAGTCCGGGCCGGACGAGCCACGGCCCCGCGGGCCGACGCGCGACGGAGGTATTCCACCATGAGCAACCAGCCCCCTCCCGACGGCTTGGTGCCGCGAAGAGACATCCTGCGCTGGGGCGCCGCGAGCCTGGCCCTGCTGGGGGCGAGCGCCTGCACCTCCGCCGTCGAGCGGGAGGCCAGGAACAGGACGAGCACGCCCGGGACGCGCGGCGGCCGGCTCGTCATCGCACAGGGCACGGACATCATCCCCAAGACCGTGGTCAACCAGTCCGCGCAGAACGCCACCTGGCGCAGGCAGGTCTTCAACAGCCTGATCCGCCTCGACAGGAAGACGCACGAGGTGCTCCCGGAGCTGGCGACCGCCTGGAAGACGAGCGACGGCGGCCGCGTCACCACCCTGACCCTCCGCGAGGGCGTCACCTGGCACTCCGGCCGCCCTTTCACAGTGGACGACGTGCGGTTCTCCGTGGAGTTCCAGCGCGACATGCAGCCGCCGTTCGCCTTCGCGTGGCTGCTCGAGCGGCTCTCCGGCGTCGAGGCGGTGGACTCCGGCACCGTACGGCTGGCCTTCGAGGAGCCGGTGAACAACCTCTTCGACGCGCTCTCCCTGATGATCATGCTGGACCGAGAGTCGGCCCAGGAGCTCACGACCGGCGCCAGGGTGATCGGCACCGGGCCGTTCACCTTCGCCGAGTACCGGCAGGGCACGAGCCTTCGGCTCGACCGCTATGCCAAGTACTGGGAGTCCGGCCGGCCCGCCCTCGACAGCGTCCTGGTGAGGGTGATCACCAAGCCGGAGGCCCGCATGTCGGCGCTGCGCTCGGGCCAGGTGCACCTGGCCACCGGGGTCGGCCCCATGGAGCTCAAGCAGGTGGAGTCCGACCGGACGTTCACCGTGACGCCGTACGACACCTACAGCTCCGGCGTCTACCTTGGCTGCAACGTCAACGCCGGCCCCCTGAAGGACAAGCGGGTGCGCCAGGCCGTCCACTACGCGCTGGACCGCCGCAGGATCGCGGAGGAGATCTACCGCGGCAAGGCCACCCCGAACGCCACCCCCTGGTCGGCCACCAGCCCGGCGCACAACCAGCGGCTCGCCGATCACTACGCCCGCGACCTTACCCGGGCCGTGAGCCTGCTGAAGGAGGCCGGAGCCGACGGCGCCGAGCTGATCCTGGAATCGGCGCAGCCGGTCGGGAAGTCCGCGGAGATCGTGGAGTTCAACCTGCGCGAAGCCGGGCTCAAGCCACGGTTGCGCGTGCTCAACGCCACCCAGCAGCAGGAACGCATCGAGAGCCGCTCGTTCGAGGGGATGTGGATGGGCCAGCACGGGTACAACAACCTCTCCCCCACCAACCTCCTTTACAGCGCCATGCCCTACCGGACCACGCAGAACCTGTTCAACTTCGCCTCAGAGCGATACGAGAAGCTCGCCCAGGCCGCCCTGCGCGCCACGGGCGAGTCCGAGCAGCGCGCGGCCTACGACGCCGTCACCGAGTTCATCTTGGACGAGGCGTTCTGCTGCGACCTCGTGCACGCCACCAGCACCGCGGTCACCCACGGTGTCTCCGACTGGGACTACACCGTCTGGGACGACGTGCTGCTGGGGAAGTCCACGGTGGCCTGACGCGTGCTGTCCTACATCGTCCGCCGCCTGCCGACCGCGGCGCTCACCGTCGTCCTGACCTCGGTCGTCGTCTTCCTGCTCATCGGCCTGCTGCCGGGCAGCCCCGCCTCGGTCATCCTGGGCGACCAGGCCGACCCGGCCGCCGTGGCCGCCCTGGAACAACGCATGGGCCTGGACCGGCCGATGGTGCAGCAGTACGCGGACTGGGCCCGCGGCCTGGTCACCGGCGACCTCGGCACCTCTTACATCTCCGGCGCGCCGATCGCCGAGACCCTCGGCGCGGCGGCGGGCGCGACCGCGGAGCTGGCGCTGGCCAGCCTGATCGTCACCGCCCTCACCGGCGCGGCGTTCGGCATCGCCGCCGCCACGGCACGGCGGCGGGCGACCCAGGCAGTGATCCGCGGCGCCAGCGCGCTGATCTTCGGGGTCCCGGAGTATGTGCTGGGCATCCTGCTGATCCTGCTGTTTGCGATCACCGTGCGCCTGCTGCCCGCCGGCGGCCGTGAGCCGCTGCTGGCAGACCCGGAGATCGGCATCCAGTACCTGGCCATGCCCGCCATCGCGCTGGGGCTGCATTCCGGAGTGGTCGTGGGCAGGTTCCTGGAGACGGAGCTACGCAGGCAGCTGGAGGAGGAGTACCTCGACACCGCGCGTGCCAAGGGCGTCTCCGCCCGGCGGGTGCTCTGGCGGCACGCTCTGCCCAACGCCCTGCCGCCAGTCGTCACGGTGCTGGGCATGCGCGTCGGCCACGTACTCGGCGGCGCCGTGGTCATCGAGGCGGTGTTCGCTTGGCCCGGGCTCGGCCAGGTGCTGGCGAACGCGGTCGTCAGCCACGACTACCTGATCATCCAGGACCTGGTCGTCTATTTCGTCGTCGTCTTCATCGTCGTACAGGTGACCGGCGACCTGATCCACGCGGCTCTCGACCCGCGCGTGAGGCTGGAGGGCGAGGCGTCATGAGAATGCCCCCGAGCTCCGGCGCGCTGCGCTCCCCCGGGGGCGCGGCAGGCACGGCGATCGTCCTGGTACTGGTCGCGGCCGGCGTGCTCGCGCCGTGGCTCAGCCCGTACCCGCCGGACTTCCAGCAAACTGGCGCGGTGCTGGAAGGGCCCTCGGCCGGCCACTGGTTCGGCACCGACGACCTGGGCAGGGACGTGCTGTCCCGGCTGCTGTACGGCATCAGGCAGGACGTGATCATCATTGTCCTGGCAGTGCCGCTCAGCAAGGCCATCGGCATCGTCGTCGGGCTGCTGGCGACCACGCACCGGATCGTGGATGTCCTCGTCCAGCGGGTGCTCGACGTCAAACTGGCCTTCCCGACGGTGATCATGGGCGCGGCGCTGGCCGCGTTCCTCGGCCCCGGGTTCTCCACCGTGCTGATCGTCATCGTCATCAGCGGCATCCCCGTCACCGCCCGACTGACCAGGACGGCCGTGCTCACGGAGCGCGAGCGGGAGTACGTCACCGGAGCCCGCGTCGTGGGCGCCTCGCGCGCCGCGATCCTGGTGACGCACATCCTGCCGAACGCGGTCGACGCGCTCGTGGTGAACTTCGTGATGTCCGCGGCCGGCGCCGTGTTCCTGGAGGGCGCGCTCAGCCTGCTGGGCTTCGGCATCCAGCCGCCCGCCCCGTCGCTCGGCGGAATGATCGAGAAAGGGCTCCCCTACCTGGCGGAGCAGCACTGGGCTGTTCTGGCGCCCATCGCCGTGCTCACGGGCCTGGTCATCGGACTCAACCTGCTCGGCGACGCACTCAACGCGGCCCTGCGCCGCGGCCACTGACCCCGGAGACCCCCTGGAGAATTCGTGAACGACAACCAAGACGCCCTCCTCCAGGTGCGCGACCTGAGAGTCGAGTTCCCCGGGCGACAGGGCCGCGTGCGGGCCGTGCGCGGGGTGGGCTTCGACGTCCATCCCGGCGAGTCACTCGCCATCGTCGGCGAGTCAGGCTCCGGCAAGTCCGTGACGGCCCGCAGCGTGCTGCGGCTCGTACGCGACCCGGGCCGGATCACCTCCGGCTCCATCCGGTACCGGGGACGCGAGGTCCTCGACATGTCCGGGGCCGAGCTCGCCCGGCTGCGCGGCGGCGAGATCGGCATGGTCTTCCAGGACCCCCTGTCCTCGCTCAACCCGGTCATGACCATCGGCGAGCAGGTCGCCGAGGCCGTACGGGCACACGGCCACGACCGCCGCCGCGCCCGGTCCCGGGCCGCCGAGCTGCTGGAGCTCGTAGGCGTGCCCGACCCCGCGCGGCGGCTGGCCGACTATCCGCACCAGTTCTCCGGCGGCATGCGGCAGCGTGTCATGATCGCCATCGCGCTGGCGGGCGACCCGTCGCTCATCATCGCCGACGAGCCCACCACCGCCCTGGACGTCACGGTGCAGGCCCAGATCCTGGAGGTGTTCGCG
Organism: Nonomuraea polychroma; assembly: GCF_004011505.1. Taxonomy (NCBI): domain Bacteria; kingdom Bacillati; phylum Actinomycetota; class Actinomycetes; order Streptosporangiales; family Streptosporangiaceae; genus Nonomuraea; species Nonomuraea polychroma. The sequence goes on from NZ_SAUN01000001.1 coordinate 4,892,572, forward strand.
CGACTGAACCAGGAGCTGGGCACCGCGATCGCCGTCATCACCCACAATCTCGGCCTGGTGGCCCGGCTGTGCGACCGGGCCCTGGTCATGTACGCGGGCCAGATCGTCGAGGAGGCCCCCGTGGCCGTGCTCCACGACGCGCCGCGGCATCCGTACGCGTGGAGCCTGCTCAAGTCGATGCCCCGGCTCACGGGCGGCGCGAACCGGCTGCAGGCGATCCCCGGCCGGCCACCGGACCTGCGTCGTCCTCCCGGCGGCTGTGCCTTCGCACCGCGCTGCGCGTTCGCCGAGGACCGCTGCCACACCGAGGCTCCGCCGCTGACCGAGCGGGACCACGGCCACCGGGCCGCCTGCTGGGTCACCGCCGACGGCTTACGCCTCACCGTGACCGATCGCTCGCAGGCGGGGGGCGCGCCTGCCGCCTCCGAGCCCTCGCCGCGGCCTGACGAGCCCGGCGCCGACGTTCTCGTCCTGCGCGACGTGCACAAGAGCTACGCCGTGCGCGGGCGCGGGATCGGGCGGCGTGCCAAAGGCGAGGTCAGGGCCGTGCGCGGGGTGAGCCTGCGGCTGGGCGCCGGCGAGACGCTCGGGCTGGTCGGCGAGTCTGGCTGCGGCAAGTCCACGCTCACGCGCATCCTGCTCGGCCTGGAGAAACCCGATGCAGGGTCCGTGCTGGTGAGGGACCACGACCTGACGTCCACGGACCGCCGCGGGCTGGCCGGACTGCGCAGGCAGGTCCAGCTCGTCCTGCAGGACCCGTACGCCTCGCTCAACCCGCGGCACACCGTCGGCCGCCTGGTGGCCGAGCCGCTGCGCGTCCACGGCCTGGCGGGCCCTGGCCAGGCCGAACGCAGGGTGGCCGAACTGCTGGAGCTGGTCGGCCTCGACCCCGCCATGACGGCCCGGCTGCCGCGCGACTTCTCCGGCGGCCAGCGCCAGCGCATCGCCCTGGCCAGGGCCCTGGCCGTCAGCCCGTCGGTGCTGGTGCTCGACGAGCCCGTCTCCGCCCTTGACGTCTCGCTCCAGGCGCAGATCGTCAACCTGCTGCTCGACCTGAAGGACCGTCTCGGTATCGCGTACCTGCTGGTCGCCCACGACATCGCCGTGGTCAGGCACATGAGCGACCGCATCGCCGTGATGTACCTGGGACAGATCATGGAGGAGGGACCGGCCGGCGAGGTGTGCGCCCGGCCGCTGCACCCGTACACGGCCGCCCTGCTGTCGGCGGTACCCGAGCCCGACCCCGCGGTCGAGCGCCGGCGGAGCCGGGTGGCGCTGTCGGGAGAGGTGCCCAGCCCGCTGTCACCTCCCTCCGGCTGTCCCTTCCACACGCGGTGCGCGGTGCGGGCGGCACGGGAGATCTGCCGCACCGAGCGGCCGGTCGCGCGCGAGGTCGCGCCGGGCCGCTGGTCGGCCTGCCACTTCAGCGAGGAGACGGCGTGAAGATCACCGACATTCGTGCGGTGCCCGTACGGGGCGGGCCGCGTACCTATCTGTTCGTGCTCGTCGACACCGACGAGGGCGTGCTCGGCATAGGCGAGTCGGGGCTCGCGAGCCGTGGGGCGGCGGTGTGCGGAGCGCTCGAGCACCTCACGCCGTTGCTGGTCGGCCAGGACCCGCTACGCACGGAGCGGTTGTGGCAGCTGATGTCCCGCGGCGGCTTCTTCCCCGCCGACCGGGTGGTGGCCTCGGCGCTCGCCGCCGTCGACCTCGCGCTGTGGGACATCAAGGGCAAAGCACTCGGCGTGCCCGTGCACGTCCTGCTCGGCGGGCGGGTCCGCGACCGCGTTGCGTGCTACACGCACGTACGGCCGGCCGGAAGCGGTCCCGCCGAAGTCGCGCGGGCCTGCACGGAGCTGCGCGAGGCGGGATGGCGGGCGTTGCGGCTGACACTCCCCGCGTCCGGAGAGACGTTCGAGCCCCGCGCGGCGATACGTGCGGGCGTCGAGACATTCGCGGCGGCCAGGGAGGCGGTGGGCGATGACGTCGACCTGATCCTCGACGTCCACACCCGCCTCGACCCGCCCGAGGCCGCCCTGCTCTGCCGCGAGCTGGAGCCGCTGCGCCCGCTGTTCGTCGAGGACCCGCTGCGGTGCGAGAACCTCGACGCCTACCGCAGGCTTCGCGAACGCACGGCCGTGCCGCTGGCGGCCGGCGAGCAACTGGCGTCGAAGTGGGAGTTCCGACCGCTGATCGAGGAGGAGCTGATCGACTACACTCGGATCGACCTGTGCATCGCGGGCGGGCTCACCGAGGCCGCGAAGATCGCCGGCTGGTGCGAGACTCACTACATCCGCGTGGCCGTGCACAACCCCCTCGGCCCGGTGGCCACCGCCGCGGCGCTCCACTTCAACCTCGCCTGCACCGCGTTCGGCGTCCAGGAACAGCCCTACCGGCCCGGCGACCTGCTGCCCGAGGTGTTTCCGGCGGCGCCGGAGTGGCGCGGCGGGAGCCTGCTGCCGCTGGAGGGGCCGGGGCTGGGCCTGCCGATCGACCTCGACGCGCTGGCGGCCTTCCGTACCGAGACCTGGAACGAGCCGCCACGTCTGTCCCGCTCTGACGGCTCCTTCACGAACTGGTGAGAGACATGGATTTTCCCGAACTCTTGATCATTTACCGTGGCCTGGGCCCTGACGACGTGCTCGCGGCCTCCGACGCCCTCCACGCCATCGGGGTCACGGCCTTTGAGACGACCATGGACAGCCCCGGCGCACTCACCTCGATCGCCGGGCTGTCGCGACGGTTCGGTGACGCCTTGATCGGCGCGGGCAGCGTACGCACGCTCGACCACGTCAAGGCTGCCGCGGACGCGGGCGCCTCGTTTCTGCTCTCCCCTCATCTGGACGCCGAGGTGGTCCAGGCGACGAAGGCGGCCGGGCTGGTTTCGATCCCTGGGGCGTTCACGCCGACCGAGGTCGTCCGGGCGCACGCCGCCGGCGCGGACCTTGTCAAGATCTTCCCCATCGCCCCCGTCGGCGCCGAGTACGTCCGGCAACTGCGCCAGCCGCTGCCCGACGTGCCGCTGCTCGCCACCGGCGGGCTCACCGCCGAGCTCGCCAGCCAGTGCCTGCTGGCCGGGTGCGCGACGGTGGGGGTCGGCGCCGGGCTGGTCGATGCGGATGCCGTCAGGGACAGGGACTGGGACCGGCTGGCCGACGGCGCGCTCCACTACCTGGCCGTGCTGGGCGGCGAGGACCAATGACGCAGGGGGGACGAATCATGCAGGACGACATCTCTGGGGTGCGGCTGAGCGGCCGGCAACATGCCGGTGACGGAACCCGCTACGAGGTGGTGGAGCCCGCGACCGGGCGGACGATCGGGCACGTCACCGCGGGCACCGGCCGCGACGCCGCACGCGCCGTGGACGTCGCCGCCGCCTCGCTGGAGGGATGGCGCGCCACGCCGGCCCCGCAACGGGGCGCGGTGCTGCGCGCGATCACCCGGCGACTGCGCACCGCCGACGACCTGGCCGAGACGGTCGCGCGCGAAACCGGCAAATGCCTCCGCGAGGCGAGCGCCGAGCTCGCTCTGGCAGCTGACTACTTCGACTGGTACGCCGACCTCGCACACACCCTCACCGACCAGGCGCACTCGGTACGTCCCGGCCTACGGCACCTCGTACGCACCGGACCGGTGGGCGTGGCCGCCGTCCTGACACCGTGGAACTTCCCCGTCTCGATTCCCGCCCGCAAGATCGCACCCGCTCTGGCCACCGGCTGCGCCGTGGTCTTCAAGCCCTCCGAGCTGTCGCTGCTGTCCAGCCTCGCCTTCGCCGAGCTCTGCGAGTCCGAGCTCCCCGAGGGCCTGCTGAACACGGTGGCCGGGGACGGGCCGGAGATCAGCGGCGCCTGGCTGGACGACAGCCGCGTCCGCCTGCTGCACTTCACCGGCTCCACCGCCGTCGGCCGGACCATCGCCCGGGCGGCCGGGGCGGCCCTGACGCCCGTGGTGATGGAGCTCGGCGGGCGCGCGCCGTTCATCGTGCTGCCCGACGCCGACCTCGACGAGGCGGCGGACACACTCATGGTGGCGAAGTTCCGCAACAACGGAGCCTCGTGCATCGCCGCGAACAACATCTGGGTGCACCACGACATACGCGCGGACTTCCTCGACCGCCTCGCCGCGCGGGTCTCGGCCCTAGTCCCCGGCGACCCGCTGGACGAACGTACGACCCTCGGCCCCGTACGCACCCCCGAGATGGCCGCACGCCTGGAAGGTCTCGTCGCCGCGCTGGGCTCGGCAGGCGCACGGGTGCACCAGGGCCGGCGGCCGGAGTCGAGCGGCTGGTACGTCGCACCGGCACTGATCGTCGATCCGGCAACAAACCGACCGGAGTGGCGGGAGGAGGTCTTCGGCCCCGTCGCGCTGGTCCGCTCCTTCGCCGACCTGAAAGAGCCGATCATCGACGCCTCGGCCACCGCGCACGGCCTGGCCGGGTACGTCTGCACCGGCGACGCCGCCGCGGGCGCAGAGCTGCTCGCCCGGCTCGACGTGGGAATCGCGAGCGTCAATGTGGCCACCCCCACCACGCCGGAGATCCCCTTCGGCGGCCGCGGCGACAGCGGCATCGGCTACGAGGGCGGCCTGCCCGGCCTGCTGCCGTTCCTCGCCCATCAGAGCATCGCGGTGCCCCGCCCATGACGGCCGACCTGGTGCTAGACGCGCACGCGACGGTGGCAGAGTGCCCGATCTGGGATCCCGTGCGGCAGGGGCTGTGGTGGGTCGACATCCCGGCGGGCCGGGTGCACCGCTTCTCCCCCGCGACCGGCGAGAACGTGAGCTTCACCGCGGGCGAGGCGGTCGGCGCCGTGGCCGCCCGCCACGACGGCGGCCTGCTGCTCGCGACGGCGACGGGGATCGTCGGCTGCGCCGCCGACGGCTCGGGACGTACGGTCCTGCACGAGGTGGACACCGATCCGCCGGGCGGACGGTTCAACGACGGGAAGGCCGACCCCTGGGGACGCTTTTGGGCCGGGACCCTGCTCTCCGGCATCCAAGGCGCGGGCGCGCTCTACCGCCTTGACCCCGACGGCACGCTCCGCACCATGGTGACCGGTGTCTCGGTCTCCAATGGCCTCGGCTGGAGCCCCGACGGGCGCACGTTCTACTACGCGGACTCCCCCACGGGCGGCGTGGACGCCTTCGACCACGACCCGGAGACGGGCGCCCTCGGCAACCGGTGCCGCCTGATCGACATCGAGCGCGGACGTCCCGACGGGCTGACGGTCGATGCGGAGGGATGTCTCTGGGTGGCGCTGTGGGAGGGATGGGCGGTGCAGCGGTTCTCGCCGGAGGGTCGGCTCGTCACGACCGTCGACATCCCCGCACGCAAGGTGACGAGCTGCGCCTTCGGCGGCGCCGGCCTCGGCACACTGTACGTGACCACCGCCCGGGTGGGCCTGTCCGAGGCGGAGCTGCGCGAGCAACCGCACGCCGGAGGAATCTTCGCGGTGGCTGCGGGAGCGCACGGGCAGATCCCGGGACGTGTACGCCTGACCGTCGCAGCAAACTCGTCTGACCGGCCCTCAGGACAGAAGGAAGACCCAAAACCATGAGGATCCGGCCTCGCTCGCCCGGTTCCATCTATTGGAAATGAGGATACGAGTGCGTGGAGAAGGGATAGCTCGCCGGCGGGCGACGGCCTGGAGTGACTGGATCACCAATGCCGATGTGTGTCGTGAGTTCGCCACCGTCGATGGGAGTGGTCTTTTCGCTGGCACACGTGTGGTCGATCTCGGCGTGGCCGCACTGGGGGTGAAGCGGTTCCGCCCGATACACCTCCAGTGGGAGACCGACCCGGTGTGGACTGGAGATGCTGACATTGTCCAGCTCATCGTGCCAAGGCGCGGCACCGTGAACGCGACGTGGGCGGGGCGGCAGGACACCGTGAGCGTGGGTGATCTTTACCTCCACGACCTTGCCCAGCTCGACGAGATACGCCTGGAATCCGACGGGGACGACGATGCTCTGGAGTTGGCCCTGGTCGCCATCCCGAAGCCGGTGCTGCCGCTGGGGGGCGAGTCGATGGCTCCGCTGCTCGGGCATGGCGTGCCTGTTGACGGTGGAGTGAGCGGGCTGCTCAAGGGATTCATCGAGGATCTGTCCGATGAGAAGCTGTCGCTCAACCCTGCGGATGGGCAGCGGCTGGGGATGGTGCTGGTGGATCTCGTGGCCGCGTGTGTCTCCAGTGTCCTGGAATCGGGGCCTGGCCCGCGGCCGGGTTCCCAACGGCAGACCCTCGCCCTGCGCATTCGCACCTACATTCAGCGCCATCTGGACGATCCCGACCTCACCCCGCGGTCGGTTGCCACCGCCCACCACATCTCGGTCAGCTACCTACACCGGCTCTTCCAGGAAGAAGGCGACACGGTGGCGGCGTGGATACGCGATCAACGGCTGCAGCGCGCCCGCCGTGACCTCGGCGACGCGGCTCTGGTCGACGTGCCGATTCATGAGATCGCCGCCCGGTGGGGGTTCGGCCGACCAGCCGAGTTCAGCCGCGCCTTCCGCACGGCTTACGGCGTGTCGCCGCGCGAGTTCAGGTCCGAGACGGCCCGCTGGTCGTCACGTCCGTAGGGGCTGCCCGCGCGGATACGGACGCGTAGGCGGCACCGCAGCACAAGCGGCGGCCACGGCTCCCAGACCGCACAATCCCACGGTGGGCGACGCGGTGACACCGAGCAGGGACTCGGCTCGCCCGTCGCGCTCTTCGTGCGAGCTCGAACAAGTGTGTGAGCAGTGCCTGATGTCGTGATGGATCCGCGGCGATCTCCCGGGGGAGGGAGCAGATGGCCGTGCGCTTGCCGGGCAGCAGGTTCAGCATTCGGTTCCGCAGCGCACCGCGGATGGTGTCGGCCAGGACGTGTCCAGGCCGTCCGATGAAGGCATAGTTGACCAGTACGCCGCCTGGCGCCAGGAGGCGGTGGTTGGCGCGCACGGTAGGGCCGCCCAGGTGGTCGTAGACGATCCGGACACCCTCGGGGTGCTCGGCGCGTACGACCTTGGCGACCTCCTGCTGGCGGTAGTCGATGGGCACGACGTCGTAGTCTCGTAGCCGGTGCAGCCACCGCACCGATCGTGCGCTGGACCGCTTCGCTGAACTCCTAAGCCAGTGAACGCACGAGAGACGGGGCCATGCCCGGGCAAGGACGGAAGCCGGTCGCAGCACCGACAAGCCCGTAAAGAACAACGCGGCGTCTTCACGTTGTTGTGGGTGCGGGCGGCGCGCGCGTTTGCGGATGATCGGGAACTGGACGCCTACCTCCACCTGGTCCGCCGGGGAGCCTCGCATCCCTGCTCCGCCACCGCAACCGGTTTCGGGGGGTTACGTCGGCCTGACCGGGCGGGCCGCGCCTCGCTCGCTCCGGCTGAGCCTGGCCAAGGTGAGGGCGCCCATACTGATCGTCAAGGGCGGGTGCGACGAGCAGAGCTGGGCGTCGGCCAGGGACTTCCAGCGGGCACTACCCTCGGCCACGCTCACCTACCTCGGCGCTGACACATACCAGAGCGAGGCGTATCTCGGACTCCTGCAGACGTTTCTGCCCGGCCGTCCGGTGCCCGCCTTCGAGGGCCAGCGCTCACCCCCGACTACCGAGGCCCCGCCTGACCGTCCTGGGGCCATCCACCGCCACACCACCCCACGGTTGAGACTCAGCGGCCGAAGAGCCAGGCCCGCATACCGCCACACTACCCCGCCCGATGCCCGTTACCGCCCCGGCCGCTGCGCATAGCAAGAACGGCCTGTTCTGCGTATAGCAGAGCCGCTCGACACCGGTTCGGGGACGAGGCGAGCGGATCCACACCGGCGAAACGCAGGCCCTTGAAACTCGCTGCCGAGCGGCGTGATCTCTCAGCCGCGCAGACCCTCGAGGCAGATCATGCTACCGGCGCGCTGCCGGGCAGCGTGTCCGAAACGTGAATTTCATCACATACACTGTGTCCAGCAGTTTCGCGGTGGTGACCGGATCGGGCCCGGCAGCGGCCTGGTCTTGAGGGACTAGGAGTCGGCCGGCCACGAGCCGGCGTGATCGCGGTCCTCGTGATCGACACGCGACCTGCCCGGTGGGAAGGACCCGGCGCTCGGCACGTTCGTCAGCGCGCCATCCTGACCGTCCTGCAACAGGCCTGAACCTGCTGCCGATCCAAGTGTTTCGGCAACGGGCCGTGCACGGTGGTGACCGCGCTCGCGGTCTTCCTTGACACCCGACGGCGCAGGCCACGAACCGGTAAGAAGAAAGGTCATGCGAGTTTTCGCGATTCTCATATTCGGCGGCGCGTTCGGTCTGGCCGCCTGTGGCTCGCCCGTCGCAGGCAACGTCTCGGGAGATCTCGCGATCGGTATGTCGGTGTCAACGCTGAGCAATCCCTATTTCGTCCAGTTCCGTGACGGAGCGGAGGCCGCGGCGCAGCGTTCGGGGGTCACGTTGACGGTCACCGACGCCCACAACGACAGCGTGCGGCAGGCCGGCCAGATCCGAAACTTCACCAAACAACGCGTCAAGGCGATCATCCTCAACCCGGTGGATTCCGACGCGGTCGCCCCGGCAGTCAAGGCGGCCGGTCAGGCCGGCATCCCGGTGATCGCGGCCGACCGCAGCGTCAATGGCTACGAGACGGCACAAACCGTGACCTCCGACAATGTGGCCGGAGGCAAGCTGGGTGCGCAGGTGTTGGCCAAGCAGCTCAGCGGAAAGGGCAACGTGGTGGTGCTCCGAGGTACAGCCGGTACCTCAGCCTCGCGTGACCGCGACCGGGGTTTCACCGACGGCATCGCGGCGTACCCGAAAATCAAGGTCATCGCCAGGCACCCAGCCGACTTCAACAGGGCCAAGGGGCAGGACGTCATGACGAACCTGATTCAGCGTCACCCCGACATTACAGGGGTGTTCGCGAGCAACGACGAAATGGCGCTGGGCGCGATCCAGGCGCTGGGGAACAGAGCAGGGCGGCAGGTCAAGGTCGTAGGCTTCGACGGCACGCCGGACGGGATCAAGGCGGTGCGGGCCGGCACGATGGCCGCCACGGTCGCCCAGCAGCCGAGGCTGATCGGCTCGCGAGCGGTGAACGACGCCATCAAGGTTGCAAGGGGGCAGGTCATCGCCAAGTCGGTGGCGGTTCCCATCAAGCTGGCGATCAAGGACAACGCGCATGAGTTCTGGACTTTCTAAGGTGCACTGCCGTCAATAGAGCGGCACATGTACGGCAGGCGCCTAACATCCCCAAGGGACTCGCTCTGTCGTGTTGGGTCGGACCGCGGCCACGATGAGGCGCGGCCGTGTTGTGCACTCAACCCTCGGCGAGCAGCCGGCATCGTTCCGCCCGGGCTAGGCCTGGTTGAGCTTTAGATGGCGGCGGGAGCGGAGGGAGTCGGCTCGGTGGGTGGTCAAGCCGTCACCGTATGCCGTACCCCTGCTGGCAGGAGCCTCGCCAAGCCGACGGTGTACGGCCGCTGGCGCGCTTGAAGGCGACGCTGAACGCGAACGGGTCACTGTAACCGACCTGGTGGGCCACGGTCTGCTGGGTGTCGCGGAGCAGGTCGGCAGCGATGGTCATGCGCCAGTCGGTGAGGTAGCCCAGCGGTGGCTGTCCGACCAGGGCGGTGAAGCGCTGGGCGAAGGCGGCGCGGGACAGGCCGACCTTGGTGGCCAGGGAGGCGACCGTCCACCGGTGGGCGGGGTTGTCATGCAGCAGGCGTAGCGCCTCGCCGAGCGCCGCTGGTGCTGCCACGCGGCGTTCGGCCGCTCGCGACGCGCGAGGGGTTCGACGCCGCCGGCGCGATCGCGGTCATTGGCGGCGTGCTGATGGCGGTGTTCGCGCTGACGGAGCGGAACTGGCCGGCCTGTGTCGTGGCCGTGCTGCTCCTGGGCGCCTTCGTCCTCATCGAGCGCCGGCGGCCCGCGCCGCTCGTCCCGCTGGAGGTGTTCAGATCCGGCACCGTGGGCGCCGCCAATCTGGCGGCGCCGGCCTGGGCGTGCGCGACGATCGGCTGGCAGTTCGTCGCCGTCGGCCGAGCAGATGAGGGAGCTGACCGCGGAGAAGCTGACCGTGCCGATGATGGCATGGGGCGGCCGATCGTCCTTCGGATCTCACTGCATCGACAGCGCAAAGGCCATCGCGACGAACGTACACGGCGGCGTCATCGAGGAGTGCGGTCACTGGGTGTTCCAGGAGCGAACCGACTTTATTTGAGGAGATGGATCGGCTCTGGGCCGACGCCGACTGAGAGAACCAGGGGATGCCGTACAAGGTCGCGCACGCAGTCCCAACAGCGGCTGCTACGGCCCGAGCGACTCGATCAAGTGGTCGTCGAGGTCGGCTACGAAGGTCTCGCGCCGCCACGGACGCAGGTCGCGGCGCGCACGGCGCAAGCGGATCGCAGCGACTCGACCGCCAGTTTGGGATGCGGCGTCTATGCACTCGTGCAGCAGCTCGGCGGCCGAGTGGGGATCTCCGAGGAGGATGCGGGCGAGCGGCTGGTCGGTCGAGACGATCGCCCGCTGTACCCGCTCACGCGGAGCTACAAGCGACGCGGCCGAGCGGGCAAAGTACTCGTGCGCCTCGGCTGGATCGCCGATATACAGCGAGGTGACGCCCTCGAACCCGCGCAGGTGGGCAGGCGAAAAAGAGCTCGTCGCGGGGTCTCCATCGTGGTCCTTGTCCATGTCGTACCACGCGAGCGCGAGCGCCGCCCGGGCATGTTTCTCCGCACCAGCTCGGGCTGCGATCTCCGCCTGCAGGGCGTGAGCACGAGCCCGGACCGTCACGCTCTCACCAGCGCGGGCATCACGCACTGCAGCGTCGACGAGCGCCCTCGCGGCAGCAAGGCCAGGCGTCGAGTACAGCGTGACGAGCGCATGACTCATGTGGACAACGGCACGGCGCCAAGGCTCACCAAGGCTGCCGGAGGCATCGGTCGCCGCGGCATACAACGCCCTCGACGCCTCGTCGGCTTGGGTCTCGAAGGCGAACCGGCCGGCGAGGGTGTACGCCTGTGCGGCGATCGACCGTAAGTCGGGCACGAGCGCGTCGGGGACGGGCGCGTCGAGCAGTCGCCGACACGACTCGATGATCGGGGCGAGTAACAGCTGCAGCCGCACGAACGGCACCGAGCCGACTCGTCCATTCACGTCGCCGACAGCGCCGCGCATTGCGGCGAGCAGCCCTTCTTCGAGCCGCGACGGGTCAGCAAGAGCAGCCGCGAGATCGTGCTGCGTTGGCGGGCCGAGCAGCGCCAGCAGACCCCCGCCTGCGTCGGTAGTGGTGCGTACGAGCAGCGTGCGCAGCTCGGCGAGGCGCCGCTCACTCTCGCCCAAATGCGCGAAAGCCTCCATCAGCTCGGCGAAGTCGCTGCCAGCGCCGACGGACGCCTGCCCATCAGCGCCGCGTGCGTACAAGTGCGCGAGACGAACCGCCCCCGAGTGCCTCCGGTATTCATTCCCCCCACCGCAGAACCAAGGCTCGATGACGGCCTGGGCGAAGGTAGGAGGGCAGTCTCCCCATCGTGGTCGTCGATCACGATGTGGTCATCTCGGGCTGCTAGTGGTCGTGCTGGTCGGCCTGCTCAGAAAACTCCCGGTCGTGTTCGGTCTCATTCAACAGCCGCCCGCAGCTGCCGCACTCGTAGTAGCCGTCATCGCGTCGAATCACCTGGCGCTCCCGGCAGCGCGGGCAGGCGATCGGGCTCCGCCGGCTGGCAGGATCCGACTTGGACATGTGCAACAGCTTGCGGTGCCAGTGGAGCACGTCCAGTCCTACATCGGCCGACCACGGGTCCAGCAGGATGTCGTCCAACTGGCCCAGCAGCCAGCCCACGGCAACAGCCCGCGCGTGCGCGCCGCGGGCTCGACGCGGCCGGGGCGGGTAGCCGCGGGCGGTCCGCCACTGGTCTTCGACGTGGACGAGGACGCCGTACAGCTCGTCGAGCGTGTCCACGATCGTCTCGGGCGTGGGGGCAGCGACTCCGTTCGGTCCGGTCGTGCAGCCGCCGCAGTGGCCGTCGACCTCCGCGGCCAGGAGGGCGGCGGTGTCGTCGAGCTCGGCGAGCGCGGCCTCGATGATGCGCGGGCAGAGGCCGCACCAGACCGGCGCGCCCACGGCGACGGGCGAGGTCGGAGGCTGCGGCCGGGCCGGCCGGTGCGGTTCGCTCGGCCAGGCGAGCGGCGGATGCCAGGCCTCCAGGTCGGCCCTGTACCGCTCGTAGGCGTCCGCGTAGACGTCCATCGCGATGCCGTGGTCGACGACGGCCTGGTCATAGGTGTTTCACGCCAGCCTGGCCGCGCGGTTGCATGGGCCCGGGCAGGCGTCCGCGTTGATCGGCAAGGCGTTACCTCCTCTGGTATCGCGCGGAGGCGTTCACGGGCGGCCGGCCGCCGGTCACGTCTCCTCCATTTCGTCGAGGTCGAAGCTGTCGCACCCGGCGTTCGCCAGCTGGTACGGCATGCCGTGCTTGTTGATGGCGGCCACGATGTGTTCGAGCACGACGGGGGCGGCCGCCGGGGTGCGGAAGGTGAGGTTGATGGTCACGTGCGGGTCGGTCACGGCTGGGGTCCTCTCAAGCGTTCGGGGGTGGGTGCGGGTTTCGCCCATGTCGGTGTCTCTTCCTCTCCCGTGACGGCGGCGATCTGCTCCGGCACGATCCGGGACAACCAGGCAGGCCAGCGCGTCCGCACCGCGCCGGCGACCGTCGCGGCGAACCGCTCCACGGCCTGCCCGTCCTCCCCGTCTTGCGGCCCGGCCAGTTCGGTGACCAGCCCCAGCACCTCGCCCTGCAGCGCGTCGCAGATGCGGCGAATCACCTCGGACAACATCAGGCCTTGCTCCTCCGACAGGCGGGCCTGCCGCTCGGCCGCCTCCGCGTCGGCCGGCGCCAGGGTGGCGGCCGGGTCGCCGAACAGGCTGCGCCGATGCTGCGTCGTCACGTCCATCAGCCTGATCAAGTCGCCGGGCGACAGCTCGGCCGGGTTGATCGACGGCAGGCGTTGGGCGATCTTTCCGATGCCGGCGCCGAGGATCCACGCGTCGGCTTCGGCGGCCCGTCGATGAGGCTGCGCAGCTCCTTCATCAGCGGTGGTTCGGCCAGCGGGCCAAGCTTCTCCAACTGCAGCCGGCCGCCGACGAACTGCACCGCGGTGTTGCCGCCGAGCCCATCCAGCACCCGGACATAGGCGCCCTCCAACGCGCTGGCCAGCTCCGCCAGGTGCCCGGCCGGTTCCAGCTCGAGTTCCAGCGAGGTCAGTACGGCGTACCCCCCCGCAGCGGGGCTCCCGCATTCCGCCCTCAACACGAATGATCCACGTTTTGCGCCATTCGCGTTGACAACAGCTTTATTCCGATCGATGCTTTCTTCTCTGCGCGCCCATCTTTTGACCACCATGCCCAATATTTGGGCATCCCGGGAGAAGTTCACGCCGTGTTCGCGATGCATTGCCTGAAACCCGAGGGCGGGCCGGCCGCCGCCTTATCAAGGCGCCCCATGGAGGGTGGCGCGGGCCCGGGAGCCGCCAAGCCGCGGAGTGCGGCGCGGTGCCGTAACGGCACGCCGACCTGCCCTTCACCGCCGATCGGAGCGAGCGCGCGGTGACCATCGTCAGCGACCTCACGAGCAGACGGCTCTCCGGCTGGTGCGATCTGCCCTGCTCCCCCATCGCGTCATCAATCGCCCGCCGCTGGGTGTCGGCAATGCTCGCCTCCTGGGATCTGTCTCTCTGCGCCGCCGACGAGGCGACGATCGCCGAGCTGACCAGCGAGCTGGTCACGAACGCGGTCCAGCACGCCGCCCCTCCCGCTCGGGGATCCTCCGGTATAAGGATCAACGTGCGGGTGGGGGACACCACGGTCTGGCTGGCGGTCTGCGACTCCGATCCGACCCTCCCCACGCAGCGAGCCCCTGACTTCTTCTCCGAAAGCGGGCGTGGGCTGTTCCTGGTGGAGGCGCAGGCCGACCAGTGGGGCGCCGTCCAGCACGAAGCCGGCAAGTACGTCTGGTTCAGCCTGGAGTGCCTCGGCGGCGCCCGACGGGCGGGCGAGGTGCCGACTGGCAGGACATTCGCTGAGCGTTCCCCATCCGGCGCCACGAACACGAAGGAGAATCCCCCATGTCCCCCGTCGTCCTTCCTCACGACGTCCGCGGCTCCGGGCCGCACCGCGTAATCGCGTTGCACGGCTGGTTGGGAGACCGCGGCTCCTTCAGGAAGATCCAGCCCTACCTGGACGGCGACGCCTTCACCTACGCCTTCCCCGACTACCGGGGGTACGGCGAGGCCCGCGACCTCACCGGCGAGTACACCCTCGCCGAGATCGCCGGCGATGTGATAGCACTCGCCGACAAGCTGGGCTGGGAGAGCTTCTCCCTGGTTGGTCACTCCATGGGCGGCACGGCGATGCAGCGGGTGATGCTGGACGCGCCCGGCCGGGTCCGCAAGCTCGTCGGCATCTCTCCGGTGCCGGCCTCCGGCGTGCCGTTCGACGAGCAGGGCTGGGCGTTGTTCTCCGGCTCCGCCGAGGAGCCCGCCAACCGTCGTGCGATCATCGATCTCACCACCGGCAACCGGCTTCCGGGCACATGGCTCGATGAGATGGTGGACAACTCGCTGCGGAACTCCACGGTGACCGCCTACCGGGCCTACCTGGACGCCTGGGCGCGCACCGACTTCCACACCGAGGTGGCCGGCGCCGCCACGCCCGTGCTCGTCATCGCCGGTGAGCACGACCCCGCACTTTCCGCCGATGTCATGCGGGGTACGTGGCTGCAGTGGTACCCGAACGCCGAGCTGCTGACATTCGCGGACGCCGGCCACTACGCGATGGATGAGACACCGTTGGCCCTGGTGTCCGCCATCGAACGTTTCCTGTCCGCCTGACGATCTCCAGATGGGATGTCCATGATCGACATGAATACGACGGTCAACGTGTTCGACCCGCGTATCTACGCACAAGGCATCCCGCATGAGACGTACCGCTGGCTGCGCGACCACGACCCCGTGCACTGGCACGAGGAGCACGAGGTCGGTGACTGGCCGGCAGGGCCCGGGTTCTGGGCGGTGACCCGCCACGCGGACGTCGTACGCGTGCTGCGCACGCCGATGGAGTACAGCTCCTGGCTCGGCGCCACCCAGATCCGTGACCCGGACCCCGCCGACCTGTCGTTCATCCGGCGCACGATGCTCAACCTCGATCCGCCGGACCACGGCCGGCTCCGGCGGATAGTCTCCGGCGTGTTCACCGCCAGGCGCATCGAGCGCTTCAGGACCGGCATCGCGGCACGGGCGCGCCTGCTCGTCGACGAGATCGCCGAGCGAGGCGAGTGCGACCTGCCGGTGGACGTGACCGACGACTACCCGATCCACAACCTCGCCGATCTCCTCGGCATCCCCTCCGCCGATCGCGGCCAGATCCTGGAGTGGACCAACCGCGTGATCGGCTACCAGGATCCCGACCACGCGACCGTCGTACGCGGCCCGGACGGCAAGCCGGTCAATCCGCGATCCCCGGCCATGCTCAGCGACATGTTCGAGTACGCTCACTCCCTCGCCGCCTACAAGCGCCGGAACCCGGCAACCGACGTCATGACCGCGCTCGCCACGGCGGAGGTGGACGGGCAGCGTCTCACCGATCCCGAACTCTCGATGTTCTTCTTTCTCCTGGTCATCGCGGGCAACGACACGGTGCGTTCGGCCCTGCCCGGCGGGATGCTCGCCTTGCTCGACCATCCAGACCAGCATCGTCGGCTGCTCGATCAGCCTGAGCTCCTCGACTCGGCCATCGAGGAGATGCTGCGCTGGCATCCCCCCGTCCTCAGCTTCCGACGTACAGCAGTACGCGACACCGTCCTGGCCGGACGAGCCATCGCCGCGGGCGACAAGGTCGTCGTCTTTCACGGTGCCGCCAACTTCGACGAGCGGCAGTTCCCCGACCCGATACGTTTCGACATCGCACGCCGGCCCAATGACCACATCTCGTTCGGAAACGGCCCGCACGTGTGCCTCGGCTCCCATTTCGCCCGGCTGCAACTCCGCGCGTTCTACCGCGAACTTCTTTGGCGGCTGCCCGACGTCGAGCTCGCCGGACCACCTGTCCGGCTGGTGTCGAACTTCATCGGCGGCATCAAGCACCTGCCCGTACGCTACACACCCGTACCTCGCCAAGGCGTCCGATGACCGCGGAGCACCACAGCACGGCCGCCTCCATGGCGGGCTCGAAGACGATCGACACCGGACTGCGGCTCCTGGAGATCCTCAGGGACCACCCGGACGGTTTGACGATCACCGAACTCGCGCAATTGGCCGGGATCCATCGCAACGCCGTCTCCCGCCATCTGGCCGCCCTCGGCAACCACCGGCTGGTCGCACGGATCGGCACCCGCTACACCCTCGGCCTCGGCATCGTCGAGCTCAACGCCGCCGTGCAGCACAGGCTCCGCAGCGCGGCCGCCTCCGCGCTCCAGATGCTGGCCGACACCTGCAACGCCACCGCTTTCATCACGGTGCTCGACATCGACGAGAGCCAGGCGGTCGTGCTCACCGTGGCCGAGCCGCGCGCCTCACAGATCCACGTCAGCTATCGCCCCGGTACCCGGCATCCGGCAGACCGCGGCGCCTCAGGGATCGCCATCCTGGCCGGCCGCCCGCCCTGCCCGGGGGAGCGCGCGGCGATAGCGGAGGCCCGCGTCTCCGGTTACTCGGTCACCGCGGGTGAGCTGCAGCCCGGGGCGTGGGGTGTCGCCGCCCCGATCACCACGCCACGGCGCCCGGCCAACGCCAGCGTGGGCGTGGTCACCATCGGCGTGCGGGATGAGAGCACGATCGCCCCACTGGTGCTCAGCGCCGCGACCGAGATATCGCGGCTCCTCTAATCAGCGCGACCGGACCCCGAACGTCGGCAGACCCCTCCGCCCACATCCGTCTCAGGGCGTCGGCGTCGACCGCAGTGCCGCGAATGATCACTCAAACAATGACGACGGTCCATCGTCTCGGCCTGATTTTGTTCGTACACCTGCTAACCGATTGTGGTGATCTCGTTCCAGAAGTCGTCGTCAGAATCGAGATTGCTGAAGATCTGATCCCAGAGGTCGGCCTGCCGAGAGCTGTCGAAGGGGTACGAGGGGTACAGGGTGGGAGCCGCCGCGCCACCCGGGGGCGTCGTGGGTGAAGGGCCGGCGGCGCGCTTGAACGTGTAGATGGTGCTGATCTGCTTGATCTCGCTGTCTTCAAGGCGGACCAGTCATGGGTGACGTCGCGTGCGTGGCGGCCGGCGGGCTGTGTGCGGCGGTAGAGCAGGGCGGCGAGCGGGAAGGTGGTGTCGATGGTGTCACTGTAGGCATTCCACCTTCTCGCCCTGGTCTTCATGCCGCTGGCGCGGTAGGCGTCGGCGATGTCGCGGCAGACGTCGCTGACGATGGCGCCGCACAGCCGGTCGCGGACGGTGAGGTCGGGCAGGGTGAGCCTCAGCTTGCTGTTCACGCGGGCGGCGCGCTGGAGGAACAGAACGCCTTCTTGGGGGGCGTCGTTGTTGATGAGCAGGATGCCGAGCCTGAAGGCGGCTCTGGGGCTCGTCGTCAACGCGGTCGCTGTGGAACTCGAAGTATCTGTCGGCCGCGGTCGACCGGCTGCGCGCCGACGGCGTCCCGGTCAAGGACGAGGACGCCGCCCGGCTCAGCCCGCTCGGCCACGCCCGCCTGAACGTCCTGGGCCGCTACTCCATCTCCTCCTCCGCGGCGGCCGAGGGCCTGCGGCCCCTCGGCGAGATCCCCGACCTGCCGACCTCTCCGACGGCGGTGGGGAGGACGAGGAGGGGGTGTAGACCGCAGGCTTGCGGCCACGGCGATCGTTCCCTTCCACCGAAGCTTTCCTTGAGCCGTGTGGGGGCTCGGCGGTCAGCTGTTGAGTTTGGCCGCCTGCATGGCGCTCAGTCTCCGCACATACCGAGCGGTGACGATCGCCGTCGGCACGACCAGCACGTGCAGGGCCAGGCTGGCCCAGACGGCTGGTGTGTACTCGTACGCATGGTACAGGGAGCCGTCGTAGGCCATGTGTTCGCTGTGTGTGCTGAGAAATTCCGTCCACTCGTACCAGAAGAGGGGCCAGGTCAGGAAAGTGACCAGCCACAGGGCCCACCACGTGTGCAGGAGACCGGCCGGGGCCATCGTGCCGCTGCGTCCGGGCGGGCTGGAGGCGCGCCAGATGTCGTCGGCGATCTGCTTGGGCAGCCACAGGTTGCCGATCGGGATGAACCAGCTGTACACGGCCATGGAGGGGCGGTACCGCAGCTGGCCGGGTGCGAGCCGCTCGGCGCCCACTCGCACCCGGAAGAACCAGAGCAGCCAGCAGACCAGAAGTCCCACGCCCACGATCATTTGGGCTGCCAACATGATGGTGCTGGACGTCTCACTGAATTCGTGGATGTCGTTGTAGTTCTCCAGCAGGCGCATCTGTCCCGCGTCTTCGGCGTAGGCGAGCTGGTGCATCGCCGTGCTCACGGAGACCAGAGCGAAGAGGGCGAGCAGTACGTAGACGGCGATCCGGTAGCCGGTGGCCGGGTACGGCAGGCTGCCGCCGTGCATGTGGTGGCGTTCATTGACCGGCTGCGGTGGCCGCGGCTGGCCCGCGTGGCCGGGCGGTGGTGGCGCCATCGTCGGGGGATTGTCACTGTCCGTGCCGCCTGCAGCTGGGCGGTCGACAGCGGTCAGCGTCAGGGTTCGGCGTTCGGCGATGATCTGGGTGAGCGCTTCCGGCAGCCACCGCCCCTGGCCGGGGCCGGTGCCAGGCGAAGCGAGCGCGGTGAGGTGGGCCAGCACCTGCTGCAGGTCGGGCCGGGCGGTGGGGTCCTTGGCCAGGCAGGCTGTCAGCAGAGCGGCCAGCGGGGCGGGCACACCGCTCAGGTCCGGCTCGGCGTGCACGACGCGGAAGAGGACCGCGTGGACGGGCCCCGTTCCGAAGGGGCTGTGGCCGGTTGCGGCGAAGGCGAGCACGCTGCCGAGCGAGAACACGTCCGAGGCTGGCCCGACCTTCTGGGCCATGGCCTGTTCGGGGGACATGAACGCGGCGGTGCCCAGCACGGTGGCGCTCTGGGTGTGGCTGGTGGCGTCCAGGGCCCGGGCGATACCGAAGTCGATCAGGCGGGGCCCGTCCTCGGCGAGGATGACGTTGGCGGGTTTGAGGTCCCGGTGCACCACCGCGCAGGTATGCACGGCGGCGAGTCCTTCAGCCAGCCCGGCTCCCAGCACTGCGACCGACTGCAAGGGGAGCGGCCCATGCTCTTCGATGGCCTGGTGCAGAGAGGGGCCGGGGATATAGGCGGTGGCCAGCCACGGCGGGGAGGCGTCGGTGCCGGCGTCCACAACCTGAGCGGTATAGAACCCGCCGACCTTGCGGGCGGCCTCCACCTCGGCGGCGAAGCGCCTTCGGAAGTCGGTGTCGTCGGCCAGTTCGGGGCGCACCACCTTGACGGCCACCAGGCGTCCGCCCGGGGAACGGCCCAGGAACACCTGTCCCATCCCGCCCCCGCCGAGCCGTGAGTGCAGCCGGTAGGGGCCGATGTGGGTCGGATCGCTGTCGCGTAGGGGGTCGGCCATAGCATCGCTTCCGCGTTGAGATCTTCGCCGGTTGGTGTTGATGATCCCAAAAAGATGCGCTTCCCGGAGGAGATCTGGCGCCTGAAACCGGGCAGCCCTCGTCCCTGCCTGTGGTTGAACTAATGTTCCGTAAGGAGATCCCCCACCGGAACACCAGCCGCCCGGACAACCGCCCCAGGTCAGGGTGTTCCGTATAGGTGTTCCGCGAACTGTTCCGGTGAAGGCCCCCCATCCGGAACACTCGAGCGCGTGAACGGAACTCGCGTCGGCTACGCCCGCTGCTCGACCGACGAGCAAGACGTCGTGATCCAGACCGAGCAACTCCTGACCCTCGGCGTCCCCGAAGACCGCATCTACATCGACCGCGGCTTCTCCGGCACCACCCGTCGCAACCGCGCCGGCCTCGACCAGGCCCTCGCCGCCGTCTGGAACGGGCCGGTGTTCACCGTGACCAAGTTCGATCGGTTCGCCCGCAACATGGCCGAGGCCAACGAGATCCTCACCGACCTGTCCGGACGCGGCGTCCTGTTCGGACTCGGCGGCTCGGTCTACGACTGGAACGACCCGTTCGGGCGGCTGTTCCTGCAGACCCTGGCCATGGTCGCCGAGTTCGAGGCCAATCTCGGGCACATGCGCACCCGCGAGGGGCATGGCCCTGGCCAAGAAGAACGGCAAGCTCAAGGGCAAACAACCCAAGCTGCCCGAATCCGCCCGACGTTCCATCCGCCGCCGATACGCCGAGGGCGAGATGTCCCTGGCCGACCTGGCCACCGAGTACAGCGTCGGACGCTCCACCATCCACCGCATCATCCACGGGCCAGAAACCTCCACGTAGAACGCAGGATCATCGCCCCGCCCCAAGCAATCACACACCGGCGTTGGGCATCACTCTTCGCTCAAGATCATTCTCACCGCCAATGGCTGTTCCTGGGTTCCTCAACCCCGTACACCGATGGCATCGTCGAGGAGCGACACGTGGCCGGCGGGGAGCCGTTCGGTGAGGAACGTCTCATCCGCTGCGTCAACCGTCTGGGGGATGAGCCGTCGAGGGGGTGCGGGCGGATCTGCGCCGGCTCTCGCACACGCTGAAGGGGGAACGGGGCGGGCGCACCAGCGACGACGCCACCCTTTTCATGATCGAGTGGCACGGGGGCGCCGCCGACCACCTCGCGGTGCTCGACTGAGCAGCCCCGATCGGTGTTCGCCAGTATGTCCGCAGGTCACTGGCTGGGCATGTGTATCACGTTGCCAGCGGAGCAGGAATTTGCTCACGATGGCGCCGGCGGGGGAAGTCCCCTTGTTGGCTGCCTTGACCGGCACCTTGGATAGCGGTGACTCGGCCACGAGCAGAGTCCTGATCATGATGTTCGAGCGGTTCGAGAAAGCGTTGCTGGTCGCCTATTTCGAGGCGGCGCAGGCCGAGCCCTCCGCTGCACTGCTCGGGCACAGCGGGGCCTACAGCCACGTGGTGATCCGGCCCGCGGAATCTCCGTTCGCGCGCTGGCTGGTCGAGCAGCAGATCGCCGTGGTCACCGAGGCCGGCGAGGTGGCGCTGCCCTACGCGGGCAGCTACACGCAGACGCTCGCGCTCGCTCACTCGCTGATCGTCCGCGTGCGTGACGTGACCACCACGATCACCACCGGAGAGAAGCCGCCCATGGCGCACTGGGAGGCGCTAGAGAACCTGCGGGAACGGTATGCGCTGCCCGAGATCATCAACATCGCCGACGCTCTCTGCCCGATCAGCTCGTGACGTAGATCAGGGGGCGGTTTCCGGCTCGACCATGACGGGGTAAGCCCGGCGAGATAACGATCATCACCACGTTCTTTCCAGGCCGTGGTGCTCGATACGACCCGCTGCCCCTTCCGGCCGTACGCGGCCCTATCCGGCTTAAATTCGTCTGTCAGGGAGCGTTCAGGGCCACCTTCGCCATGCTTGGACGGGTCGTCGGCAGAGAGGGTGAGGATTCGAGCGGCTTCGCTGTAGAGGGCCAAGACGGTCAGCAGCGGGGTGAAGCGGTCTCCGAGCCGTAACCGCCGTCGAGGTGTCGGTGCATCTCAATCTTGACTTCCACCGGCTCGTCGCTGTGAACAATGGCCGGCGGCGCGGGATAGGAGTGGACCGGGGCAGGGGACGCTCATATCCGCCAGGATCAGCCAGAAGGTGACCTCAGTCAGGTCACCCGCGTTGGTCATGATCTCTTGAGCGAGCAAGTCTCGCGTTTGCGCCGCGGTGGCGTCCACCGCCTCCCCCTATCACATGAGCTTGATGATGCAGATAGAGAAACCAGCAGCTCCAGATCCTCTGAGGTCAGCTTCAGCTCATCAAGGGAGGTCATGGGCCAAGCGTAAGGGGCTGGGCCAAGAGGTCGGGCGGGTTCCGGCTGGAATGGCCGATCACTAACGACCTCGTCAGTTGCGCGCGTGCGCTAGGTACGCAGTCCCATCTACGTAGCTATCTGGGGATTTGTCCCATGTCGTCCGGTGTGATGTGGCGCACAGGCTGGAGGTCTGCTCACGCCATCGGGGGAAGGGTCAACGTGGGAGTCATGTGTGAGATGCAACCAACGTCGGGCGGCCTGCCGCCGCCTCCGCCTGCCTGGCGGCTCCGGTCCTGGAACGGGCTGCTGGCTATGGGACATGACCTGGCCGTTCGTGCGGGATGGTTGGGCCAGGAGCGGACGGCGGCTTGGACGCTGTCAGCGCGGCCCTCGGCCGTGCCTGCCGCGCGTCGGATGGTCACCGCCCGGCTTTCGGCTTGGCGCCTGCATGCGCCAGCCGAACCTGCCGCGCTGCTGGCCGGGGAGCTGATCGCCGACGCCCTGCGGCACAGCGCCGACAGGATCCGGCTCACGCTGTGGGCCGAGGATGGGCTGCTGCGCTGCGAGATCGGACGTGCACACCAGGCCGGCGCCGCGCCGGCGCAGCCGGCTCGACGCGTGCACGCGCTGCTGGAGCGGCTGGCCTGCTGCTGGGGCACCCAGGACGGCGTCATCTGGTTCGAGCTGTGCTTGCAGGCCCGGCCGTGATGGGCTACGGGCCGGCAAACCCCGGCCGAGCGCGGCGAGTCCGCGGACCGTGCGCAGATCCGGAGCTGTCTGGCCATTAAGCCGCGCCCTCGCCACACCACAGCCGAGGGGCGGCCATGGCGGGAGCCGCTCTCGTCACCATCCTGTGTGATTCCTCGGCTACCCATCCCCATCTGTGGGCCGCACTACTTGCGATCAGCACTTGAATCATTACTATGGGTGACCTACTATTTGGAGTCTATCTCGACGGCCCCAGCCGCCAATCAGGGGTATGGCCACACGGGTTGTCCACCTCTCAAGAATGCGGTCGTGCACATCAAGAACGGGGGCAGCGCCGCGGCGTCCATCGAGATGGGCGCGGCCGAGTTCACCCAAGACTCTGACGGCACCCTCACCTTCCACCCGGCCGGATCATGGTCGGCGGCCTCCTGGGTGCAAACGCGGCCCCAGCACTTCACACTGGAGCCCGGCCGCACCCGCAAAGTCCGCGTGCAGATCACCGTCCCCCGACCGCCCGGAACCGGGTGAGCGCTACGTCGGGCTGCTGTTCAAGGCCCCGCCGGTGCAGGCGGCCGAGAACGTCCTGCTGGAGCGGTCCATCGCCGCCAAGCTGCTCATCTCCGTGCCCGGAACCGTGACCCGCGACATCGACCTCGGAGACCTCCAGGCCCCCAAGATCACCTCGGGCGGGCCGGTCGTCTTGTCCCTTCCCGTGCACAACCGGGGCAACGTGCACCAGGACTACGTGCGCCCCCACGGCCTGGTCACTCAGGTGGGCGAGAAGAAACTGGCGTTCCCCGACTTCACCGTGCTTGGCACCTCCACCCGCGTCGTCACCGCCGAATGGACCGACCCGCCCCTGTTGTGCCTGTGCCGCGCCTCGATCAGCGTGTCGACGGAAACGGGAAGACCATCACGCGGGAGGCGTCCATCACAGTGTTGCCGCTTCGCGAGGCCATAGGGATGCTGGTGGTCATCGTGGGCTTGTTCCTGCTCCTGCGGGCCGGCCGGCGCTACCACAGTCGTGCGCTGACCGAGGCCAGGCAGCAGGGCTACCATGACGGCCTCGACCGGCACGACGACCCCCGCCAGGGCGGATAGCGTATGCGGTCTGTGCGATCGACGTCACCGGCGAGTGCCTTGCTCCGTGCCGCCTCTTCTTCCACCAGAACGGGGGCCGGATGGTACCCCAGGCCTTCGCGTTATCTTGGGTGACCTTAGTAGTCAGGCAAGTAAGGTTGGCGTGTACTTGCCTGACCAGATATCTAGGGGTCTTCAGGCATGTCAGCCATGTCAGGTGCACTGCCTCGGTTCTACCGGCCTGAGCGGGCGGTGGCCGCCGACGAGTCGGTGTCGTGGGTGGTGGTCGATGAGGACATCGGGCTGCATGTCGAGGCGTCCTGGCCGGGATCCCGGAACGTCACGGCCAGGCTCGGCGTTCATTGGCGATCGTCGTTGCTGATCGCATATGCCACCGCGGTGTGGAGATCGAGTTCGGCTCCGCGGCGGAAGGCGGCGGCGAACGCCCGTTGTCCGAGCGCTTGGCGGGCGCCGCGCTCACAGTCCTGGTGGGAGTGGGTGTGGTAGGGCAGCAGGGTCGGGGCGAAGCCGATCTCTTGCCACAGTGCCTCGGCGGCGCCCAGCAGGCGGGCGGCGCGCTCGTGGGCATGGCGGGCTTCGGCGGTCCAAGCCAGCACCTCCAACGCCTTGGCCAGCCCCCAGTGGTCGTTGACGGCCATCCATGGCGCGGTGGCCTGCTGGACTAGTCTCTCGGTCTGGCGGGAGTCTCCGTGTTTCCAGGCCGCGACGCCGATGAGGAACAGCGCGTACGCGCGGAACAAAGGCGCGCCGTGGACCTCGCACAACGCCAGCAGCTCACGGCCGAGTGCCTCGGCGGTATCGGGATCGTCGGCGGCGCAGAACGTCGCGGCCAGATAGAGGTTGAGGCCAACCGCGTCGAGATCGCCGGCCGCCCGCTGGCGTGCGCGTGCCGCCTCCATCAAGGCCAGGCCATGTCCGGTGTTGCCGGCCGCCAGCTCGGCGATGCCGTCCGTCATGGCGGCGTATGTCCGGCCTGTCTCATCTTCGAGCTCCTCGGCCAAGACATGACACTGGCCAAGCCATGCCGTGGCCGCAGCGGGATCTCGCTGGTAGATCGCCAGCAGGGCGTCAACCCACAGTGCGGTGATACGCGTCCGGGTCCGCGCTGGTACGAGGTCGAGGCCATGATCCAGCCAATGCCTGCCCTCGGTCAAAGCCCCGGCCAGCAGCCAGAAGGCTCCAAGCCGGGCGGCCATGTTCAGGCCGCCTTCAGCCGAGGCAGGACTGCTATAGAAGAACTTCAGAGCGGTGCGCACGTTGGGCAACTCGATCTGCAGGATGCGGAAGCTCTCGAGCTGGTCGGGGCTGAGCCGGTCGATCGACTGCCGTTCGGCCAGGGACCGGTAGTGAGCGCAGTACCGCTCCCGCAGCAACTCTTCATCGTGGGAGGTCAGGCATTGACCCCCGTAGGCGCGCAGGGTGTCCAGCAACCAGTAGCGCATGCCTGTCGCCGACGGCCGAGCTGACAGGATCGAATGGTCGACCAAGGCGGCGATCACGTCGACGATATCCTCGACGGCGATGCCGGCACCGGAGCACACCTCCTCGGCCGTCTCCAGATCGACGCCACCTGGGAAGAGCGAAAGACGCCCCCAAAGCCGTCGTTCGGCAGGTGAGCACAGCCGGTAGCTCCAGTCGATGGTGGCACGCAGACTGTCGTGGAAGTCGGCGGACGGCGATGAGCTGTGGCCGGCCAGGCCGGTGCCGTCGTCCTCCAGCTCCCGCTCGAGCTGCTCCAGGGGGCAAGCGCGCAATCGCGCCGCGGCCAGCTCGATGGCCAGCGGGATGCCGTCCAGCCGCCGGCAGATGCGGGCGAGTACCGGAATCGTGGCGGCATCGACCCTCAAGCCGACCTGGGCGGTGACAGCCCGCTCAATCAGCAGCCGTACCGCGTCACTGCGGGCGATCTCGCGTACCGGGGCGTGCTGGTCGGCGTACGGCAGCGGTCCGATCTCCAGCACCTGCTCGCCGATCACGCCCAGACGGTGCCGGCTGGTCGTCATGACGCGCACGCGGGGAGCCGTGCCCAGCAGCCACTGCGTCAACTCCGCGCACGCCTGCACCAGATGTTCGCAGCCGTCCAGCACGAGCAGCATCCGCTTGTCGGCCAGGTGCTCTGCCAGCTGCGGCCGTACCGGCCGGTGGAGGTCCCGCGCTCCCAGCGCGGCGGCCACCGCTGGGGCGAGCAGATCGTCATGCGTGAGTGGATGCACTTCTACGACCGCCACCCCGTCGCGAAAGCGCGACCGCAACGCGTGGGCGGCGTGCAACGCCAGCCGGGTCTTGCCGACCCCTCCCGGACCGGTCAGCGTCAGCAGCCGCGTTCTCGGCATCAAGTGCCGCACATCGGACATCTCACGTTGACGCCCGACGAAAGTCGCGCTTCCGGCCGGTTTTCGTACTCGGCCAGTTTGACCAGGCATCTCCCCGCCAGCTTATAACGCGCCTTCCACCTGGGCATTTATCATGATCTTCAATCAGGTATACCACTGTCGCCTTGTTTGGTAAGCCCATGATGCGACGGTAGCGAACGAGCTGCTTAGTACTCCAGCCATAGATCGTGATCTTGCACTGGGTCGGATGAGAATGCGTACGGCCACCGCGTGATCATCGTGTGTTTGTGAGGACAAACGAAGATCGAACGGTGGCCGCGAGCCATAGCGTAACGCCTGGCCGGTGGAGCGCGATGCTGGACGAGCTGATGGCCAGGATCGCTGGCCGGTTCGCCCGCGTCGAGCCGCGCCGACGGGCAGCGGCGTTCGTCGCCGGGCTGCTGTCCGAACTACCGCGCAAGAACTGCTGGACACTGGCCGAACACGCCGGAGACCTGACCCCCGATGGCATGCAGCACCTGCTGGCCCGGGCCCGCTGGGACGCCGACGCGGTACGCGACGACATCCGCGACTACGTCGTGGAACAGCTCGGCGAGGCCGACGTGGTGCTGGTAATCGACGAGACCGGTGATCTGAAGAAGGGCAACGCGACGGTCGCGGTGCAGCGCCAATACACCGGAACCGCCGGGCGTATCGAAAACAGCCAGGTCGGCGTGTTCCTGACCTACGTCACCGCAGCGGGGCACGCGTTGATCGACCGGGAGCTGTATCTGCCCGAGAGCTGGTCAGGTGATCAGGTGCGGCGTGAGCGGGCCAAGGTACCCGCCGAGCGGCGATTCGCGACCAAGCCCGAGCTGGCCGCACAGATGATCGGCCGCGCACTGGCCACGGGGATCCGCGGCTGGGTGACCGGTGATGAGGTCTACGGCTCCAGCACCCCGCTGCGCACCGTGCTGGAAACAGGCCAGGTCAGCTACGCCATGGCGGTGGCATCCAACCATCGCATCACCACCGCGGCCGGAACCCGGCGCGCCGACGAGATCGCCGCCCGGCTGCCCAAGACCGCCTGGCAACGGCTGTCGGTCGGAGCCGGAGCCAAGGGACAGCGTTACTACGACTGGGCGCTCATCACCATCGCCTCCGAGCAGCCGGGCCGCCGCTGGCTGCTGATCCGCCGCCACCACCGCACCGGCGAGCTGGCCTTCTACCGCTGTTATGCGCCCGGTCCGGTGCCGCTGCCGGTCCTGGTCAAGGTGGCCGGCACGCGCTGGCGCATCGAGGAGTCGTTTCAGACCGGCAACGGCCTGACCGGACTGGACCAACACCAGGTCCGCACCTGGACGTCATGGTATCGGTGGACCACCCTGGTCCTGCTTGCCCACGCCTTCCTGGCCGCAGTGACCGCCCGCGAACGCAGCGACCACAACGCCCAGCCCGACCTCGTGCCGATGACCTTGCCCGAAGCCCAGCGCCTGTTCACGCGCCTGACTAGCGGACCTATCCGCAGCATCGCGTTCGTCTTGCACTGGTCCCGCTGGCGACGGCGTCACCAAGCCCGTGCCCGCGCAAGCCACTACCACCGCCAGGCCGCCCTCCAATCATGAAGCCCGCATCTCGGCCAGCCCGCCGCCGAGGCGCTCAGCGCTCGAACCGAACTGGGCACCTCACCGAGCCAGGAAGAATATTCATATGATCACTTGTCATCTGCGCTACGAAATCGACCCCAGCCAGACTGCAGCGTTCGAGACGTACGTGACGGGATGGATCCCGATCGTCACCCGCTTCGGCGGCACGCATCACGGTTGCTTCTTGCCGCACGAAGGAGCCAACGACATCGCCTACGCCTTGTTCTCCTTCCCCAGCCTGGCTGCCTACGAGGACTACCGTGCTGCCATCCGGCAAGATCCGGATGCTCAGCAGCTCTGGCAGCTGAGCACGAAGACCCGCTGCATCCGCCGCTTCGACCGGACCTTCCTCCGCCCGGCAATGCAACCATCAAGCGGCGTTGGAACCTGATAACACGTTCGCAGACGGGTGTCCGTGACCGGCGCTGTTCGGCAGGAACACCCCCGGCTCGCTGGCGCCATTGTTCCACGCCACTCCACGACCACGAAGATCACGATCTACGGCTGGAGTATTAGGCTAGCCATGGACCTGGGCCTACACGGTGCGCCACCTGGCGTCCTCCCCGAGTACCCGGGAAGCGATTTCGGCAAGATCGCTTGTCAGCTCTTCCCTGCCGGCCCACTTCAACGACGAAGATCGCAGTTGCCTGCAGGTGTCTTCGATGTAGGGAGCCACCTGTGCCCAGCGGTCCGGCAGTACGGGCCGCGACCCCCTGAAGGGTTGTGGTGAAATGCTTCACCATGGCCTGTACAGAGCCCTCGTGCGCCTCCAGGTTGTAGCCGAGCTCGGCCCGCACCTCTTCAAGGAGCCGTTCCTCCACGATCGGGCGAATGTACTGCCGCTTGGTAGAGATCACATAGAACCCCATGTGCTCTGCCATCACGTTGGTCAGATAGTGCGCCCGATGGCATGGGCGTTACCGGCACCCCAAACTACCGGTTCACGAGGCCGAACCCAAGAATCCAGAGCTTGGTGGAGGGGCCTGACGTTCCTCCAGGAAAGGCCAGACCCCTCTCCCCACTCCCGGCATGCTAACGACCCGCTGATCACCACCCGGGGCCGCCCGCAACCAAAGAGCATTTGCGTGAAGGTGTGCGCTCGTGGGCCAGATCACAAAGTGGTGATGAGTTCATGGGCTGCCTCGCGCAGGGTTGGCCGTTCGCGGGCGTCATTCAGAAGCAGGCGGGCGGCAGCCTTGAGCAGAGGGGAACTTGACGACGATTCCTGGGCATTCCGGTGGCACCCGAGGTAGAGCCGGAATCTGTTCATTAGTATGTTTTGATCTTGTATGCATGGGCTACAGGCGTGGGGTGGCTGGCAGGGCAGAAGGCCCAGGAGTAAAGACCAACTGACACCCAGCGGCCCAAACTTGTTGTTTTGTCAGACTTATTGGCGCAGGTTGCGACGGCCCGCACATATCCCGATCCGGTCGTGCACCCGGCCCAGGTGGATGGCTCACTGCGGCTGATCCCGCTTTTGCACCCGCTTGGTGGTGGATCCGCGTGCGCCACGCCAGGAGCGATGGCGACGACCGTCGCCGCTGCGACGAGGGCTGCTAATAGCATGCTCTTCATGCGAATCGTGGTAGGTGAAGTCATCGCATCCTCCGTTCAAGGAATCTGACCGCAACCAGCTCGCCTGGCGACGGTCTCTGCTGTCTCAGTAGTCTGACGACGCAGCCTCCTGGAATGTGACACGGGACGCCACTTCATTGAGCCCTTCCGCGTAAGTGCCACGGCTGCCTACGCGCAGGCGCGCGAGGGTTCGTGCATGCACAACCTTTCAGCGTGGGCGCCCCGGGGCGGGGCACCGAGCTCGGCGTTCAACGCCAAGGATCTGCACCGGGGGGCACGCGACGCAATCGAGTCCCCCTTCGAGGTGGGCCTGGCGCCCCCTCCTGAAGGGCACGTGCCCTTGAGAACTGGGTCAGCTATCGCAGATAGTGCGCTCTTATCAGCGGTAACGAGTCTTAGATCGTCCGCGATGTTCCGGTGAACCGCTGGTCCGCCGCTGGTGATCGTGCTGCCGAGCGACTGGCGATGCTTATCTGCGCTTGGCCAACGTGGGCCCCGAGGCCGTGCGTCGGCCGGGAGAGGGACCGCCATGGATCCGATCGTTGTGGCCGCGGGTACCGAGCTGGTGACGGCGATGGTCACCGACGCCTGGCAGTCGGCTCGCGATGGCGTGGTCGCGTTATGGCGTAAAGCCCGCCCCGAGCAGGTCGACGTCGTCGACGCGGAGCTGGTCGAGGTGCGCGAGCAGGTGCTCGAGGCCCGGCGGGATGGCGACGCCGACACCGAACAGGCCCTGGTCGGCTCCTGGCAGCTTCGGCTGCAGCAGTTGCTGCGCGCCGACCCGTCCCTGGCACACGAGATTAAGCGGGTGGTGGACGAGGTCCTCACCCCGGCGCTGGAGCCGGCCGACCAAGCGCGTGTCGGTTCGCTGATGATGAAGGCGACCGCCAGCGGACGCGGCCGCGTCTATCAGGCAGGCCGCGACCAGACCATCAACGAGAAGTGAGCATCCCTCCGGCATCGAGCGATCCCGGGCACCAGCAGCCGCCGACGCGGATGCAGGCCACGGCTGTTGGGCACGGCCGGGCCTATCAGGCCGGGCACGATCAGATGATCACCGAGGTGGTGCTGCCGGATGCGGCGCTGCGCTCGGTCACCGAGGTGGCCGCGCCGCCACGCATGGTTACCGTGCCTGGGCACACTGGTGTGTTCGTCGGGCGCGACGATGAGCTGGCCGCGATGGAGGCGGTGCTGCGCGACGAGGGCGAGGTAGTGGTGGCCGCGGTGCACGGGCTGGGCGGCGTCGGCAAGTCCACGCTGGCCGCCCGCTACGCGCGGGCGCAGGCTGTACGGCGCGATGGCGGCAGGCTCAATCCGGTGTGGTGGATCACCGCTGATTCCGCCGCCTCGGTGCAGGCGGGCCTGGCCGCACTGGCGTTGGCGCTGCAGCCGGAGTTGGCCACGGCGTTGCCGTTGGAGGCATTGGCGCACCGGGCCGGCCAACTGGCTGGCTGCTCATGAGGGTTGGCTGGTGGTGCTCGACGACGTCGTCGAGCCGGCCGATGTGGCCCCGCTGCTGGCGCGGATGCTGACCGGACAGGTGCTGGTGACCAGCCGGCTGCGCGAGGGCTGGCATCGGCTGGGCGCGCGAGTGCTACCCCTGGACGTGCTCGGCGAGCGGGAGGCGATCGAGCTGCTGACCCGCATCGCCACCGACGATCAGCAGGATCCCAGCCGAGCCCAGATCTGTCTGGTGTTCAGTACGGTGGTGCGGTTTCCCGTACACTCTGCGCGCATGCGATTAAAGATGATCTTCATGCTGCTCGTGCTCTACACCATCACGGCGGCGCCCTTGTTCCTGCCCGGTGAGCTGCGGGTGGTCGTCCAGCCGGCTACCGACGACGCGGTCGAGGTGTACTACGAGCCCGTCTCACCCGTGATGCTCCGGTCGTACGAGGGCATCGAGCCGTTCAATCGGGCGCAGGCAATCGCGGAGCAGCGGGCGGAGGCGTATCCGGACGACCTCGCTCCCCCTTACATCGCCCACGGCGGACCGTACCGGCTCGTCGCCCCTTACGTCACGGCGCGAGGACGCGCGCTGGCCGCTCCGGCGCTCTCGGGGGCGTACTGGTCCGAGGGGAAACAGGTCAGGTACGACATCGTGCCGCAGGTGCGGCGGGTCGCCAACAGTCAAGCGGCGCTGAGGCGGGTGCTTGACGGGGACGGGCTGCTTGACGAGCCCGGCGCCCTCGGGATGGGGATCGACGCGAAGGTCAACCGGGTTGTCGTCGAACGAACACCTTTGACCAGGATCTGCGCCACAGGCTGGCCGAGCGATATGGCGGTCTCGTCGTAGTGAAGTGGGATCCGTTCGGGGAGCCAATGCAGCTCCGGTGAGAATTGCCGACTCTCGAAGAAGAACCAACGTGACCCAGCGACCCGACCGGCCGCGGCTGTGGGGTGATCGCGACTTCCTGCTCCTGTGGCGCGGCCAGATCGTCTCCACCCTGTCTTTTGCTGGGATCAACAGGTCCGAACGGATCAGCACCAGCTGGTAAGCGGCTACCTGCCCACTCGATGTCGGCCCCGAGAACTACAGCGTCCGAGCAGGCAGGTCGTCTCAGAACCGCCTTGCAGATCGCCTGCGTCGTAAGAGGAGTTCTGCGAACGGCGACCTGAGCGAATGACTCACGGAACCCGAGCACCGCGGACCTCAACAACTGAT
Organism: Nonomuraea polychroma; assembly: GCF_004011505.1. Lineage (NCBI taxonomy): Bacteria > Bacillati > Actinomycetota > Actinomycetes > Streptosporangiales > Streptosporangiaceae > Nonomuraea > Nonomuraea polychroma. The sequence continues at coordinate 4,924,467 of NZ_SAUN01000001.1, forward strand.
CATTTGCGAGAATCGCGAAGCGTTATCTTTGGTGACGTAGGGTCCTGCTCTGGGGTGATTGAACCGGAAACCGCAGGGAGGTTCGGTTGTGGCCGACGTCCCTCGTTGAGTCTCTCAGCGCTTCGTCGCCGGTTACAGATCCTCGGCGAGGCGCCGGTAAGCCCTTACGGCTTCCATCTCCTGGGGGGACAGGGATCCGTGGTACTCCAGGAACCAGTCACGTATCAGCCGTTGCGGCTGGGTGGTGTTGACGTAGCGGCGGGCGCCCTCGACAGTGATCGGAACCGTGAGCGTGTCGCCGTCGTGAGAGGACATGACTGTCAGGCCGGTGATGAACCGCCGGCGGGAGTCCACCACGCCGGGCGCAGAGATGACGAGCATCAGCCGCTCCCGGTCGATGCCCTTGGGGGCGTAGAGGTAGACCCCGCCGGTCTGGAGTTGGATCACGCTGCGCCTCGCTCGTGGAACTCGTCATCGGCGGCGGCGGCTTCCTGCTCATCGGCAAGTGCCTCGGCGAGGAGCTCGTCACTGCTCTGGTCGGCCGGTGCGCCCTTCACCACGGCATAGTAGACGGCGGCCCGCTCCATCCATGCGGACTTGCTCAATCCCTCGCGCTCGGCGCCGGCCGCGATGAGGTCGAGCACGGTTTCGCTCAAGCTGAACGATGCGTTCTTAGCCATAGCACCGATGGTACCTCTACGACGGTTTCTCTTCCTAGGGACTGCCCTACCTACGCTAATAGGAACGCTAATAGTGAACGTCCGGTAGACGCCCCGCCGACGTCCTGGTCCGAGCCCCTGCCGCAGGACCTGACGACCTTCCCAATCGACGGCACCTTGAGCCCGGCGACGAGTTCAGTCGATGTCACCGATGAGCAGCGCCGCTACGTCCTGGCCCCTCGCTCTCGGCCGTTACCAAGTGGCTGCACCGCCTGCGCCGATCGCCCTCGCGGCCCCTTTCTGCCAGTGCGGCCCCGAAGACGCCCGACCAAGCCCCACTCCTCCGACTCGTGGGTCAGAACACCCCCGAGATCCGCACCACCTGGATCGAGTGCGGTGACACCGGCACGGCGACCGCGTCGGCTGACACCACCGAACCGGTGCCTTGAGCACGACTCAGCTGCCCGTCTACGTACTGCCAGCGGTCGAACTGCGGCCTGGACACTGCCGGGGCGCCGGCGAGCTGGATCCACTTGGAGCGGTCTTGTCCCGCCGTGTCGTTGATGATCCACACCACGATCGCATTGCCCTGGCGAAACGCGCGGGTGGTGAGCGTGCCGCTGGCAGCGGCTGGGCCGTCGCCGTCGTCCACGCTGGCATACGGCCGGGCGCCGGCGGTTGATCGCACCAACTCTGCCTGCACCTGCGCCAGGTAGGACCCGTCCGTGGCGAACGCCCACCAGGTGATCCCGGTGAAGCCCTGGTCGAAGTGGTCGGCCGCGCCAACCATGCCGCTAACGGAGATGCGGTACTGCTCTCCCGGGCTGCTGGCAAGGCCGTCCAGACGATCCCAGTGGAACTCTGAGTCCCACAGCGGTTTGCCCTGTTCCCGCGCCTTCGCGGCGAAACGGCGCCAACTGGCCAGGTATCCCGCATAGTTGCGGCGCAGGGTGTTGTAGTAGTGCACGCCGACGATGTCGACCGTGCCCCAGGCGCCGTTCTGGGCGAGCCGGTCAAGGAACCATTCCTGCGGCTGGAAGGATTCTGGCGCGATGAACCGTGGCACACGGATCTTCTTCGCCGGGTCAGGGGTGTTCCCATTGTGCGTGGCGATCTTCTCACGCAGCCACCGCACGATCGCGGCGTGCTTCTCCGGTGTGATCCGACCCTCGTTGAATCTGCTCTCGTTGTCCACGCCCAGCACGTCGGGCCGGATGCCGTGGTCGGTCATCCAGTTCAGGTAGTCCAGCAGCAGCGTGGCGTACCGCTCCGGGTCGACCCCGTCGTTGGCCGACTTGGTCCAGCCGGCGAAGCTCTGACCGCCGCCGTCGTCGAGTTTCAGGCTGGAGAAGACCTGCACGCGACGAGGCGTGGCGGCCGCCTTGGCGTTCGTCACCGCCTGGGCGACGGTGCGGTAGCTCTTGCCCGTGACATTGTCGTTCACGCTCCCCGCACGCGGATGCACATCGGACGTGGCATAGATCGGGATCCGCAGCACCGACATCCCGAGCCCACCGACGCTGGTGTCACCGAAGATCCGCTTCGCTAGGCTCGCATCAGTCGCGAGCCCCCCGCCTTGCCCGACTGTTTGATGTCGAAACCCCAGCCGGTCACGGCCGGTCCTGTGCCCCTCGCCAGATCGACCCGGATGCGACCATCGGTGTTGGCCGCCGCGGGCATGGCCACGAACGCCCCGGTTATCAGCCAGACCATCCCAACGAGTGCCATCACGGCTCGGGCGCCTGCGCAGACGAGGACAGTACGCCGGGAGATTGCCATGCGGATCCCTTCCTGCCGACAGCGAATCTTCACTGAACGTACCGTAATGGCAACACAGTGTTACTGTAGGTGTAGTCACTGATGGCCGTCCTCGTGCGCCATCCTGTCCCTCTCGATGGCGACTACTCTGACGTCGAGATCGACGGCGTCTACGTCCTCGTTCCGTGGGATCCGTCCCGGGCTCCCACCGCCGCGGTCCTGCGCCACCACGCGACAAAGAGGTGACCCACGGTCACGGCATAGCCTGAAAGTGGAAGGCAGCGACTGCCGACCTGCCGGACGGATGATCGTGATGACCCTCTCGGCGCGGATGACGCACCACGCCGACCACAGCGTCGTAGCGTTGGACGGCGAACTGGACCTATGCTCGGCTCCCTGCCTGCTGTCCGCCGTCGCCGAGGCACTGGCGGCAGAACAGCGCCCACTGACGATAGACATGGCGGGACTGACCTTCTGCGACTCTCACGGGCTAGACGCCCTACGGGAGGCCCAACGCGAGATCACCAGTGCGGGCAGCGCCCTGGAGCTGACTCACGTACACGGCAGGGTACGCCGCGTCCTGGACATAACTGGTTTGACCAGCGCCTTCACCATCACACCCGACCCGGCCGACTGCGGGGCCACGCCGCGCACAGTTGAGGCCCCGCGGCTCAACTCCAGGGGGCGACGTCGCCACTGACGGAACTCGGCGGTGACCGATCCTTTGCTACATCGCCCTTGCTTGGGGCTGGCGGGTGCGAACGATCGTCGGCGAATGCAGGACCGCGTATAGGACCGGGCGGCACCTGCCGTGGCCAGGCGCCGGGTCTAGCCGGTGTGCTGGTGAAGCGGGGAAGCAGGGACCCGCTGAATGAGCCGCGGGCGCTCGCCAGCACAACCGCCACGGTGGGCTGGCCGTCCCATCCCTAGGCGTCTCCCGTAGTGGGACCCTCCATGCCCGTGCCGACTGGGTGTTGCAGGCGATCTACACGGCCGTCCCGAGCTCGGCGCTGACCGGCCCTGCCGCCCTCCAACCCCGCACCGGACGCCGGCCGCTCCGCCGCGCATGCCTAGACACGTTCCTTACCGTGGCGGACGTGGCAGCGCATCCACGTGGATCATACTGTGTGCATGTGACGACTACCAAGAGTCACGATCTCGTGCAGGTGGCGGAATCATGCGTCAGTTTCTCCGGCGTTCGGTACGTGCCGCCGCCGTCTTTCTCGTCGGCCTTGTGGCTGCCGTCCCTTCTGGGGTCCCTGCCTCCGCGGCCAACGCCCCATTGCATGTCTGGGTTTATCCCGGCAACAGGGTGGCCATCCAGCCGACGGTGTACGGCGTGAACAATGAATGGCGCAGAATCACCAGCGCCGAGTTCCCGGCCTTCAATACCAAACTACAGAGCTTCGGATACCGGCTGTTGCGATTTCCGGGTGGCTGGGAATCGGAACACTACGACTGGGCAACCAATACCACACCGGGCTGGAGCCAATCCCCACCACAGCCTGGCGCGAATGCGGCACAGGCAAAAGCGGCCGCTGCAAGTATAGCATTCGTGGTCAAAACGAGTCCATATATCAGTAACCCGACTACAGCCAATCTGAACATGCTAAGGAACCAGGCCGGCAACCTGGTGCAAACGCACGGCGGCACAGTGAAGCACTGGTTGATCGGCAACGAATGGTGGCTGCAGTCTGCTGGAGGGGGCGACCGGCAGGACAAAATCCGCAGATACGTGACCGTTGCACGGGCCATTGCGCAGGAAATGAAGGCCGCCAACCCCGCGATCAATGTGTACGTGACCGGCGACTGGACGGCTCCGTGGGAGTTCACCTGGATCAGGAACGGGTTCGACGCCACATCCGCCTGGCGCTACGTGGATGGTGTGGATCTGCACATCTATGCAGGCGACGACGGTTCCGCCACAGATTACCGAAACATCCCCCGCAACCTAGAAGCTATCAAATCGAGAACCGGCAAGACGAAGATCTTCGCCTCGGAATGGGCGGCCACCAAGGCAAACTCCGTGGGCAACAAGAGAGCCTTGCGTTCGGTGAACAACATGGTAATCGTCATGCACGCCATGATCAGGGCCGGAGTGACGTCCATGTCCTACTGGCCGGCACCGGATATCGCGCCGGGAATCGGCTTGCTTAACGAGGTGAGCGATGGGGTTTACCAGGACTTGCCGCATGGTCAGGCATTCAGGTGGATGGCTAAGGAGATGATGGGATATTCGGTTGCGACCACCGGCACCCCGGAAACGGTGGCCTCACACAATGTCAGCAACAAGACCGTCACGGTGCTGATCCCTTCGAAGGAGCTGTCCAACCAGGCCATCACTCTGCATTTCGCAAACACGGATGTCACGCAGGTTCTTTCCGGGCACGTCATGTGGATGACGGATCCCGATGCGATCAAGCAAGCGGCGAATATCACTGGGATCCCTGTCACCGACTTCGACGCAGCGAACAATACGGTGACCGTCACCGCCAACCCCGGAACCGCTGGACGGGGAAGCAGTTATGAGCTCATCAAACTCGTCGTCAGGTACCAGTAATGTGAGCGAAAAGCCGGTTAGCCATGTGCTGCCGTCCGCTGGGGTAGACGGGGCACCTGGCGTGGTTAGGTGCCGGGTCTACCTGGCGTGATGGAGAGACGGGACGACAGGGACCCGGTGAATGAGCCGCGTAGGTGCTCGCCAGTGGCGTCACAGTAATAGCCGTCTGTCACGCACGGCGTCGACGTCAGCCGGTGCGCCGCCACGAGCAGGGCAAGCAACTCTTTCCGCGCCGCCGGGTCCGCGTTACCCGACCAGCCCTTACAGGCCCGGGCGGACGCGGCAGGGACGATCGGTTGGGATGTGAGCGTCGATTCCACCGTCTGCCGGGCGCACCAGCATGCTGGCGGGGCGCGGAAAGGGGGATCTGCAGGCGCAGCCACGCCGCCGAGCGGCATCGCGATGAGCCCGGCGGCCGAGGACATCTGGATGATGTGCCCTGCGCCCTGCTCACGCAGGTAGGGCAGCGCGGCCTGGATCACCCACACCGCGCCGAACACGCTGGTCTCCAGCTGGTCGCGCAGTTGCTGTTCGGTCAGCTCCTCGATCGCGCCCATCTGGGCGTAGCCGGCGTTGTTCACGATGACGTCGAGACGGCCGACGTGCTCCGTGGCCCGCTTGACGCTCTCGAAGACGGCGGCCTTGTCGGTCACGTCCCGCTCCAGCGGGAGCACTGCGTCGCCATGGGCGGCGACCAACTCGTCGAGGCTTTCGGTGCTCCGGGCGGTCGCGGCCACCTTGTCACCGCGGGACAGAGCGGCCTCGACGAAGGTGCGGCCGCGCGGATCGTTCGCGCGGCGTCCTGACGCCATGAGGCGCCGGCGACCCCCGGCTTCTGCGACAGGGCGGTCATGTGACGTGCGCCACCGATCACGAGTGTCACACAGCGGTGCGGGCCGGCGTCTTGTGCATGGAGCGCAGTTGAGGGCGAACAGGCAGGAGCCGGCACTGAACGAGCACAGCGAGCCGACGACGGGCGCAGCCGAACCGCTCGCCGGCGGCCGGATGGACGCCGCGACCGAGGTGTTCGTCGCCCACCGCAACCTGCTCTTCACCGTCGCCTACGAGATGCTCGGATCAGCGGTCGACGCCGAAGACGTCCTGCAGGAGACCTGGCTGCGGTGGATGAAGGTCGACATGGAGCAGGTACGCGACCAGCGGGCCTACCTGGTCCGAATCACGACCAGACGCTCGCTCGACCGGCTGCGCACCATGAGTCGCCGTAAGGAGGACTATGTCGGCTCCTGGCTGCCGGAGCCGCTGCTCACCGCGCCGGACGTGGCCGAGGACGTCGAGCTCGCGGAGAGCGTCTCGATGGCGCTCATGATCGTCCTGGAGACGCTGTCGCCGACCGAGCGCGCCGTCTTCGTGCTGCGCGAGGCCTTCGGTATCAGTCACGACGAGATCGCGGCCGCCGTCGGCAAAAGCCCCGCGGCCGCCGTCGGCAAAAGCCCCGCGGCCGTCCGCCAGATCGCCCACCGCGCCCGAGGGCACGTCGATGCCCGCCGCCCGCGCGAGGCGGTCTCCCCGGGCCAGACCCGGGCGGTGTTGGAGTCGTTCCAGCGCGCGTTTGAAACCAGGGACCTGCAGGGCCTCCTCGACGTGCTCACCCCGCAAATCGTCCTGATCAGCGACGGCGGCGGCGTCAAGCAGGCCGCGCCGCGGCCGATCACCGGTGCCGAGAAGGTGGCTCGCTTCATCATCGGCGGCCTCGGCAAGGCCGACGTCGTGCTCACCAGCGACCACACGCTGGTCAACGGCAACCCGGCACTCGTCCTCCGCGTGAACGGCGAGATCGACGGCGTCATAGCAGTCCGTGTCGAGGACGCCCGCATCGCCGGCCTCTACTACGTCCGTAACCCGGAGAAGCTGACCCGCATCGGATCCGAGACCCCGCTCACCCTGCGATCAACACGGTGACAAGCCGGCCCGCGACCTCGCAGCGACCTGGGCCTGACGGTGGCACAAGAGCCTCTCGTCCTGTGCAGCACGGTCCGGCAGGTCGGGAACCCGATGGCGGCGGTGTCGATCACGCTGCCGAGGTCGCCGGCACGCAGAACAGATCCCAGCCAGATCCATTACTAGGAGGTTGTTCATGACGAAGAGCGTCGCCGGCGAACTCGCCAGCCTGGAACTGCCGGTCGAGCGTGGCTGCCCGTTCGCCCCGCCCGCCGCCTACGAGCGACTGCGCGAGCAGGCGCCGATCAGCAAGGTCCGCCTGACCAGCGGCGGCAAGGCGTGGTGGGTGTCCGGGCATGACGAGGCCCGTACCGTCCTCGCCGACGGCCGCTTCTCCTCCGACAAGCGCAAGGACGGCTTCCCGCTCTTCACCCTCGATGCGGCGACCCTGCAGCAGCTCCGCAGCCAGCCGCCGTTGATGCTCGGCATGGACGGCGCGGAACACTCCGCGGCCCGCCGCCCGGTGATCGGCGAGTTCACCGTGAAGCGCCTGGCCGCGCTACGCCCGCGGATCCAGGACATCGTCGACCACTTCATCGACGACATGCTCGCCGCCGACCAGCGGCCGGTCGACCTGGTGCAGGCGCTGTCCCTGCCGGTTCCCTCCCTGGTGATCTGCGAACTGCTCGGCGTCCCCTACCCCGACCACGACTTCTTCCAAAGCCGCACCACCATGATGGTGCGCCGGACCTCGCTGGAAGACCGCCGGCGAGCCTTCGCCGACCTGCGCGCCTACATCGACGACCTGGTCACCCGCAAGGAGTCCGAACCCGGCGATGACCTGTTCGGCCGGCAGATCGCCCGGCAACGCCAGCAGGGCACCCTCGACCACGCGGGCCTGGTGAGCCTGGCCTTCCTGCTGCTGACCGCCGGACACGAGACCACGGCGAACATGATCTCGCTCGGCGTGGTCGGGTTGCTCTCCCATCCGGAGCAACTGGCCTTGGTCAAGGCTGACCCGGGCAAGACACCCATGGCCGTGGAGGAACTGCTGCGCTACTTCACCATCGCCGACGGGGTCACCTCCCGGCTGGCCACCGAAGACGTGGAGATCGGCGGGGTGAGCATCAAGGCCGGCGAGGGCGTCATCGTCTCCGGCCTGTCGGCCAACTGGGACCCGGCGGCGTTCAAGGATCCGGCCGAACTGGATGTCGAGCGCGGGGCCCGCCACCACCTCGCCTTCGGCTTCGGCCCGCACCAGTGCCTCGGCCAGAACCTGGCCCGGCTGGAACTGCAGATCGTCTTCGACACGCTGTTCCGCCGCATCCCCACCCTGCATCTCGCCGCACCGGCCGAGGACCTGCCGTTCAAGACCGACGCCGTCATCTACGGCGTTCACGAACTCCCGGTCACCTGGTGAGCAGGACATGATGCGGATCAACGCGGACACCGGCCTCTGCGTCGGCTCCGGCCAGTGCGTCCTGACCGAGCCGGCCGTCTTCGACCAAGCCGACGACGGCATCGTGGCCCTGCTGACCGACCACCCAGACGACCAGAGCGCGGCACAGGCGCGCCACGCCGTCACCCTGTGCCCGTCCCGAGCCCTGTCCATCCTGCAGGAGTAAGCCCTATCCGGGTGGACGACGCGTCCGTGCCAAGAGCGGGCGACGTAGGTCAGACCTTGCCTCCAGTTCATCCGAGCTGGCGGCAAGACGCACCGGGATCTGGGCATACGCCGACCAGTCACCCCTCCACCAGCGCCTCACCTGCCCTCAGGTAGGCGTGCCGTATGGGCTCCTGACTCCTATCCGTGACCCACGGCGCAAAGTACCGAGATGATCACATACTCACTGCTGTGTCGACCGGTTCGCCGTGGTCGGCCCTGTCCTCGTATAGCTACGGCCAGGTGGCGTGTAGCGCTGAGTGGCGGTCCTGGGCGGGACTGTACGGTCTTCGGTGTAACTCCTGATCAAGGAGAACGCACCTGATGAGTACTGTGATCCAGGCATCGACGGAGATCGACCTGGAGGACGCCGCGGTGGCGCGTAAGAAGTCGGAGAGCTCGACGGATCGGGAGCTGGTGGCCAGGCTGGTCGACCAGGCGCGAGCCGAAGGGGTGGAGCTGGTCGGTGAGAACGGGCTGCTGGGCCGGCTGACCAAGCTGGTGCTGGAGTCCGCTCTCGAAGGCGAGATCACCGACCATCTCGGCTACGACAAGCACGAGCGCGCTGGCAGCGAGACAGGCAACTCGCGCAACGGGACCCGGTCCAAGACCGTCATCACCGACGTCGGCCCGGTGGAGATCACCGTCCCGCGGGATCGGGACGGCAGCTTCGAGCCGAAGATCGTGCGTAAGCGGCAGCGGCGCCTGTCCGGCGTCGATGAGATGGTCATCTCGCTGGCCGCCAAGGGCCTGACCACCGGCGAGATCTCCGCGCACCTGGCCGAGGTCTACGGCGCCGAAGTCTCTAAGCAGACCATCTCCACCATCACCGACAAGGTGCTGGACGGCATGGCCGAGTGGCAGAACCGGCCGCTCGACGCCGTCTACCCGGTGATCTTCATCGATGCCATCCATGTGAAGCTGCGGGACGGCCAGGTGGCCAACCGGCCGGTCTACGTGGCGATGGCGGTCACCGTCGATGGCGAGCGCGACATCCTCGGCTTGTGGGCCGGCGACGGCGGCGAGGGCGCCAAGTTCTGGCTGCACGTGCTGACCGAGATTAAGAACCGTGGCGTCGCTGATGCGCTGATGGTGGTCTGCGACGGGCTCAAGGGGCTGCCGCAGGCCATCGAGACCGTCTGGCCGCAGGCCGTCGTCCAAACGTGCGTCGTTCACCTGCTGCGTGCCTCGTTCCGGTATGCCGCCCGCCAGCACTGGGACGCCATCGCCAAGGCGCTCAAGCCGGTCTACACCGCGCCGACCGAGGCGGCGGCGCTCGAGCGGTTCTATGAGTTCGCCGAGGTCTGGGGCGGTAAGTATCCGGCGATCGTGAAGTTGTGGGAGGACGCCTGGGCCGAGTTCGTGCCCTTCCTCAACTTCGACACCGAGATCCGCCGGGTGATCTGCTCGACCAACGCCATCGAGTCGGTCAACGCCCGTATCAGGAGGGCGGTCAAGGCCCGCGGCCACTTCCCGAACGAGCAGGCCGCGCTCAAGTGCGTCTACATGGCGATCATGAGCCTGGACCCGACCGGCAAGGGCCGCAAACGCTGGATCACCCGCTGGAAGGCCGCTCTGAACGCCTTCGCCATCACCTTCGAAGGCCGCCTGACCCCGACCACCCGATAGATCAAGTCAAGATCGAGATACACCGATCACTGGACAGACCCTCCTGGGCCGTCGTTTCCCCCTGCCGGGCGATTCGTTGAGCTGAACGAGTGATCGCGGGTGGGGCGGAGGGTACGGTGCGGCAGGACTGGGAGCCGGGGGACCTGATCGAGGTCTGGACGCTGGTCGTCGAGGAGCGTTCGGGCAGCCAGACGCCGACGGTGCGTTCGCGGCGGGCTTGTGCCGAGCGGAGCCGGTCGAGGCACAGGTTGGTGACGACCTTGGTCAGCCATGCTTCCGGCACCTTGATCCGCTGCCGGTCGGCGGCCTGCCAGTGCAGGAACGCATCCTGCACGGCGTCTTCGGCGTCGGCGGCGGAGCCCAGCAGCCGGTGCGCCAGCGAGGTCAGCCGGTTTCGGCTGGCCTCGAACCGACTGGTGTCGAAGCGGTCAGTGGCGGTGCTGTCCACGGCGGACCACCCTAGGCGTGTTTCAGAAGTGAATGGAGGAGTCCGCTGTTCTGAGGTGCCGGATGTCGTAGATCGACAACAGAAGAGGTCTCCGGGCGACGGGCGCGGCCTGAGTGGACATGACTTCTCCTTCAGAAGGGGGAGTTCATCGCCGGGTGAGCGGGGTTTCGGACTCGACGCGGGTCAGCTTTTCCGGATTGCGCACGTAGGAGATGCCGCTGATGCGGGCCTTATCCACACGGACTGCCAGGGCGCCGTCGAGTTCGCCGTTAAGGCGGAGGATGAGTGCCGGGTTGCCGTTCACCACGGTGGATTCACTGGAGCACGTCGAGCAGGCGCTGCGGGTCACCCGTTTCGAGCGCGTACCGAAGCGACTGCAGAGCTGCCCGGGTTTCGCTCTCGGAGACCACCTGGCGTGAGCGGCGGGCACCGATGTGCCCTCGGGCGCGGTGGGCGATCTGGCGGACGGCCGCGGGGCTCTTGCCGACGGCAGCCGCGATCTCGTCGTAGCTGACATCGAAGGCCTCGCGCAGCACGAAGACCTCGCGCTCGGTCGGCATCAGCGTTTCGAGGACGAGCATGAGCGCCATCGACACGCTCTCGGCGAGTTCGACGTCCTCGGCCACGTCCGGCGCGGTGAGCAGCGGCTCCGGCAGCCAGGGGCCGACATACGCCTCCTTGCGCCGCTTCATGGTACGCAGCTGGTCGAGCGAGCGCCGGGTCGTGATCCGGAGCAGGTAGGCGCGCTGGTCGCTCACCTGCGCCTGGTCGACCTTGACCCAGCGCAGCCAGGTTTCCTGCAGGACGTCTTCCGCGTCGACCGCTGATCCGAGCATCTCGTAGGCGACGGTGAACAGCAGATTGCGATGGGCGACGAACGTCTCGGTTGCCGGGTCGGGTGCATTCACAGCAGGGTCCTCGTCGTTCAGCGGACGGCCGGCGCCTTGCCGCGCTTGGCCTGCAGCCGCTCCGGGCGGTTGGGATCCTTGACTTTCCAGGTGTACGAACCCGGCTTGTGTGCCTCGCGCGCCAGGTGCTCGATCAAGCTTCGGTTTCTGGTGTGCGTTCGACTTCTAGACACCGCTTGATCGGACGTTGCGACAGCGTGTGAGGCGGACTCACTCGGCCGAGCTGGGCATGCGGTGCCGAGCTACGAAAGGCCGTGGTAACCGAGGTGGACGGCCAGGGCGGCGGACTCGGTGACGAAGAAGACGGCCCAGCCGACCAGCTTCCGGGAGCCCACCCGGAGGTGGGCGATGAACGCGCCGATGAAGTACAGCTCCAGACCGATAGCGGCGAGCAGCCCCAGCAGCGGCACCGCGAACCCGGCCACCAGCCCCAAAGACCCCGCCGCCAGCAAGCCGCCCAACATCGGTCCCCACGACAGGGGCAGCCGCTTCATCTTCATTTGCGCCTTGGGGTAGTCGTGGCCCATCAGGTAAAAGACGGCGGCGCTGCCGGTGAAGAGGGCGGCCAGGATGGTCACCGTGACGTAAGTGATGAACATGATCTACTTTCCGGGAGGAGTGCTGCGGGATCGTTCTGGCGACACGGCACGTGTCGTGTAGTCAGATGCCGGCACGCTATAGGTCGCATGGCCGAGCTGTCAACACGACACGTGCCGTTTCCTGCTAGGGTCAAAGCCATGTCCACACCGCCGAACCCGCTGCGCCGCAATGAATCCAGCCGCCGGGCCATCCTCGAGGCGGCGTTGCAGCTGTGTGCCGAGGACGGCTACGGGCGGCTGACGATTGAGGCCATCGCCGCCCACGCCGGCGTCAGCAAGAAAACGATCTATCGGTGGTGGCCCTCCAAAGGAGCCGTCATCCTGGAGGCCATCGACGATATGGCGAACCTGCTCGCCGACCACGTCGATACCGGCAACCTCGCCGCCGATTTGCACACCCAGCTGTCTGCCGTCATCGAGTTGCTCACCCCGCCGAACAACTCCGCCATCACCGGGCTCATCGCCGAAGCCCTCCACGACAAAGACCTGGCAAACGACCTCCGGGAACGACTTATCCGGCCGCGCATCACCGCGTTCAAGGAACGCATGCGCATAGCCCAGGCCAGCGGGCAATTGGCCCCCGACGCGGACCTCGACGTCGCCCTCGACCTGATCTACGGTCCCATCTACCACCGGCTCGTCTTCCACCTCGGCATGCCCGACGCTGAGCAACTCCGCACGCTCATCGCGCACGCCCTGCGCGGCATTCAGCCCGCCTGATTCACGCCCTGATCGTGCTGTGGCCACCGAAATCATCGATGAGCTCCAGGGCCTGTTTCAGAGGTCGGGCGAGGGGTCTATGGTGAGGGCTGCGTGTGCTCGAGATGCCTGAACGGTCCAGATGGTGACGTCGGAAGCGACACGGCTCGGGTCGGTTGCGGTGAAGGGTCCGACCGCTTGAAGCGGGCTGACCTGCGGGGAGAGGGCTGTCCGGCAGGCTACTCACTCACGTCTCGGCGCCCTCGCCCGGCAAGAGTGCCGGTCACGCGGTGGACCAAGCGGCCGGATCAGACTTGATCATGTGGCGATTCCCGCAACCCGCCGGAGGCCGGGCTGCCGTCCGGTCTCCGGCGGTCCGGTGCCCGGTCCGGGCTCAGCCGACCCGTGCGGCCCCGGCGCCGGACTCGGCGTCCTCGGTGGTCATCACCTCGGTGGTCATGGAGGTCCAGCGGTCGGCGTGCCGCTTGGTGAGCTCCGCCATGGTGGTGTACTCGAGGTCCTCCAGCGGCAGCCGGTGCGGCTCAAACGGGCCGTGCCGGCGCAGGTAGTCCATGATCTCCCCGGCCTGGTCGCGCGCCCGGTCGAAGGCCGGATCGGCGAACATGTCGCGCGGCCCGATCATTTTCCCGTCGTGGATCTGGAACCCCAGGGCCACGACGCGTGGCGGTCCGTCGAAGCGGGACGGGTGCCCGTGGTCGGTCGAGACCGGCAGGAACGGCGCGTGGTGCGAGCCGCGCATGCAGCCGGCCACGGTGTACGGGAACGCGAACGGCTCCAGAGCCTCCCCCACGGCGGGCAGCCCGGACTGGCAGCGGACGATCATCACGGGGTCGTCCTTGCCGACGTACTTGCCTGCGATGAGGGACAACCGCTGCGTGCTGGTCGCGGCCGCGGTCTCGTCCAGGGTCTTGGACCGGACGCTGTGGATCACGTAGCGGGACGGGGCGCCGATGTACATGAGCATGTCGTACACCTCGGCCGGGCAGTCGAAGGTGATGCGCTTCTCCTGCTGCAGGTCGTAGACCTCGAAAGCGAAGCCGGTGTGCATCTTGGTGTCGATGACCAGGCCGGCCGTGTTGAACGGGTCGGCGAAGATCTTGTACAGCGGAAGGTTCCAGGCTCCCGGTTCGGTCTTGTCGGCCAGGAAGCAGAGGACGGGTTCGGACGGCCGCTCCTGGAACTCCAGTTCGGCGTAGCCGGGGCCCATCCCCCGCAGGTTGCCGGAGAAGGCATCCGACAGCAGGTCCTGGCCCGCTCCATACAGGCCGAGTTCCTTGGCAATGTGCGTGGTGGCCTGGAAGGTGTCCCACGCGAACGAATGGATCAGCGCGGAATCGGCGCCGTAGGTGTGGGTCATGATGAGCGAGATGTCGTCGCCGCAGTTGGCGACGTGCCCGTCGATGAGGAGTCCCGAGTCGATGGCCCGGCCGAGCTCACGGCGGGCCTCGTCCATCATGTCCGGGTGGACGGCTCCGTGGCCGACGAATCCCCCGGTGTCAGCCTTGATGATGCTCAAGGTCGTCATGCCGATCCCTCCTTCAGCTCGCGCTTTCGATCTCGTGACGGCTGCGGCGGACCCCGCCCCGCCCAGCACCTCGGCCGCGGAGCCCTCGGCGGGACATCCCGGTGTATCGCCCGCATGGCCCATCCCAGTTCCAGATCTAGGACAACCACGCGGCGATATGGGTCGATTCTTTATCGATACAACGTAAATTCCTGGCATTGGGGGTTTTGACTTGTGACACCGAGCCCCGGGAACCTTGGTTATGGGCATAATTCGGTCATCGTGGCATATCTTGCCGTGGCTGCACGATAAAATCCCTCTCGAGGTTTCGTTTCATACCTGCAGGTCGGGACTGCATGCCGACGGTTTGACGCAGGAGGTGAACGCGGTGCCCACACCGTATGACGCCACGTGGCCCCGCCGGGACCATTACATGGTGCTCGGGGTCGAACCCTCGGCATCCACAGCGCAGATCACCTCGGCCTACCGCCGCCTGGTGCGTGTGCTGCACCCGGATGCCCGTCCCGCTGGGCCGGCGGCGCGGGATCGGTTCGCCGAGGTGGTCGACGCTTACGCCGTCCTGCGCGACCCCGCCCGGCGCGCGGCCTACGACGCTGAGTTCGGACGCGCTGCTCCAGACGCTGTCAGCGGCCGGCCCGTCCCCGTCAAGGTCACCCGCACGCCAAGCCCGGACACCGGCGTGCCGTCGGCAGCCGGCCGTCGACGGACTCTCGCCGACGTGCTCGGCCTCGGTATGACAATTGATCCATTCCCTGACGTGGGGCCGCGGGCGCATGTGCTCCTGCGGGTGGGCCCGTCCCGGCTTTCGCCGAGCCGCCGGGACAGGCATGACATGCCCCTCCTCGGCTACGACACTCCCTGGGGCACGGCGCACGTCTGGTTGCTGTGAGGCCGAGCCCGGCCGCAGCGGTCCCGCCTCCTTGTCAGGGGGTGAGGAAGGAGGCCTGCGATGACACGACCCGTCGGCATCGACCTGGGAACGACCAACTCGGTCGTCTGCGTGCTGGAAGGCGGTGAGCCGACCGTCGTCACCAACACCGAGGGATCGCGGACGACTCCTTCGGTCGTCGCGTTCGCCAAGACCGGTGAGGTGCTGGTCGGCGAGATCGCCAAGCGGCAGGCGATCACCAACGTGGAGCGCACCGCCCGATCCGTGAAACGCCACATGGGCGATCCGCATTGGCGCTTTCCCGAGACAGACAGCATTGACGGCAAGCGCTACACCGCACAGGAGATCTCCGCCCGGGTGCTGCAGAAGCTGAAGCGCGACGCCGAGGCCTACCTCGGCGAGAGCGTCGCAGACGCCGTCATCACCGTGCCGGCGTACTTCGACGACACGCAAAGAACCGCCACCAAGGAGGCAGGCGAGATCGCCGGCCTGAAGGTGCTGCGGATCATCAACGAGCCGACGGCCGCCGCCCTGGCCTACGGCCTCGACAAGGAGAACGACCAGACCATCCTGGTTTTCGACCTGGGCGGCGGAACGTTCGATGTGTCGCTGCTGTCCATCGGCGAGGGCGTGGTCGAGGTGAAGGCCACCGCCGGTGACACTCACCTAGGCGGCGACGACTGGGACCAGCGCATCGCCGATCACCTGGTCACGCAGTTCAAGAACGGCTACGGGGTGGACCTGTCCAAGGACAAGATGGCGATGCAACGGCTGCGGGAAGCCGCCGAGCGAGCCAAGATCGAGCTGTCCACGGTGACGGAGACCGCGGTCAACCTGCCCTACATCACCGCCTCCGCCGAGGGCGCGCTGCACCTCGACGAGAAGCTCAACCGGGGGCAGTTCCAGCGGCTCACCCAGGACCTGCTGGACCGCTGCAAGGGGCCCTTCCACCAGGCGGTCAAGGATGCCAGGCTCCAGGTGTCCGACATCGACCAGGTCATTCTCGTCGGCGGCGCCACCCGCATGCCGGCCGTGGTCGACCTGGTACGGGAGCTGACCGGCGGCAAGGAGCCGCACAAGGGCGTCAACCCCGATGAAGTCGTCGCGGTAGGCGCCGCGCTGCAGGCCGGGGTGCTCAAGGGGGAGGTCAAGGACGTCCTGCTGCTGGACGTTACCCCGCTGTCGCTGGGCATCGAGACCAAGGGCGGCATCATGACCCGGCTCATCGAGCGCAACACCACGATCCCGACCAGGCGATCGGAGGTTTTCACCACGGCCGAGGACAACCAGCCGTCCGTGGCCATCCAGGTCTACCAGGGCGAACGCGAGATCGCCGCGTACAACAAGAAACTCGGCATGTTCGAGCTGACCGGTCTGCCACCCGCGCCGCGCGGGGTCCCGCAGATCGAGGTCGCCTTCGACATCGACGCCAACGGCATCATGAACGTCTCCGCGAAGGATCTCGGCACCGGCAAGGAACAGTCGATCGCGATCACCGGCGGCTCGGCGCTGCCGAAGGACGACATCGACCGGATGGTGCGCGAGGCCGAGCAGCACGCCGAAGAGGACCGCCGCAGGCGCGAGGCC
Source organism: Nonomuraea polychroma (assembly GCF_004011505.1). Classification (NCBI taxonomy): domain Bacteria; kingdom Bacillati; phylum Actinomycetota; class Actinomycetes; order Streptosporangiales; family Streptosporangiaceae; genus Nonomuraea; species Nonomuraea polychroma. The sequence continues at coordinate 4,941,311 of NZ_SAUN01000001.1, forward strand.
GCCGAGACCCGCAACAACGCCGAGTCGCTCGTCTACTCCACGGAAACGGTGCTGCGCGACAATCCGGAGAAGGTGCCGACGGATGTGAGAGCCGAAGTGGAGGCCGCGCTCGCCGAGCTGAAGGAGAAGCTGAAGGGCGAGGACGTCGGCGCCATCAGGCAGGCCGGTGAGAAGCTGTCGGCCGCTGCCCAGAAGGTGGGTCAGGCGATCTACGCGCAGGCACAGGGCCCTGCCGCAGGCGCCGGCCCGGGCGCTGATGCCCGGCAGGGAGGCGGCGAACAGGAACAGGACGTCGTGGACGCCGAGATCGTGGACGAGGACAAACAGCAGAAGGGCGGCCGATGAGCCGCTGCTGCGGTTTCCGCCGCACCGACCGGCCATGCGCAGGCCTGCCGCTCCCCGCTCAGGCCGGTCCGGCCGGACACACCATGCACCGACCCCGAACCGTGATGTGCCCGCGTCACCACCAGGAGCCGTGCAGGGCCGCAACCCTGCACGGCTGCGGCCGCGGCCGCGAACAGCGCGACCGAAGGCAGAACCGGCCGAATGCACCGCGGGCCCGCAGCGGGTCACCGCACGCCACGAGGCGTTTCCTTCTCATATTCCAGCCTCTGCAAGCCTCTTCCGCCAACCTCAACCCCCTCTCATAGGCACGTGCGCAGCTTGGAGGATTCGTTGACTGTCGTCGGAGCTGCTTATGTGCACGGTCTTATCGGCGGAGTCGACCATGATCCGATGCCCGAACGGAGAGCCTCGTTCGAGTAAACCCACGCCGGGCAAAGGACCTTGACGAGTAGGGAAGACATCCGCTCTGCTCGGCGGTGAACGGCCGGATCGGCGCGAGGGGCGAATCTGGACTCAGGCCAGTGAACCCCTCGATACGTCCAGACATCGTTCGCATCTTCGGGGTCGACAGACGGCCGGAGGCGTCGGAGCCACATGGCCGGCCATCAACCATATGGGCGAGGTCAGGGCTTCCCGGCGCCCGGCGCAGGCGCCGGGAACGCCACGACGAGCCCGCTGGGCTGCGCGGGCTCCGGTCCGCCCCAGTTCTGGCCCACGACGTACAAGTGCGGATCCTCCCCCCGGCTGAGCGTACAGGCGAAGGCACCCCGGTCCAGATCCACCGTGTCCATCACCTCACCTCCCTCCCGCACGCGCACACAGTGCTGGTTACCCACGTCGGCGTACCAGATCGCGCCCTCGGCATCCAGGCAGATCCCGTCCGGGTGATCGCCTGGAGTCTCCGCCCAGACCCGGCGGTTGCTCAGGCCGCCGTCCAGCCCGATGTCGTAGGCCGTGAGCCGGTTGGCGTACGACTCGGCAACAACCAACGTCCTGCCGTCCGGTACGATCGCCATCCCGTTCGGGAACGCGAGGTCGTCGGCGACCTGACGGACGTGGCCGTCCGGCGTGACGAGGACGACCAGGCCGGGCGCGAACTCGCCGCCGGGGAAGTCAAAACCGATCGTGTTGACGTAGGCGTTGCCCCGGTCGTCGACCACGATGTCGTTCCACGGCTTCTTCGAGATCTCGGCAAGGTGCGCATGGGTGACCAGCGACCCATCGGACTCACGGCGCAGAAGCCGTCGCTGTGCGGAGTCCACCACCAGTAGCCGCCCGTCGGGTAGGAAGTCGATGCACATCGGGAACGACGGAACGGTCGCCACCACCTCGTGGCTGCCATCGGTGCCGAGCGCGATCACCCGGTTCGCGCCCCAATCGGAAAACCACACTCGTCCGTCGTGCCAGCGCGGTGACTCGCCGAACACGACTCCCTCCATCAGCACTTCAGATGCGGTCACGTCGTGTCTCCTCTCGTCGGTGGTAACAAGGACCGGACCGGCCTGCAAAACTCATCGCGATCCCGGCGCCAAGCGCCGCGACCGCTTCTGGCCGCGGCACCCCACGCCTGCGCCACAGGTACCTACCTGCGCTCTCTGCCAGATCTCTGCCGTCCCAGCTGTCAACGGTCATGAAGATCCCCAGGTAGGTGGACTTGGGTTCTCTCGGCTGGTGGCCACCAGAAATCCATGCTGATGGCCGGGGTGGTCCTGATGGGTGGTCAGGTCAACGGGGTGACGCCCTTGCCCGCCAGAGCCTCGGCGAGTCGGTGGGAATCGCCCTTGGTCAGGACCAGGTGGGCGTGGTGGAGGAGCCGGTCGACCGAGGCGGTGGCCAGGGTCTTGGGCATGATGGTGTCGAACCCGCTCGGGTGGATGTTGCTGGTGATCGCGATCGAGCGGCGTTCGTAGGCGGCATCGATGATCCGGTAGAACGCCTCGGCGGCGTCGGTTCCGGCCGGGAGCAGGCCGATGTCGTCGATGACGATGAGGTCGGCGCGGCAGATGCGGGCGACGGTGCGCGCGATGGAGCCGTCGACTTTGGCCTTGCCGATCGTGGTGGTGAGGGTTTCCAGGGTGAACCAGGCCACGCGTAGGTCCTTCTCGATGGCCGCGTGGGCCAGGCCCTCGGTGAAGTGCGATTTGCCGGTGCCCGACGGGCCGGCGATCACGAGGTTTTCGGCCCGGCCGATCCATTCCAGCGTGGCCAGGGCGTTCTGGGTGGGTTCGGGGATGGAGGACTCCTCCGGTCGCCAGGACGCGAGGGTCTTGCCGGTGGGGAAGTTGGCCGAGGTGCGGCGCAGCCGCCGGGTGGCCGCGTCGCGGCCGGTGACCTCCTCGTGGATGAGAATCCGCAGGACTTCGGCGGGGTCCCAGCGTTGCGCGCGGGCGGTGGCCAGCACGTCGGGGGCGGCTTTGCGCAGGTAGGGCAGGCGCATCCGGCGTAGCAGCCGGTCCAGTTCGTCGGGCAGAGCCGGTGGGGTGGGCGAGGTCATGGGGTGGGGTTCTCCTCATCGTGGGCGCCCGCCCGGCCGCGCAGGCCGGGCGGGTGGTGGGGTGGTCACTGGCCCAGGGCCTGCCAGGAGGCGGTGCCGGGCTGAGCCGAATGCGTCTCATCGGCGCGCACGAGTTCGCCAACGGCCCGGTGGTCGCTCAGATGGTCGACGATGGCGGGCAGGTCGTCGTCGGCGAAGCGGCCGGCGATCGCGGCCAGGCCGAGTGCCTCATCGACACGCTCAGCGCCGAGCACCGCGGCCAGTTCGACGGCGCGTGCCATCTTGGCGCGGATGCGCACGGCTCCGGCTGGTCCGGCCTCGGTCAGCCACCGCTTGGCGCCCGGCCCGATGCCCAGGAACGCGACCTCCGCCTCGCTGCGCGGCCGCGGTTTCGGCTGGTGGACACTGCGCCCATTGGGATGGTGCGGGTAGTGCTGGGTGAGGATCTGCGGGTTACCCGGGACAGACACTCGATGGCGGGCGATCTCGGCCAGCTCCCCGCCGACGGCCCGGGCGGTGATGACGAGTTCCTCGCCGACCACACGCACCCAGACCTTGGTGTCGATGTGTCCGGGTGGGGTGGAGTAGCGCACCGAGGCGAAGCTGATGGTCTGGTCGTCATAGACGATCCGCTGCTCGCCCAGCGCCAGCGCGAACGGCTCGGCCGGCAGCACGTGCAACGCCTGCTGCTCGATCAACAGCTGCTCGGCGGGGACCTGGCCGCTGCCGCGATGCCGGCGGGCGTTGATCTTCTCGCACCAGGTCCGGCATTGTTCGGCCAGCTCGGCGAAACTGCCGTACTCGCTGCGGAGGTTGGCCTCGGTGGGTACCAGATCCGCCTTGGCCAGGCGGACGGTGGCCTCCACCCCGCCCTTGGATTCAGGATCGTAAGGCACGCAGGTCTCCACCGTGCAGCCGTAATACCGGCCCGCGGCGACGATCTGCGGATGCCGCACCGCGATCCCGGCGACGTGGTCGCTGGTCACCGTCTTGGCGTTGTCGGTGAGGACGTAGGTGGGGGCGCCGCCGATCCGCCGCAGCGTCGAATCAAGGCACGACACCAACGTGCCGAGCGTGCAGTCCCAGACCGGGATCACTACCCGAAACTTCGACCAGGCCAGCCAAGCGCACCACAGCCAGGTGCGTCTCCCGCCGACCCGCGGGCCTTCGCCCCAGTCGAACTGCAGCCACATGCCCGGCTCGGGGATCCACGGCCGGTAGGTGCGCCGCCGCCCGGCCCGCCACGCAGCCTTGGCGGCGTTGACCGCCCGCCGGGTGGAGCGGGGGCTGCCCCGATATCCCATCGCGACCAGCTTGTCGTGGGCGACATCAGCGCGGATCTTCGCCTTCGACGCCTCCACCCATTCTTCGATCTTCTCCAGGAACGGGTCGATCAGCTTCGGCCGGGCCGCCCGCTCATACGGGTTGAGGCCCAGCTGGCGCAGTTCGACGTAGCGTTTGACGGTCTTGGGGTCCGCGCCGGACAGTTGCGCGGCGGAGTGGACGGTCTTGGTCAGGTCGTACGCCTCAAAGATCTTCATGATCTCTCTGTCAGACTTTGTCACGGGACCTCTTCGGTCGGCTTGCGAAATGCGGCAAACATCAGCAAACCGGACTGGAGAGGTCTCCAAGGGGACAGGCGAAGATCAGGACACCCGAGGCCATCCACCGGGAATTCTCGTGGCCATCAGCCGGGACTCAACTGGCCGCCCACCAGGAGTCTTCCATGGCCGTCGGCACCAGCGTTAGTCCGGACGTTGCACGATCGTTCGCAAGGTACGTCCGGCCGTCTCAAGGTTCGCGCGGACTGGACACCGACCCGCTGATGCCGCTGCTGGTCTTCGACCGCGCTGCTGATACCTAGCTCCCCGGAGGCAGCAGCGACCTCTCGCGGGCCTGGCATACAGAGCAGCTGCCGGGAAAGGGCAATCAGCAGACCGGCCGGACAATCGGCTGGCGAGGTCATCCAGACCCGTCAAGACACAAGGGGGAAGCGATGGAGCCGACACGACAGGAGACCGGAGGGGTCACCGGGACCCAGGACAAGGACTACAACCTGATCTGGTTCGTTGAGCAGTGCTTGAGCAACGCGTTGAGGCTGGAGAACTACATCGCCGATGCCGAACGCGCCGGCGATGGGGAACTGGCCGATTTCTTCCGCCGCGCTCAAGCGGAAAGCCGCAAGGGAGCCGAGCAGGGCAAGGAGTTCCTACGCCGACGCCTGGCTGGGTGAGGCCACGGAATGTCCCTGGTGCTGGAGCTCGTCAGACGCGCTCGCGGCCTGGCTTTTCCGCGTGATAGGTCGGACGAGCAGCTGCAGGACGGCCGGGTCCCGGGCCAATGGCGGTTGCCCGGGGATGTACTGATCGCCGGTACCGCTGCGGCGTTGGGCCGGCCGGCCTTTCCGGGGCCGGCCCGCGTGTTCGCAGGCACTCAGGATAAGGATGACCGCGTCATCCACGGCAACGTGACGGCGTGAAAGAGCCCGCATCCGCCGAGGATGACGGGGTCGTGGTGCGCGGGTTTGGCGGCTTGATCTGCGTCCAGTAGCTGCGGCGGTGCCGGCCGGCGCTTGAGGGAGTTCGGCTGGAGATCCTTTGTGCATGCTGCCCAGCAGCCCGGTGGCCGCCCGATCGAGCTCGCCGCGCACCCGCACCACGGCGCACAGGTCTGCGTCCCACCGGCGGGCACCGCTCTCCCACGCGCAGGAAGACGTTACGCAAGGTTCGTCCCATCAAGGGGCGACGTGGTGGGCGGCTCCCTCACAGGTCCCTGGCCGTGGAGATACGATCCGTTGTCGTGTCAGGGCTCGGTTATCGGGTTTAGGGCGGCGGGTCGGAGCTGCGCTGGTTCCCCGCCTACTGCGAACGCGATCAGGTGGGCCGACTGCAGCGGCTCACCTGCCGCGGTCCAGTTCCTCCGCCGCCTCCCGCAACCGTTCCATGGCCGCCAGCACGGCGGCGTCCGAAATCTCCAGGCCAGAGCGGTCATACACGTCGATCACGGCCAGAGCCGCGTTCTCAAGGTGGTCCACATTGGCGTCCCCAGCCAGGAGGTTCGTCAAGTGGCGGACAGATTCGTTCAGTGGTTCGAGCTCGGGCGGATTGTGGCGCATCGCCTGCACCAGCCGCGCGGCGGCGGCCCGAAACTCGATCTCGACGTCGGGCATCACACCTGCTGTCCCTTGCTGACGATGTCTTTTTTACCCGTCCAGGCCGGCCACCGGCCGGCAGGCCCCACAGCTACAGTACGGTGATGGCGAGCGCTCGACCGCGGTAGAAGCTCCCTCTTCCCTCGATGACGTACGGGGCCATGGCTTCACGTCGCCGCCCCTGTGACCAGGCCAAACTCGTACACCACTCCCGTGGACGTGACCTAGTCCAGGCTTGAAACGCCGCAGAGTGACATAGCTCGGCATCGCCTGGCACGCTGATCCATGGGCTTCAAGTTCGTGGACCGGCGGAAGGTAATAGCGTTCCACGACCTTGCGAATGATCCGCTCGCCGGTGATCTCCGGGTACTGCCGGGCCGGCCACGGCGGCACCGCGTAGGCCGGCGTGCCCAGGATGACCGAGATGTCGCGCTCATGGGCGCCGTCCAGGGCCAGTTACAGTCAGTCCAGCTCGAAGCGCGCGTTCTCCGGCTCCCAGGTCGACCACACCGACTCGCCCACCCGGATCAACGAGAAATGCCAAGGGAGAGTTTCTGGAATGTGTCCGGGCAGCGCCGCAGCGGAGACGCGACGGCGCTGCCCCGCCGATGCGTCAGCGGCCCTCCCACGTAGGACGCTGCTTGGCCAGGAAGGCGGCGACGGCGTTGTGGAAGTCGGCGCTGCCGAACACCGTCGTGACCAGGTCGTCGCCGTCGGGCAGTGCCGCCTTGCGGAGGCGGCGTACGGCCTCCTTGGCCGCCCACATCGACAGCGGCGCGTGACGCAGCAGCCGTTCCACCACCTCGGCCGCCACCGCGTCGAGCCGGTCGGCGGCGCACACCTCGGCCACGAACCCGGCGGAGCAGGCGTCGTCGCCGGACAGCAGCCGGGCCCGCAGCAGCAGGTCGAGGGTGCGGGCCGGACCGAGGTGATGGACCAGCAGCGAGTAGGTGTTCATCGACAGGCAGTTGCCCAGCGTCCGCGCGATCGGCACCCCGAACCGCGCGTCGTGCGTGGCGACGCGCAGGTCGCAGGCGGCCGCGAGGGCCAGCCCGCCGCCCACGCAGTAGCCGCGCACGATCGCCACGGTCGGCACGCGGACCCGTTCCAGCCGGTCGACGATCCGCTCGATCTTCGCCTCGTAGGCGACCCCGTCGGCGCCGGTCTCGAAGGAGGAGAACTGGCCGATGTCGGTGCCCGCGACGAACGCGTCCTCGCCGGCACCGCGCAATGTCATCACCCGGATGTCGTCGGAGGCGTCGGCCCGCTCGCACGCGTCGTACAGCCCGTCATACATCGCCCACGTCATCGCGTTGCGCTGGGCGGGCCGGTTGAAGATCACCTCCAGCACCTGGCCCTCCTGCCGGGTGATCAGCTCGCTCATGGGCTCTCCTTCTCTTCAGCACTGCCGGTACGGCGAGCAGCGCGACCGCGCCCACCAGGATGACCAGCGACAGCGGCCGCTGGAGAATGAACGTGAGGTCCCCGTCGCCCATGGCGGAGGTCTGCACCAGCGCCTTCTCGAACAGCGGCCCGATGACCAGGCCGAGCACCAGCGGCGCCATCGGCAGGTCGAGCCGCTTGAGCAGGTAGCCGACGACGCCGAAGACGAACACCAGCCACACGCTGAACAGGTTGTTGTCGATGGAGTAGGCGCCGACGAAGCTGGTCAGCAGAATCAGCGGATACATGTACCCGTAGGGGATGCGCAGCAGCTGCGCGAACAGCGGCGCCAGCGGCAGGTTCAGCACCAGCAGCAGCACGTTGCCGATGAAGAACGAGGCGAGCAGCCCCCACACCAGGTCCGGCTGCTCCTCGAACAGCAGCGGTCCCGGCTGGATGCCGTAAATGGTGAACGCGCCGAGCAGCACCGCCGTGGTTCCGCCGCCGGGGATGCCGAGCGCCAGCGTGGGCACGAAGTTGGCGTTGGCGGCGGCGTTGTTGGCGCTCTCGGGCGCGGCGACGCCCTCGATGGCGCCTTTGCCGAACTCGTCCTTGTGCGTGGAGACGCGCTTCTCGATGCCGTAGGCCATGAAGGAGGCCAGCGTGGATCCGGCGCCCGGCAGGCAGCCGAGCAGGAACCCGATCACGCTGCCGCGCGCGATCGCGCCGCGCGACCTGGCCAGCTCCGCCCGGGTGATCATCAGGTCCCGGAAGCGGGCCCGCAGCGGGGCGGCGGCTCCCTGCCTGATCTGGTACAGCACCTCGCCGACCGCGAACAGCCCGATCATCACCTGCACGAACGGGATGCCCGACAGCAGATCGACCTGCCCGAAGGTGAAACGGCCCACGCCCGACCCGGCGTCGGCGCCCACGCAGGCCAGCAGGATCCCGGCGGTGGCCATGGACAGGCCCTTCAGCTTGGACTCGCCGGAGAAGCTGATGATCGTGGCCAGCCCGAGGATCATGACGGCGAGGTTCTCCGGCGGACCGAAGTTCACCGCGAACCGGGCGAACGGCGGGGCGAGCGCGCACAGGAGCAGCAGCGAGAAAATGGCGGCGACGAACGAGCCGATCGCGGCGATGGACAGCGCCGCTCCCGCCCGGCCCTTCCTGGCCATCTGGTAGCCGTCGAACGTGGTGACCACGCTGGCCGCCTCGCCCGGTGTGGAGATCAGCACCGACGTGATCGTCCCGCCGTACTGCGAGCCGTAATAGATGCCCGCCAGCATGATCAGCGCGGAAACGGGTTCGAAGGTGAGCGTGAGCGGCAGCAGCACGGCCACGCCGGTCGTCGAGCCGAGCCCGGGCAGCAAGCCGATGATCGTGCCGAGCAGCACGCCGACCAGGCACCACAGCAGGTTCCCCGGGGTCAGCGCGGTCTGGAAGCCGAGCAGCAGATTGTCGATCATGACGTCTCGAGAACTCCCATCGGCAGCGGCACCTCGAGGAACAGCACGAAGACCAGGTAGATCACCGCCACCGACAGGGCCGTCACGGCCAGCGAGGCCGGGACCGGCCGCCGTTCGATGACCGTGGAGATGACGAGCACCAGCAGTCCGAGGGAGAGGAGGAACCCGGCGATCGGCACCAGCAGCAGCGCGGCGAGCGTCAGCCCGTAGACCCACCACAGCATCCGCGCCCGCTGCCTGCTCGTACGCCCGTGGATGTCGAGCTCATCGGCGGCCGGCTCGGGTTCCGGGCGGCGTTGCCGTACTTCTTGGAAGAGCAGGACGACGTTGAGCACCGCCAGCAGCGCTCCGGCCGCCATGGGCAGGAAACCCGGCCCGACCTGGCCGTGCTCGAGCAGGACGCGATAGCCGAAGGAGCCGGCGAAGAACGCCACGCCGAGGCAGGCCAGCACGGCGTAGGCGATCGCCTTCATCACTTCACCGCGGAGATCTGCGTGCTGAGCCGGTCGAGGACGGCGGTGAACTGATCGCCTTCGGCCTGCACGGGCTGCAGGTAGTTCTCCTTGACGTACGTGTCGTACTCGGGGCTCTTGACCAGCTTGCGCGCGGCCTCGATCCAGTACGTCCTGGCCGCCTCCGGAATCCCGCCCGGCGCCAGGATGCCGCGGAAGTTCGCGTAGGCGACGTCGATGCCCTGTTCCTTGGCGGTCGCGATGTCCTTGAGCTCCGGATAGTCGTACCGCTTCTCCGTGGTGGCGCACAGCGCGCGCAGCTCGCCCGACTTGAGCTGCCCGAGCACCTCGCCCGGGTTGAGCAGCGCCGCCTGGATCTGCCCGCCGAGCAGCGCCGTCGTCAGCTCACCGCCTGACTCGGTGGGGATGCGCTGGAACTGCACCCCCGCCTTCTGCTCGATCATCTTGAAGGTGAAGTTGTCGATGCCGAACGCGGCCGCCACCCCGACGGGCACGCGTCCCTTCTTCGCCCCCTCCACCAAGTCGGCGCAGCTCTTGTACGGCGAAGCCTTCGGCACCACCATCAGCGAGCCGTCCTCGGCGACCTTCATGATCGGCGTGAAGTTCTTGTAGGAGAAGTCGACGTTGCCCGAGGCCGGCAAGGTGAGCAGCGCGCTCTCGGTGGCCAGCAGGACGTTGCCGTCGCCCTTCTTGGACAGCAGGTGGGAGTAGCCGACGGCGCCCGAGCCGCCCTCGCGGTTCTCCACCGTGATGTTGACCTTGGGCGTGGTCTTCTCGATGCCCGCGGCCATGGCCCTGCCGGCGATGTCGCTGCCACCGCCGGCGCCGAACGGCACGATCATGTTGACGTTGCCACGCGGCTTCCAGGCGCTTCCGTCCGCACCGGTCGCGCTCTGGCATCCGGCCAGAGCCAGCACCAGGAATCCCGCGAAAAGCCTGGCCTTCATGCGGCGGCCCCCTTGCTCGCCAGCCTGGCCTCGAATTTCGCGACGTCGATGACGAACCGCTCGTGGGTGCCCGCGCCGATCCGCTCGACGTCGTCCTCGACCACGATGGTGAAGGCGACGCGGCGCCGGTCCACCTCGGTCACGGTCGCCGTGGCGCGCACCCGCTGCCCCTTGAGTGTGGGGGCGCTGTGCACGACGTCGACCTTGCTGCCGACGCTGCTCTGCCCCTCCTCCAGGTGCGGGGCGATCGCCTCGATCGCGGCGTCCTCCAGCAGGTGCACCATGTTCGGGGTGGAGAAGATGTCGTGGTGGCCGCGGCGCGTGCAGTGGCGTTCCTCGACGACCCACTCCACGGTCGCCGACATTCCTGGCTTGACGGTCATTGCAGTTCCTCCAATACGGCGGCTGTGTCGGCGCCGAGCACGGGCCCTGCCGTGTCGCGCCTGGTGGGGGTGGCCGACAGACGCATCGGCGAGCCGAGCTGGCGGACCGGGCCGATCACCGGATGGTCGGCGTCCCAGAAGAAGCCGCGCTGGGTGAGGTGGTCGTCGGTGAACACCTGGGCGTAGTCGGCGATCGGCGCGCACGGCACGCCCTCCGCTTCCAGCGCGGACACGACCCGCGCGGTCGGCATCGTGGTGGTGACGGCCTCGATGGCGGGGATGAGCTCGTGGCGCAGCCCGTGCCGTTCGTGGGCGTCGGTGTAGCGCGGATCGTCCATCAGGCGGTCGAGGCCGAGTGCCCGGCAGAAGCCCGTCCAGGTCTTGGGCGAGATCGCCCCGACCGTGCACCAGCCGTCCGCGGTGCGGATGGCCTGGTAGGGCGCGGTGCTCTGGTGGGCGGAGCCGAGCGGCTTGCCAACCTCGCCGGTGGCGAAGTACCGGCCGGCCTCCCAGATCGCGAAGGAGACGCCGGCCTCGTACAGCGAGACGTCGACGTGCTGGCCCTCGCCCGTGCGCTCGCGCGCCTGCACCGCCGACACCGCGGCCAGCGCGGCATACAGCCCGCAGACCAGGTCGCACACCGGGACGCCGATCTTGACGGGGTCGCCGTCCTCGGTGCCGGTGATGCTCATCAGCCCACCTCTGGCCTGGGCCATGATGTCCAGCCCGGGCAGCCCGGCGAGCGGGCCGTCCTGCCCCCAGCCGGAGATCGACACGTAGATCAGCCGCGGGTTGATCGCGCGGAGGTCGTCGTAGCCGAGCCCGAGCTTGCGCAGCGCGCCCGGCCTGAGGTTCTCGATGAGGATGTCGGCCTTGGCGGCCAGCCGGACCAGGGACTCCTTGCCCTGCTGGGACTTCAGGTCCAGCGCGACCGACTTCTTGTTGCGGTTGAGCCGGACGAAGGGCGAACTCTCCCCGCCGATGAACGGGCCCGTCGCGCGGACGGGATCACCTCCGTCCGGGTTTTCGATCTTCAGAACGTCGGCGCCGAGGTCGGCGAGCTGCATGGCCGCGAAGGGGGCCGCCATGTAGGCGCCGATCTCGATGACGGTGATTCCGGACAGAGGGGGCATTCGTACCTCTCGTGTTTCCGGTACGTTACGAAATGAATGGTCTATTGTCTACAGAAGACAATCGCTGTAGACAAGACCTAGCCCGAACTTCTCGAGGAGCCATGTCGCAACGCATCGAGCATCCCGCCAGCCTGGTCCAGCTCGCCACCAAAGTCCTGGTGCGGATGATGAGCTCGGGCGAGCTGAAGCCCGGAGACCGGGTGATCGAGAACCGGCTGACCCAGGAGCTCGGCATCAGCAGGCCGCCGCTGCGTGAGGCGCTGCGGGTGCTCGAACAGCAAGGCATGATCACGCAGATCCCGCGCAAGGGCGCGATCGTCACCAACCTGACCCTGCACGACGTCTACGAGATCTACACCCTGCGCAGGGAGCTCGAGCGGATGGCGGTCGAGCTGGGCGTCCCCGCGCGGGATCCGGCCAGGCTGGAGCGGGTCAGGCAGGCGCTCGCGCGCCTGGAGCAGGTGGCGCGGGCGGGCGACGCGGTCGGGGTGATCGAGGCCGGTTACGAGTTCCACGCCGCCGTGATCGGCCTGTCGGGACATCGGCGCCTGGAGGACGCCTACCGGTCGCTGCACCTGCAGCTCGTGCTGTGCATGGCGATGAACAGGCGGGTCCGCGAGCCCAAGGAGGACCTGCTCGGCGACGCCGCCAGGCATCGCAGGCTGTTCGAAGTGATCGAGACGGGTGACCGGCAGGCCGTCCTCCAGGAGATCGTCTCGCACGGAGATCGGGCGTTCCTGCAGGACATCGAGCACGTCGTGGGCGGCCACACCCCCGAGTCCCTGGAGTGGCTGCACCGCATCAGAACCGAGGAGGGTCTCGGCCAGTGAGCATCGACCGGCTCCGCGAGAGCATCGGCTGGACGCACCGGGAACGCGAGGACATCGTGGAGCGCCGCCACCTACGCGCGTTCCTGCACGCCATCGGCGAGCCGGAGGAGGGGGCGGTGCCACTGACGTTCACCGCCTGCTTCCTCGACGAACCGCCGCCGCTGCCCGCCGCCCAGGACTACGGCAAGGGCTGGCTGAACGGCGGCGACCGGTTCGAGTACCACGCGCCGCTGCGGCTGGGCGACGTGGTCCGCTCCCGGCTCCGGCTCGACGACGTGGTGGAAAAGGGGGGCAGGACGGGCACGATGGCGATCCTCACGTTCGTCACCGAGTTCCGCCGCCCCGACGGCGAACTGGTGGTCAGGCACGTGGGAACGAGGATCAGGCGATGACGGCGGAGCTCGTCGTCACCCCGGACCTGCGCCGGCTCGTCGAGTACGCGGGCGCCTCGGGCGACTTCTACGAGATGCACTACGACCTCGACTTCGCCCGCGACCTGGGACATCCGGACCTGGCCGTGCACGGGCTGCTCAAGGCCGCCTTCCTGGGCCGGTTGGTGACCGCCTGGCTGGGCGATCGGGGCAGGCTCGTCAGCTTCGAGGTGAGCTATCGCGGCATGGACTTTCGCGATCGGCCCTTCACCTGCCGCCTGACGGTCGCGGAGCAGCAGGGCGACCGGCTCGTCCTCGACCTGGACGGCGGCGGCACGACGCTCGGCCGCGCAGAAGTGATCATGAACAGAGAAGAGGACACATGACCCGCGACGAACTCGCCGAGCTCATGGCCGGCCTCGGGCATCGGCTGCCCGACCCCGTGGCCGCCTCCGGAGCCGCCTTCGCCGACGGCTCTCCGTACAAGATCGAGATTCCCAGCGTGGAGGGTCCTGCCGTGCTGGCGGCCGTGCTGGAGGAGGCCGACCGGCTGGATGTGCGGATCCATCGCACCTCGCAGGGCAGCGGGGTGTTCATGCTGACCGACGACGAGATCCGGCAGATGGTCAAGCTGGGCGCCGAGCGCAGCATCGAGGTCAACCTGTTCCTCGGCCCCCGGGCGGCCTGGGACATCGGCGGGCAGGCCAAGGCGACGCACGCGGTGGGCGCCGCCGCCCGCGGCAACGAGATGGTCGCCGCCTGCGTCAACGACGCGCTGCGCGCCTGCGACCTGGGCGTCCGGAGTCTGCTGGTCGGCGACGTCGGCGTGCTGTCGGTGCTGGGCAGGCTCAAGGCCGAGGGGCGGCTGCCCGCCGACCTCGTACTCAAGACCTCGGTCCTGATGCCGGTGACCAACGGGCCGACCGCCGCCGTGTTCGCCTCGCTCGGCGCCTCCACCCTCAACGTGGCCACCGACCTGACCGTGCAGCAGCTCGGCGAGATCAGGGCGGCCACCGGCCTGCCGATCGACCTCTACCTCGAGGTGCCCGACGACCAGGGCGGGTTCGTGCGCATGTACGAGGCGGCCCAGATCGTCAGGGCCGCCGCACCCGTCTACCTGAAGATGGGCGTACGCAACGCGCCCAACATCTACCCGGTCGGGGCGCACCTCGAGGCCACCGCCATCAGCCTGGGCAGGGAGCGCGTACGGCGGGCGGCGCTCGCGGTACGCCTGCTGACCGAGCTCGACCCGGGCCTCGCACGCGCATGAACTACGAACTCATCTACCGCGGGCTGGGGGATCGGCGGATCAGGATCGCCGTGACCGGCGCCGCCGGAGCCTACGCGCGTTCCCTGCTCGCCCAGTGCCGCCTGCTGCCGAACATCGACGTGGCGGCGCTGGTGGACCTCGATCCCTCGGCTGTCGAAGCGGGCGGCGCGCCGGTGAGCGACGACTACACCACGCTCGACGACCTGGCGCTCGACGTCGTGGTCGAGGCCACCGGCTCGCCCGAGGTGAGCCTGGACATCGCCGAGCGGGCGTTACGGCGCGGGGTGCACGTCGTGATGGTCTCGAAGGAGACCGACGCCGTCGCGGGTCCCTGGCTCGCGCGGCTCGCGGAGGAGCACGACGCCGTGTACACGGTCGCCGACGGCGACCAGCCGGGTAACCTCATCGGGCTCTACACCTGGGCGCGGACGCTCGGGCTCGAGGTGGTGGCGGCGGGCAAGTCCAGCGAGTACGACGTGGTGGTCGACGCGTTCGACGACAGGGGAACGATCGACGCTCCTTGGAGCCCGTCCGCCGACTGCTGCGAGATGAACGTCGTGGCCAACGTGACAGGGCTGCTGCCGACGCCCGGCGGGCTGGTGGCGCCGCTGTGCCGGGCGACGGAGCTGGCCGATGTGTTCGTCCCGGCCGCCGACGGCGGCATTCTGGCCGGGCCGGGCGAGCTGGGCGTGTTCCGATGCCTGCGCAGGCCGGACGAGGCGAGCTTCGCCGGCGGCGTCTTCGTGATCGCCCGATGCGCCGACCGGGAGGTGTGGCAGCTGCTCAAAGCCAAGGGGCACGTCGTGTCCCGGTCCGGCGACTACGCCGCGATTTACCTCCCTTATCACCTCATGGGGATCGAAACGCCGTTCACCCTGTTCTCCGCTGTGCTGCACGGACGCGCCGCCCGGCGGCCCGAGCCGCACGCTCTCATGATCACGCGAACCGAGCGGGACTTCCGCGCCGGTGAACTGCTGGCCATGGGCGGGCACCACCACGAGATCGACGGGGTGACGACGCAGCTGGTCGCCGCCGTGCCCAAGCTCGCTCCCTACTACCTGGCGGCGAACAAACGCCTGCTGGCCGACGTGCCCGCGGGGACCGACATCACGCTGGACATGCTCGACCTGACCGGCTCGCGACTCGCCGCCGCATGGGCGTCATAAGCCGCTGCCCCGTCGCGTCGCCGACGACGTGGACGCGAAGGTCGTCTCCGTAGAACTTTGCGCACACCATCGACAAACCGAAACCGATTCGATTATGGTCACGCCAGCACCTCCCCACCGCCCCTGGAGTCCGCGTGGCCACCACCCCACAAGTGCAGCCCCCCACCCCACCGGCCCAACTCAAAACCGGCGCGCTCGGCGCGGCAGGCATCACGTTCATGGTCGTCGCCGCGGCGGCGCCACTGACGATCCTCACGGGCGTCGCACCGCTGGCCATCTCGATCGGCGGCATCGGCGCCCCGGCCGGCTACCTCATCGCCGGCGTCGTGCTGGCGATCTTCGCGGTCGGCTTCACGGCCATGACCCGCCACACCCGCGGCGCCGGCGCCTTCTACGCGTACATCACGCTCGGACTCGGCCGCACGTTCGGCGCGGCGGCCGGCATGCTGGCCGTGATCTCGTACAACGCGCTGCACATCGGTGTCTACGGCCTGCTCGGCACCCAGTTCGCCGCCGCGTTCACCCGCTTCACCGGCCACACGGCGCCCTGGTGGCTGTTCGCCGGCGTCGGCATCGTGCTGGTCTGGGCGCTCGGCCGGCGCGGCATCGACGTCGGCGCCAAAGTGCTCGGCGTGCTGCTCGCCGCCGAGACGCTGATCCTGGCGCTGCTGGTGGTCGCGGTCCTGGTGCAAGGCGGGAACGGCGGGCTCACCGCGGGAACCTTCTCGGCGGACGCCCTGTCGCAGCCGAGCATGCTCGCGATCTTCGGGTTCTGCTTCGCCGCGTTCATGGGCTTCGAGTCGACCGCGCTCTACCGCGGCGAGGCACGCCGGCCGGACCGGACGATTCCGCGTGCCACGTTCGCGGCGGTCGCGTTCCTCGCGCTGTTCTACTGCCTGGTCGGCTGGGCGGTCGTGCAGGCGTTCGGGGACGCCGAGGTCGTCGCGGCCGCCGCCGCCGACCCGGCCGGCCTGTTCTTCGCCGCGATGGACACCTACGTCGGCGGCTGGGCGAGCGACATCATGTACGTGCTGGTGCTGACCAGCGTGCTGGCCTCGCAGCTGGCGTTCCACAACGCGATCAACCGGTACGCCTTCTCCCTCGCGCACGACGGGCTGCTGCCGGGCGTGCTGGGCCGCTCGCACCCGAGGTTCCTGTCACCGGCGAACGCCGGTGCGGTGCAGAGCGTGCTGGCCGCGGTAGTGGTGGCCGCGTTCGCCATCGCGGGCGGGGACCCCTACCTGCAGCTCCTGCTGCTGGTGAACACGCCCGGCGTGCTGGGCGTCATGGTGCTGCAGGTGCTGACGTCGGCCGCGGTGCTCGCCTACTTCCTGCGGCGCCGGAGCGTCCGAGGGGCACGGGCGGCGATGGCGTTCGCGGCGTTGGCCACGGTGCTGCTCGCCCTTGCCCTGTGGTCCATCGTCGCGCAGATCGCCTTGCTGACCGGCGCCGGGACCGCGACGAACGCGTTCCTCATCACTCTGGTGCCGGCGGTGCTGGCCGTCGGCGTCGGCTGGTCCTTTTACCTGAAGAACCGCCGCCCCGGCGTGCATGCGCTGATCGGCGGCGAGGACGTCCGCCGCGTGGAAGCCGCGACCTCGCCGGCCCCCGCGGCGTCCGCCTCCGAGCCGGGGGATCCCGCCGCTCCGGCAGGTGCCACCGCATGACCGGCGCAGACCTCATCGTCCTGGCCGACCGGATCCACCCGATGGGCGCGCCCGGACCCGCTGTCACCGCGCTCGCGGTCCGCGGCGGCCTGATCGCCGCGCTCGGCACCCGCGACGACGTACGGGACTGGCGTGGCAACCACACTCAGGTGATCGAACTCGGCGGCGCCACGGTCACCCCCGGCCTCGTCGACGGCCACTCTCACCCCGTGATGGGCCTGGATCTGACCCGCGGCGTCGACCTCTCCACGGTGTCCACGATCGACGAGCTGATCCGCGCACTGCGCGCGGCGCCCCGCGGCGAGTGGCTCTGCGGCTGGGGCCTCGACCCGAACGTTTTCGGCGGCGCCCCGATCACGTATCGGCCCCTCGTCGAGGCGCTCGGGGCGGACGTCCCCGTCTACCTGACGTCGGCCGACGCGCACTCGGCGCTGGTCAGTCCCCAGGCGCTCGCGCTGGCCGGCATCACCGGACCGCGCGACTTCGCCTCCGGCGCGAGTGTCGTCTGCGACCCGGACGGCCGCCCGACCGGGCACCTGCTCGAACTGGAGGCGATGGAACCGGTCCGGGCGCTGCTGCCCGCGGACGATCCGGCCGATCGGCGGCGCCGGCTGCTCGACCTGCTGCGCCGGATGGCCGCGGCCGGCTACACCGCCGGCAACGCGATGGACTTCGAGGGCGACGCGCTGGAGCTGTTCCGCGCGCTCGAGGCCGCCGGCCCGCTGCCGATGCGATGGCGCTTCGCGCCCTTCGTCATGCCCGCCACCTCCGCCGCCGACCTGGCGCGCGTCGTGGAACAACAACGCCTGCGCGGACGCCGCTGGCGCGTCGAGGGCGCCAAATTCATGATCGACGGTACGGTCGACGGCGGCACGGCGTGGCTGGCGGAGCCGGACACCCACGGCGAGTCCACCGCACCGCTCTGGCCGGACCCGGCCGGCTACAGCGCGGCGGTGCGCTATCTGGCCGAGCGGGGCGTCCCCACGGTCACCCACGCGATCGGCGACGCCGGCATCCGGCACGTCCTCAAGACGCTGGGCGTCCTGCCGCGACGGTCGCCGGTCCCGCACCGCATCGAGCACCTGGAGACGATGCCGGCCGACCTGCTGCCGCAGTTCCGGGCGCTCGACGTCACCGCGAGCATGCAGCCCACCCACTGCACGCACTACACCCGCGCCGACCACAGCGACAACTGGTCGAGCCGGCTCGGCCCCGACCGCGCCCGCCGCGCGTTCCGCTGCCGCGACCTGCGTGAGCACGGCGCCCGGCTCGCGCTCGGCTCGGACTGGCCGATCGCCCCGTTCGACCCGCGGGCCATCATCGCCGACGCCCGGCTGCGCCGCCCCGCCGGGCGGCTGGACACTGAGCCGGTCCTGCCCGGACAGGCACTCACCGCCCGGATGGCGCTGGAGGGATTCACCACTCAGGCGGCCGAAGCCGCCGGCCTGGCAGGACGCAGCGGGCGGCTCGCGCCCGGGTACGCGGCCGACCTGGTGGCCTTCGGGCTCGACCCGCTGACCGCCGGCCCCGACGAGTTCGCCGAGTCGCCCGTCCTGCTCACCGTGGTCGACGGGGAGGTCGTGCATCGTGCCGATACGCCGGTGTCACCATGAACGTCTCATGTCCGCCCACTGCGAGGAGCTGACCCCGACCGTGCCCCGCCCCCACGCTCCCCTGCTCTCCCGCGACCAGATCACCGCCGCGGCGCTCCGCCAGATCGACGAGACCGGCGCGCTGTCGATGCCGAAACTTGCCGCGACGCTGAACGTCAGCGTCTCGTCGATCTACCACCACTTCGCGAGCGGCCGGGAAGAGGTCATCGAAGGCATCCGCGGACTGCTGACCCGCGAGATGGCCGAACCGCTCGATCAGGCCATGGACTGGCGCGAGTACACCGAGCAGTGGGCCCGCCGCTACCGGTCGGCCTTCGCGCGGCACCCGCACGTGGTGCCGCTGCTGACCCTCCAGACCGTCACGGCGCCGGAGACCTTGGCCGCCTACGAGTCACTGTCCACGGTGCTGCGGCGGGCCGGCTTCGCCGACGAGGACCTGCTGCATGTGGTCAGCGTCCTGGACTGCTTCATTCTCGGATCAGCCCTGGACGCCAGCGCGCCGCTGGACGTCTGGGCCGACTCCGGCGACCCGGAGTCCGCCCTCAGCGCCGCGATCGCGGCGACCCGGACCCAGCCCGGCGATCGCTCCGAGCGCTCCTTCGAGATCGGCCTGCGGATCCTCCTCACCGGACTGGCCGACCTCATTCACTAGCCCCTCGTACGATCCACACCCGCAGGAGGAAACCCGCATGCCGGAAGAGACACCGCCCAGGACCGGCGAGCTCAATGCCGCCGGCGTCCCGCTCGAGGCGGCCGCGGAGTCTCTGCCGGCCATCACCAGGCAGACCGCGCCCGGCGCCGGGGGCGACATCGCGCCCACGGGAACGGCGGGCACGAACGACCGCATGCCCGCCGAGTGGGCACCGCACGCCGGCACCTGGATGGCCTTCCCCACCCCGAACGCCACCTTCGGCGACGGGGCCGGGCTCGCCGCGGCCCGCGCGGCCTGGGCCACAGTCGCCAACACGATCGTGCGCTACGAGCCCGTCACCATGCTGATCAATCCTGGCGAGCGCACCGAACTGCTGGACCCGCGGATCTCCATCGTCGAGGTGCCGCTCGACGACGCCTGGCTGCGCGACAGCGGACCCACCTTCGTGCACACCGCGACGGGCGGGGTACGAGCCGTCGACTGGACGTTCAACGGCTGGGGCGCGCAGCCCTGGGCGACTTGGGACGACGACCGGCACCTGGCCCGGCGGATCGCCCGGCTGGCCGGCGTCCCGCACATCAGCTCGCCGCTGACCCAGGAAGGCGGCGGCTTCCACGTCGACGGCGCCGGAACGGTGCTGCTCACGGAGACCGTACAGCGCGATCCTGACCGCAACCCCGGCTGGTCCCGCGAGCGGGTGGAGGCGGAGATCCACGCACGTCTCGGCACCAGCACCGCCATCTGGCTGCCACGGGGACTGACCGCCGACTACGGCGTGTTCGGCACCCGCGGACACGTCGACATCGTCGCCGCGTTCACCTGCCCCGGCACGGTCGTGGTGCACACCCAGCCCGACCGTGGCCACCCGGATCACGAGGTGACCCGCGAGATCACCGAAATCCTCCGCGACAACCGGTTGGAGGTGATCGAACTGCTCGCACCCACCGTCACCGAGGTGGACGGCGAACTGGCCGACTACTCCTACGTCAACCACTACGTCGCCAACGGCGTGGTCGTGGTCTGCGCGTTCGACGACCCGCGCGACGCCGACGCCGCCCGCGTGCTCCGCCACGCCTATCCCGGCCGTGACGTCGTCCTGGTCGACGCCCGCGACATCTTCCGCTTCGGCGGCGGCATCCACTGCATCACCCAGCAACAGCCGATCGAGGAGACACGATGGAACTGATCATCGCGCGACCGACCGGGTCGCCGGCCCGCGTCGACCCGCCGGTGCGGGGCACGCTCACCGTCGCGCTCGTGCAGACGCGCTGGCACGCCGATCCCGCAGAGCACCGGGAGGCGCTGCTCGACGGCATCCGGACCGCCGCCGGCGCCGGCGCCGAGGTCGTCTTCCTGCCCGAGCTGACCCTTTCCCGCTATCCTGCCGACACCCGGCCCACCGGTGACGCCACCGCTGCCGCCGAGGACCTCGAGAAGGGTCCGACCTGCGCCTTCGCCCGGGACGCCGCCGCCGAGACCGGCGTACACGTGCACGCCTCGCTCTTCGAGCGCAGCCCGGGTGCGGACGGCCTGGGCTTCAACACCGCGATCCTCCTCGCCCCGGACGGCACGCTGCTCGGCCGCCGCCGCAAGACCCACATTCCGCGGACGGCCGGATACTACGAGGACCACTATTTCCGGCCCGGACCGGCCGGACCGGAGGCGTACCGTCCGGTGGACCTGGCCGGCCGGGCCCGGATCGGCATGCCGACCTGCTGGGACGAATGGTTCCCCGAGGTCGCCCGGGCGTACGCGCTCGCGGGAGCGGACGTCATCGCCTACCCGACCGCGATCGGCTCCGAGCCCGACCACCCCGATTTCGACACCGCTCCGCTGTGGCGGCAGGTCATCGTCGGCAACGGCATCGCGAACGGCACCTTCATGGTGGTGCCCAATCGCTGGGGGGAGGAGGGCCTGATCACGTTCTACGGCCACTCCTTCATCTCCGACCCCTACGGACGGGTGCTCGCCGAGGCCCCGCGCGCCGGTGACGCCGTCCTGGTCGCCGCGCTCGACCTCGACCAGCGTCGCGACTGGCTGACGCTGTTCCCTTTCCTCGAGACCCGCCGGCCCGACACCTACGAGACGCTCACCAGCAGTTAGGAGACTTCCTCGAGGACGTCGCGCACGCGCTGGAGCATGGCGAACCGCTCCGCGACTCAACCCCGGCGTCACACCGGAGGGCGACCTGGACTGGACCTACTGACGCACGACGAACAGCCAGCACAAGAGGCAGATCGTCGCCACAGCTGTGCGCATACTGGACGCCGAAGGACAAGTGATCGAGATGGAGAGCACGTGCGAGAGCCCGGCGCGCCGTTGTGGGGAATGACCCCTGAGCAGGCCGCGACGCTGAGCGCCGTCGTGGACACGATCGTCCCTGCCGACGAGTACCCGAGCGGCACCGAGGCCGGTGTGCTCGATTATCTGGAGGGGCGGTTCGACCTGCGCGAGCACTATGCGGCGGGCTTGGACGCCGTCGAGGCCGAGGCGCGAGAGAGGTACGGCGGGCAATTCCCCGTGCTCCCGTACGAGCGGCGCGAGGCGCTGCTGCGGGACGTGGAGGCCGGCGAGACCCGCACGCCGTGGCCGTTCGACGCGACGGTGTTCGTGAGCACGGTGGTGGGCCACGTCATGGAGGGTTTCTACGGCGACCCGGGCAACGGCGGCAACCGCGACGCCGTCTCCTGGCGGATGATCGGGTTCGAGGTGAGCGAATGATCGGGTCCGGTGCGCGGGTGATCAGGTGAGGTACGCGGGTGATCAGGCGAGGTACGCGGGTGATCAGGCGAGGTACGCGGATGATCGGGCGAGGTACGCGGGTGATCGGGCGAGAGGCGTGCGGCTGATGCGGGTGGACGCGGTCGTGATCGGATCGGGCGCCGGGGGCGGGGTCGCCGCCGCGGTGCTCGCCGAGGCCGGCAAGCAGGTGGTCGTGCTGGAACGCGGCCGCGACCTCACGTACGAGCAGATCGGCCGCGACCACCTCCGCAACCACCGCATCACCCGCTACCCCCACCGCTCCGGGCCGGACTACGAGGACGGCCCGCGGGTCTTCGTCGACGCGGCGGGCCACGAGCATGTCGTGCGGGCACACGAGCCGGGCTTCCACGGCAACGCCACGCTGGTCGGCGGCGGCACGCGGCTCTACGGGGCCCAGGCGTGGCGGTTCCTGCCCGCCGACTTCGCCATGGCGAGCACGTACGGCGTCCCCGCGGGGAGCAGCCTCGCCGACTGGCCCATCGGCTACGACGACCTCGCGCCCTCCTACGAGCGCGCCGAGTGGGAGATCGGAGTCTGCGGCGACCACCAGGCGAGCAGCCGTCACTGGACGCGCGCCAAGCCGTACCCGATGCCCCCGCTTCCGGAGGGACCGCAAGGCAGAGCCCTGCGCGGGGGCGCGGCCGCCCTCGGCTGGGACGTGCTGCCGGTGCCCTTGCTGATCAACTCGGTGCCGTACGCGGGACGGCCCGCGTGCACCCGCTGCCGGCACTGTGTCGGCTTCGCCTGCCAGGTGGAGGCGAAGAACGGCACGCACAACACGGTGCTGAGCCGCGCGCTCGCCACCGGCCGCGCCCGGCTGCTGCCGGAGGCGGTCGCCGAACGGGTCGAATGCGATCCCGCCGGCCGGGTCACCGGCGTCCGCTGGGTGGACCGGTCGGGGGCGCGCCACGTCGTCGAGGCCGAGGTCGTGGTCTGCGCGGCCGGTGCGATCGAGACCGCGCGGCTGCTGCAGAACTCACCGACCCGGCGCGAGCCGTACGGGCTGGGCAACAACCACGATCAGGTGGGGCGGCACGTGCAGGGCCACGCCTACGCGTGGGCTCTGGGCGAGATGCCCGAGCCCGTGTACGACGGGCTCGGGCCCGGCGTCTCGCTCGCGACGCTGGACTTCGCGCACCACAACGACGGGGTCGTCGGCGGGGCGATGCTCGCCGACGAGTTCACCGTGCTGCCCATCGCCTTCTGGGCCGGCAATCTGCCCCCTGACGTGCCCCGCTGGGGCATGGAGAACAAGCGGTACATCCGCGAGAACTACCGCCGCGTCATGCGGGTGGGCGGGCCGGTCCAGGAGATCCCCAGCCCGCACGCGAGGACGCGGCTCGACCGCCACGTGCGCGACCGGTGGGGCATCCCGGTCGCCCGCCTGTCCGGCACGACCCATCCGGAGACCGTGCGTACGGCCTCCTACATCGCCGGCCGGGCCCGCGAATGGCTGCTCGCCTCGGGCGCGCGGCGGACGTGGACGGAGCCGGCTCGCCTGGCCCTGTACGCGGGACAGCACCAGTCGGGAACCTGCCGGATGGGCGACGACGAGCGGACGTCGGTCGTGGATCGATGGGGCCGGGTCCACGGCCACGACAACCTCTACGTCATGGACGCCTCCGTGCACGTCACCAACGGCGCCGTCAACCCCGTGCTGACGATCATGGCCCTGGCGTTCCGGGCGGCCGAGCGCCTCTGCGCCACATGGTGACCCTCATAGCAGAACGGAATTATTCGTTCCCGTATACTGAAGGGTATGACCACCACTCCCATGAGCGGCCGCAAGGCGCAGGCCGCGCGTAACGACGAGCTGATCCTCCAGGCGGCCCGGGCGGTCTTCACCGCCGATCCCGGTGCCCCCATCGCGGCCGTGGCCGAGAAGGCGGGTGTCGGGATCAGCGCACTCTATCGCCGTTATCCCAGCAAGGAAGCCCTTCTGCAGAAGTTGTGCGGCGACGGGCTCGAGCTCTACATCGAGGTGACCGAGCGGGCGCTGGCCGACGACGGCGAGCCGTGGGAGGCGTTCGCGGGGTATCTTCGCGGCATCGTGGACGCCGACACCAACTCGCTGACGATCAAGCTGGCGGGGACGTTCCAGCCGACGGAGGAGCTGGGCCGGCTGGCGGTCAGGGCCGGGTCCCTGGCCACCGAGATCCACCACCGGGCGGTTCAGGCCGGCGTGTTGCGGCCGGACGTGACGCCGGCGGACATCGCGCTGCTGTTCGAGCAGATCGCCTCGATCAAGCTCGGCGACGAGGAACGCACCACGCAGCTACGCCACCGCTACCTGACACTCGTCATGGACTCGCTGCGCGTGCCGCCGGCCCACCGGGAGCTGCCGGGGCCGCCGCCGGAGGACGGGGAGCTGTCGGCCCGCTGGTGGCAGCCGTCCTAGTCGTCGCCGCCCGTCCAGTGAAGCAGGTACGACATCACGAAACCGAGCAACCCGGTCACCCCGGCCGCCACGGTCACCGCCAGGCCCAGTGCGGACACGGCGCCCGGTTCCAGGCCGGACCGCCGGTACCGCCCCAGTGCGAGGCGGGTTTCGACGAGCTCGGCTATGCCTCGTCGGCGAGTTGCCGGGCCAGGGCCACGGTGCGGCGGGCCCGGGCGACGATCGGGGCGTCCGCGAAGCGGCCGTCGGGCAGCGCGACCGCGCCGAGCCCCGCCCGCTCAGCCTGTTCGGCCGCCTCGACGATCTCGGCGGCCCTGGCCGCCTCCTCGTCGGTGGGGCGGAACGCCCGCCTGATCGCCGGGATCTGGCGCGGGTGGATGGCGGTCCTGCCGAACAGGCCGAGCGCGCGGCCCGCCCGGCAGGAGGCGATGAGCCCGGCCTCGTCCGTGACGTGCGGGTAGACGGACAGGGGAACCGGGGGCAGGCCGGCCGCGCCGGCGGCGAGCACGACCTGCAGCCTGAGGTGGTTCATGGCGCTCTCGTCGCTGATGGACAGCTCGGCCGCCAGGTCCTGCTCGCCGAGCGCGACGCCGGCGACGCACGGGTGCGCGGCGATGTCCCGGGCGGCGACGATCCCGGCCGCCGACTCCAGCAGCGCGTACGCGGGCACGCCGGTGATCGCGTCCAGCACGGCGACCGACTCCACCTTGGGCACCCGCACGGCGTCGGCCAGCTCGCCCACCGCCGCGAGGTCGGCCTGCCCGCGCTCGGTGGCCAGGTCGTTGATCCGCACGTGCACAGGGACGTCGGCCGTCCGCGCACGCAGGTAGGCGACGGCGTTGGCGCGGGCCTCGTCCTTGCGCGCGGGCGCGACCGCGTCCTCCAGATCGATGATGACGACGTCGGCGCCGGACGCGACGGCCTTGGCGAAGCGCTCGGGCCGGTCGCCGGGGACGTACAGCCAGGTCACGGGCAACCGGGTCAGGGCGCTGGGGGGCACGGTCACGCGATCACCCCGGCCTCGCGCAGCGCGGCGATGCGCTCGCCCGAGTAGTCCAGCTCGGCGAGCACCTCGTCGGTGTCCCGGCCGAGCGGCCGCCCCGCCCAGCGGACCTCGCCGGGCGTGTCCGAGAGCCGGAACAGGACGTTCTGCACGGTGACCGATCCGAGCTCCTCGTCGGGCAGCTCGACGAACGTGCCGAGCGCCGCGTACTGGGGGTCTTCTGCGATGTCGGTCACGTCGTAGACGGGCGCGACCGCGGCCTGGACCTCCTCGAAGCGGGCGATCACCTCGGCGGCGTCGCGCTCGGCGATCCAGGAGCCGACGGCCTCGTCCAGCTCGTCCACGTGCTGCACCCGGCCGTGGCCGGTGGCGAACCACGGCTGCTCGACCAGGTCGGGCCGGCCGACGAGCGTGACGACGCGCTCGGCGATGGGCTGGGCGCTGGTGGAGATCGCCAGCCAGCGGCCGTCGCGGGTGCGGTACGTGTTGCGCGGGGCGTTGCTGCTGGAGCGGTTGCCGGTGCGCCGCGGCACGAGGCCGAGGGCCTTGTACGCGGTCATCTGCGGTCCCAGCAGGCCCAGGATGGGCTCGATGATCGCCATGTCGATCACCTGGCCGCGTCCGGTGCGTTCGCGCGCGTGCAGCGCCACCATGATCGCGTACGACATGGCGAGGCCCGCGATGCCGTCGGCGAGGGCCAGCGGCGGCAGCGTGGGCGGCCCGTCGGGTTGCCCTGTCATGGCCGCGAACCCGCTCATGGCCTCGGCCAGCGTCCCGAATCCCGGCTGCCTGGCCATCGGCCCGCTCTGCCCGAACCCCGTCATCCGGGCCACGATCAGCCGCGGGTTGAGCTTCATGAGCTCCTCGGGGGCGAGGTTCCAGCGCTCCAGGGTGCCGGGGCGGAAGTTCTCGATCAGCACGTCGGAGCCTTCGGCCAGGCGGCGCAGGATCTCCTGCCCCTCGTGCCTGGACAGGTCGACGGCCGCGGTGCGCTTGTTGCGCGAAAGGGTCTTCCACCACAGGCCCACGCCGTTCACGGAGGCGCCGTGGCCGCGCGACGGGTCGCCGCGCCGGGGATGCTCGATCTTGATCACGTCGGCGCCGAAGTCGCCGAGCATCATCGCGGCGGAGGGACCGGCGAACAACGTCGCCGCGTCGATGATCCGAAGGTCGGCGAGGCTCGTCATGGGTATGTAACTTATAAGAAATATGTCATAGGTCAACCGATGTGACTGTTTTACGAGACACTGGGGATATGTCAGGCACCGAGCCGCGGCCGCCCATGAGCAAGGCCGACTACGTCTACAGCGTGCTGCTGGACGAGATCCGCAGCGCGCGGATCCCCGGCGGCACGGCGCTGCGGGCCGGGCACGTGGCCCGGCGGCTCGGCGTGTCGGTCACGCCGGTGCGCGAGGCGCTGCGCCGGCTGGAGAAGGACCGGCTGATCAGCTATGAGGCCCATCACGGGGCGACCGTGGTGGATCTGGGAGAAGAGGCGCTGGCGGAGTACTACGGGCTGCGCGCGGTCGTCGAGGGCCTGGGCACGCGCCTGGCGGCGGCCCGGATCACCCCAGAAGAGCTGGCGGAGCTGCGTGAGCTGCACGCCGCCATGGCCGCCGACGCCGCGGCGGGCAGGAACGACCGGCTCGGCGAGCAGAGCAGGCGCCTCCACCTGCGCATCGTGGACATCGGCGGGCCCGCGTTCCTGGGCGCGCACGCCAGGGCGGTGCGCAACAGCCTCCCCGTGCCCGCCGAGGCATCGCTCTGGCTGGACGACGCCCAGGTCAAGGTGCAGCTGGACGCGCACGAGGGCATCCTGGCCGCCCTGGAGTCCGGCGACGGCGACGCCGCGGAACGCATCATGATCGACCACGTGCGCCAGGCCGGCGAGTTCCGCGCTCACCGCTGACCCATGTGTCACTCTGGTGCTCTGACAGACGGCGATCCGGAAGGACGGAGACCGTGGCGCCCCGGGAATCAAGCCGCGTAGACGCGTGGATCCTGCATCCCGACTACCGCACTCCACCGATCCCCCAGGGCGTCATGCCGGGCCCGTGGCGGCATCCCGACGGCGGCCAGCTCATGAACGGCGCCTACGAGCGTCTCCTGCCGGATCGGCAGTCCGAGGTCGTGACCGTCTGGTTCGGCTACCCGCTCAGCCACTGGCTCGGCCCGCGCATGCCGCGGTTCAGCAGCCCCTTGGTGTCGCCCTGGAATCCGGTGCTGTCTCTGGGGCTGACGCTCGATCCGGCCGCGCCGGTGCCGTACGCGGATGAGCTGTGGTGCGACCGGTGGATCGCCGAGGCTCTGTTGTACGGGCGCAAGCCGTACGGGGCGTTCACGTTGCCGGCCGAGGAGGCGCTGAGCTGGCTGGCCGAGTGCGGCGGCGCCGGGCTGGTGTACCAGGCGCGGGTGATCGGGGAGCTGATCCGGGTGGTGGCGGGGCGGGCGGAGCCGTACGCGCACCTGTTCGACCTGGACGCGCTGATCGCCGACTACCGGGACGCACTCCCGCCGGAGCCGGCCGAGCGGGAGGCCGCGGCGCTGGACGCGCACCGCCACCACTCCCCCGCGCTGGACTATGTCCTGGGCGACGAGGGTGAAGCACGTTTCGCGCAGGTCGCGCTGTCGGTACGCGGCCTCACCCTCGGCTACCCGCCAGGCGAGACCGCCGCCCGCATCGCCGCGGAGGCCATGGCGTTACCCGGTACGCTGGGACTGTCATGATCAAAGGCGTTCTGTTCGACCTGGACGGCACCCTGCTCGACCACCGGGGCGCCGCCGACGCCGCGATCACGGCCTGGGTGTCGGCGCACTGCCCCGGCCATCCGCGCCTGGCCGACGTGCCGGCGCTCTGGGCCGGCCTGGAGATCCCGTATCTGGCGATGTGGCAGTCGGGCGAGTGCTCGCTGGAGGAGCAGCGGCGCCGCCGCCTGCGCGCGCTCTGCCGGGAGCTGCAGGTGGACGAGCCCGGCGACCTGGACGCCGCCTACGCCGACTTCGCCGAACGGTACCGGCAGGGCTGGGCCGCCTACCCCGACGCGGCCGGGGCCGTGGCGGCGCTGTCCGGGCTCGCGCTCGGCGTGCTGACGAACGGCGGGCAGCGGATGCAGGAGGCGAAGGTCCGCGCGATCGGGCTGTCCGGGCCGTTGCGGACGGTGCTGACGGGCGAGGTGCTCGGCGGCTTGTTCAAGCCGTCGCCCGGCGCCTACACCGGTGCGGCGGCCGCGCTCGGGCTGGCGCCGCAGGAGGTGCTGCTGGTGGGCGATGACGTGGCCAAGGACGTGACGGGGCCGGCGGCGGCCGGGATGCCCTCGGTCTGGCTGGACCGACTCGGCGTCGAGCCCGCACCGCCCGGCTTCCCCCGGATCACGACGCTGGCCGATCTGCCGCACCTGCTCCGCTAGCCCGGCCTGGTCCGCTCGCCCGGCGTGGTGCCGCTAGCCCGGCCTGGTCCGCTCGCCCGGCGTGGTGCCGCTAGCCCTGCCGCACGCTCACCTCGGCCAGCGCCGAGCCGGCCAGGTCGAACCCGCCCACGTACGCCAGGTAGTCCCCCTTCACCAGCGGGTCGCCGACGTAGACGCCGCCCGCCTGGCGGACCAGCAGCGCACCGGCGGCCACGTCCCACGGGTTGGACCAGGTCCCGTACGCGACGTCCGACCATCCCGCGGCGACGTGCGCCAGGTTGAGCGCGGCGCTGCCGGGCCGCCGCACCGCGGAGAACGCCTTCAGGAAGCGCCCGTAGCGTTGCAGCGCCGCCTCGCCCTCCTCATCCAGGTCCTGCGGTGTGGGGTAGGCGCACAGGAGCATCGCCTCGCGGTCGGCGCTCGCACCCCGGCTGCGGATCGGTGTGCCGTTGCACCAGGCGCCGGCGGTGGTGGCGGTGAACTCGTCGTCGCGCACGGGGTCGTACACGACGCCCGCCACCAGTTCGCCGCGCACGGCGGCGGCGATGGACACGCAGAAGAACGGCAGCCCGGTCGCGAAGTTGGCGGTGCCGTCGATGGGGTCGACGTACCAGGTCAGGTCACCGGAGCCGGTCGAGCCGCCCTCTTCGCCGATGATGGCGCTGCCGGGCACGCGGGCGTCGATGACCGCGCGGATGGCCTCCTCGGCGGCACGGTCGTGCTCGGTGACGGGGTCGTGGAAGTCGCGCTTGGTGCTCACCTCGGGCCGGGAGCGGAACGCCTTGCGGAGCCGAGGGCCGACGGATCTGGCCGCCTCGGTCGCGGTATCGAGCAGCTGTGTCGCATCCATTTCTTTCAGCCTAGCGACCCAGATCACGACGGCAGAGGGCGGGTCTACACCATTTGTCAGGACATTCTGACCTCGGTTAAGCTGATCACATGACCGTGAACCTCGCCATCGACCTGGACCGGTCCAGCCCCGTGCCGCTCTATTTCCAGGTGGCCGAGCAGATCGCCGAGGCGATCCGGCGAGGGGATCTGGCCCCCGGCGCCCGGCTGGACAACGAGATCCTGCTGGCCGACAAGCTCGGCCTGTCCAGGCCGACGATCCGCCAGGCGATCCAGTATCTCGTGGACAAGGGGCTGCTGGTCCGCAAGCGCGGCGTCGGCACGCAGGTGGTGCACGGTCAGGTCAAGCGCTCGGTCGAGCTGACGAGCCTGTACGACGACCTGCGCCGGGCCGGGCAGGAGCCGGCCACTCAGGTCCTGGCGCTGGAGCCGCGGCCGGCCGAGGAGGACGTCGCCCGCATCCTCGGCGTGGAGACCGGCGCGCAGGTCCTTTACCTGGAGCGGTTGCGCTTCGCGGCCGGGGAGCCGCTGGCCGTGCTGCACAACTGGCTGCCGCCGGGGCTCGCCCCGCTGACCGCCGACGACCTCCAGGGCCGCGGTCTGTACGAGTTGCTGCGCGGGGCGGGGGTGCGGATGCGGGTGGCCAACCAGCGCATCGGCGCCCGGGCCGCTACCCAGGCCGAGGCCCGGCTTCTGGAGGAACGCCGCGGCGCCCCGCTGCTCACCATGGTCCGCACGACGTACGACGACCAGGGGCGTGCGGTGGAGCATGGCTCGCACGTCTACCGCGCCTCCCACTACTCCCTCGAGGTAACCCTCATCGAACGCTGACCGCCGCCCCGCGCCCGCACCACACACGCCGACCGTCCCCATGGTGCCGGTCACCCGATACGCGGCGACTCCGTCCCACCGTGCGCCGACCGCGGCGCGACTCCCACGCCTTGCTCGCCACCATCATCGGGCGGCCGCGCTGCCGATCAGCGCGCCTGCATGATGCCTAGCGGCCCGATGGCCACCGGGCCGGGCGCCCCGGCCCGGTGGCCCAGCAGCCGGGTGGGCGGGTGTGGCCCGTGGCCCGGCGGCCCAATGGCCGGGCCGGTGGCCTGGCGGGCAGGTGGCCGGTGGACCCAGCGGCCCGGTGCCCGACGGCCCGTAGTCCGCCGATAGTCCGCCCGGTGGCCCATGGCCCGGTGGCCCGATGCCCCGGCGGCCCGATGCCCCGGCGGCCGAGTGCCGGGTGCCGGGTGCCGGGTGCCGGATGCCGGGTGCCGGGTGCCGGGTGCCGGGTGCCGGGTGCCGGGGTATGTGTGCGCTGGGGCGCCGGGTGGGGGCCGTTGTCGGCGGGCATGGAGCTGGTATGCGGCACGCAACCGGCGGTCAACCGGCGTGCAATCCCGTCCGCGTAGAACTACCCAGGAAGATCCGAGATGCGGCCGCCCGGCAGGCGGTGGAGAGTACTGGGGGAAGACAGTGAGCACGGGAATCTGGATGTCGCTGGCGATCACGGGCGGGACGTTTCTCATCCTGGCCTGCGTCGGCCTGCCGTTCCTGATCATCGCGCGGAACGGGCAGCGCCTGCTGGCCACCGGGGTGCCCGCGCAGGCCGTGGTGGAGTCCATGGACGACACGGGGGTGACGGTCAACGGGCAGCCGCTGGTGAGCTTCCTGCTCACCGTCCGCATGGCGGAGGGGATGGCGTACCAGGTGACGCACCGGCAGACGCTGCCGCGTATCCCGATGGGCGTGGTGACGCCCGGCGTGACGGTCCCGGTCAAGGTGGACGCGCAGCGGCGCGAGCGCGTGCGCATCGACTGGGCGTCGTGGCGGCCGGTGCCTTACGGAGCGTGACGATGGCAGCATCGATCATCGGCCGTCCGGCGAGCGCCGGGCGGCCGTTTTCGTCGTTACGTTCTGTTTAAGTCCTCCCTGACCCTTGGCAACACACCTCACTGACACCTATGGTCCAGTGCAATGCCACACATTACTGGGAAGGTGACATGAGGAGATCGGCGGGATTCGCGAGCGTCACCATGGCCGTCGTCCTGGGGCTGACGGCGTGCGGAGGGGGCGGGGGCGGCGGGGCGCCCGCCGCCGGCTCGTCAGGCGGGCCTGGCGCACCCGCCGCGACCGGCGGCACCGTGCACGTCCTGGCCAATGCGGACTTCTCACACCTGGACCCGGCACGCGGCTGGGACGGCGGTGTGAACAACTTCTACCGGCTCATCTACCGGGGGCTGACGACGTTCGGGGCGGGGCCGGGGGCCGAGAGCACGAAGATCGTGCCGGATCTGGCGACCGACACGGGAAGGCCGTCCGACAACGCCAAGACGTGGACGTACACCCTCAAGGACAACGTGTTCTTCGAGGACGGCACGCCGATCACCAGCGAGGCGGTGAAGTTCGGCTTCTCGCGTGCGTTCGACCCCGAGGCGGGGATCGGCTCGCCGTACGCGCGGTTACTGCTCGAGGCGCCCAAGGACTACAAGGGCCCGTACCTGTCCGGGGATCTCGACACCATCGAGACGCCCGACGCCAAGACGGTCGTCCTCCACCTGAAGAAGCCGTTCGCCGACTTCCCGAGCGCGCTGGCGATGGTCAACTTCACCCCGTTCCCCAAGGGGACCGGCGCGGCGGCGGCGTTCGACACCAAGCCGATCGCGAGCGGGCCGTACAAGGTGGCGAGCTACCAGCGCGGCGCGTCGCTGAAGCTGGTACGCAACCCGCACTGGAAGCGCGAGACCGACACCGTGCGCGCGGCCAAGCCGGACGCGTTCGAGTGGACGTTCGGGCTGGACCCGGCGACGATGGACGAGCGCATGCTGGCCGGGCAGG
Source organism: Nonomuraea polychroma (assembly GCF_004011505.1). Taxonomy (NCBI): domain Bacteria; kingdom Bacillati; phylum Actinomycetota; class Actinomycetes; order Streptosporangiales; family Streptosporangiaceae; genus Nonomuraea; species Nonomuraea polychroma. The sequence continues at coordinate 4,973,910 of NZ_SAUN01000001.1, forward strand.
GCAAGGACGCCGACGCCATCGCCGCGTCCATCCAGGCGCAGACGGTGGCGCGGGTGCAGACGCCGCAGATCAAGGCGCGCACGCTGTCCGGGCTCAACGGCTGCACCACCTACATGGGGCTGAACACCACCAAGAAACCCCTGGGCGACGTCCGCGTACGCCAGGCGATCAACCACGCCATCAACAAGGACACCATCGTCGCGGCGATGGGCGGCGCCACCCTGGCGCAGAAGGGCACGTCGATCCAGCCGCCCACGGTCGCGGGCCGGGTGGACTACGACCCGTACCCCTACGACGTCGAGAAGGCCAAGCAGCTGCTGGCCGAGGCGGACCTGGCCGACGGGTTCACCCTGACGCTGGACAGCCGGACGATCCCGAAGATGGCGGCGGTCGCGGTGGCGATCCAGGAGGCGCTCAAGCAGGTGAAGATCGACGTCAAGATCAAGAACATCGACACGTCGACGTACTACGAGGTCATCGGCACACCGGCGCAGCAGAGCGACGCCGCCGTCACCGGCTGGTGCCCCGACTGGGCGTCGGGTGCGACGTTCCTGCCGCCGCTGTTCGACGGCCGCAACATCACCCCCAAGGGCAACGCGAACCTGGCCCAGATCAACGACAAGGCGATCAACGAGCGGATCGACGAGATCGCCGCGATGGAGGACGCCCAGCAGGCCAACGCCGCGTACGGCGAGCTGGACAAGCAGATCATGGAGCTGGCGCCGGTGGTGCCGCTGGCGTATGAGAAGGTCATCCTCGTCGTCGGCTCGAACATCGCGGGCGCCTACCAGTCCAACGCGTACTCCGGCGGCATCGACCTGGTGTCCGTCGGACTGGCGAAGCCGACGAAGTAGATGACGCTCGCGATTCACACGGGGGCGCCCACCACGTCGGGGCGCCGCGTCGCGGGCGCGCTGCTGCGCGACCGCGGCGCGGTGCTGAGCGCCTCGTTCCTGGCGCTGATCGTACTGATGGCGATCTTCGCACCGCTGATCAGCGCGATCATCGGGCACGGCCCCAACGACTTCGACACCGCGGCGGTCAACACCGACCTGGGCGGGGTGCCGCACGGCGCGCTCGGCGGGATCAGCGCCGAGCACCCCCTTGGCGTCGAGCCGCAGAACGGGCGCGACATCCTGGCCCGCATCGCCTACGGCGCGCGCGTGTCGCTGCTGATCGCGGCGGCGGCCACGGCGCTGACCACCCTGCTGGGAGTGGTGCTGGGCATGCTGGCCGGCTTCCGCCAGGGCTGGGTGGATCAGGTGATCTGCCGGGTCATGGACTTCCTCATGGCCTTTCCCGCGCTCATCTTCATGATCGCGATCCTGTCGTCGTTGCCGCAGGGGAACCGGGAGGTGCTGCTGGTCCTGGTGATCAGCGGGTTCGGCTGGCCGTATCTCGCGCGGGTGGTGCGCGGGCAGACGATGACGCTGGTGAACAGGGAGTTCGTGGAGGCCGCGCGGGCCTCCGGCGCGTCCACCGCGGCGCTGGTGTTCAAGGAGATCCTGCCCAACCTGCGCAGCTCCCTCATCGTGATGACCACACTCGCCGTGCCCGGCTACGTCGGCACGGAGGCGGGCCTGTCGTTCCTGGGGGTCGGGGTGGCGCCGCCGACGCCGTCGTGGGGTCAGATGATCTACAGCTCGGTCGGCTGGTACGCCGTGGACCCGATGTACTTCGCGATCCCGGGCACGTTCCTGTTCCTGACCGTGTTGTCGCTGACGGTGCTGGGCGACCGGTTGCGGGCCGCCTTGGACGCCGGGGAGGCCTCGTGATGACGCGTTACCTGGCCGGGCGGGCCGCCGGTGTCGTGATGATCCTTTTCCTGGTGTGCTTGTTCACGTTCGTCATCTTCTTCGCGCTGTCGCCGGACCCGGCGGTGATGATCTGCGGCAAGACGTGCACGCCGGAGCGCATCGACCAGATCCGCTCGGTGCTGGGGCTGGACGAGCCGTTCGTCACGCAGTTCGTGTCGTTCCTCGCCGGGCTCTTCGCCGGCCGCGACTACGGCGAGGGCGCGAACCTCGTGCACTGCGCGGCGCCGTGCCTGGGCCACAGCTTCCAGACCAACCAGTCCGTGTGGGACATGGTGGTGGAGCGGCTGCCGGTCAGCGCGACCGTCGCGATCGGGGCGGCGGTGTTGTGGCTGCTCGTCGGGATCGTCGCGGGCCTGCTGAGCGCGGTCAGGGAGGGAACCTGGTGGGACCGGGCGGCGATGGGGCTGGCGCTGGGCGGCTCCAGCGTCCCGAACTACGTGCTGGCCCTGGCCCTGCAGTACGTGCTGGTGGTGCAGCTCCAGGTGCTGCCGTTCCCGCAGGCCGTGGCGTTCGGCGACGACCCGGTGGTGTGGTTCCAGTCGTACCTGATGCCGTGGGTCGTGCTGGCCACCGGCTACGCCTGCCTGTACGCGCGGCTCACCCGCGCCAACGTGATCGACACGCTGGCCGAGAACTTCATGCGCACGGCCCGGGCCAAGGGGCTGAACCCGGCGCTGAGGCTGCGCAGGCACGCGCTGCGCCCGGCGCTGACGCCGATCGCCACGATCTTCGGCATGGACTTCGCGGCGCTGCTGGGCGGCGCGCTGATCACCGAGACGGTGTTCGGGCTGAACGGGGTCGGCAAGATGGCGGCCGACTCCATCGCGAAGAACGACCAGCCGGTGATCATGGCGGTGACGTTGCTGGCGGCGTTCTTCGTGGTCGTCGGGAACGTGGTGGTGGACCTGCTGTACACGGCGCTGGACCCGAGAGTGAGGATCGCGGCGAGATGAGCGACCTGCTTGTCGTGGAGGACCTGTCGGTCACCTTCCCGACCACGCGCGGGCCGGTGGACGTGGTCAAGAGCGTGTCCTTCACGCTGGACCGGGACGAGACCCTCGGCATCGTCGGCGAGTCCGGCTCCGGCAAGTCATTGACCAGCCTGGCGATCATGGGGTTGCTGCCCAAGGGCGCCCGGGCGAGCGGCAGCGTACGGCTGGACGGCGTGGAGCTGCTCGGGCGGCCGGACCGGGAGCTGCGGCGCCTGCGGGGCGACCGCATGTCGATGATCTTCCAGGATCCGCTGTCGTCGCTGAACCCGTACTACACGGTCGGCCTGCAGATCGAGGAGGTCTACCGCGAGCACCGCGGCGGTTCCAGGAAGGAGGCGAGGAAGGTCGCGGTCGCGGCGCTGGAGCAGGTCGGGCTGCCCGAGCCGGAGCGGCGGGCCGGCTTCTACCCGCACCAGTTCTCGGGCGGGCAGCGGCAGCGCGTCATGATCGCGATGGCGCTGGCGTGCTCGCCCGCGCTGCTGATCGCCGACGAGCCGACCACGGCGCTGGACGTGACCGTGCAGGCGCAGATCCTTCGCCTGCTCGCCGACCGCAGCGGCGGCATGGGGCTGGTGTTCGTCACCCACGACCTGGCGGTGATCAGCTCCATCGCCACCCGCGTGCTGGTGATGCGGCAGGGCGAGCAGGTCGAGTACGGCACCGCCGAGCAGGTGTTCGCCGAGCCCCGCCACGACTACACCCGGATGTTGCTGGACAGCGTCCCGCGCATCGACGACCCGATCGACGACGAGGTGAGCGCATGACGTTGTTGCGGGCGACGGACCTGACCAAACGCTTCCTCTCGCGCGGCCCGCTGGGCGCGAAGGCCGAGTTCACGGCCGTCGACCAGGTGAGCTTCGACGTGCGGCCCGGCGAGACGCTGGCCGTGGTGGGCGAGTCGGGCAGCGGCAAGTCCACGACCGCCCGCATGATCGCCAAGCTCATGGAGCCGACCGCGGGCACGCTGGAGTTCGAGGGCGAGGACGTCACCCGGGCTCAGGGGGCGGCGCTGGCCCGCTTCCGCGCCGGCGTCCAGGTCGTCTTCCAGGACCCGTTCTCCTCGCTCAACCCGCGCCACACGGTGGAGCGGATCCTGATGGCGCCGCTGGACTACCAGGGCATCGCGCCGAACGGGAGCCGGCGGGCGCACGCCAAGGAGCTCATGGAGCGGGTCGGGCTGAACCCGGACCATTCGCTGCGGTATCCGGCGCAGTTCTCCGGCGGGCAGGCGCAGCGCATCGGCATCGCCCGGGCGCTGGCCGTCAACCCGAGGCTGGTCATCTGCGACGAGGCCGTGTCCGCGCTGGACGTGTCGGTGCAGGCGCAGGTGATCGAGCTGCTGCGGCGGCTGCAGCGGGAGAGCGGCTTCAGCTACGTGTTCATCGCCCACGACCTGGCCGTCGTCCGGCAGATCGCGCATCGGGTGGCGGTGATGAGCAAGGGGCGGATCGTCGAGCTGGGCGACACCGGGCAGGTGTTCGGCGACCCGCGCGACGAGTACACCAGGACGCTGCTGGCGGCCATTCCGCGCATCAACCCGGAGTGGGAGCGCCGCAGGAGGGAGGGGGCACGGTCATGATCTCCGCGACGTACACGATTCCCGGGATGCGGGTGCGCGACCACGTGGTGGAGGTGCCGCTCGACTGGACGGACCCGGGGGCCGCTATCAGCGTGTTCGCCCGGGAGCTGGTGGCTCCGGCGCGCGACCGGGAGGACCTGCCGTGCCTGCTGTTCCTGCAGGGCGGTCCGGGCGGCAAGGGGCCGCGGCCGGTGGGCACGTCGGGGTGGCTGGGGCGGGCGCTGGAGACGTACCGGGTGATCCTGCTGGATCAGCGCGGCACGGGCCGCAGCTCGCGGATCGACGGGCGGGTGATGAGCGCGCTCGGCGCCCGGGAAGGGGCCGGGTATCTGGCCTGTTTCCGCGCGGACTCGATCGTGGCCGACGCCGAGCATCTGCGGAAGACCGTCTTCGGCGGCAAACGCTGGTCGACGCTGGGGCAGAGTTACGGCGGCTTCCTGACGCTGACGTACTTGTCGGCGGCGCCGGAGGGGCTGAGCGCCTGCTACGTGGCGGGCGGGCTGCCGGCGCTGGAGCCGGACGCCGAGGAGGTCTACCGGCGCACCTATCCCCGGGTGGCGGCCAAGAACGCCGCGTTCTACCGCCGCTATCCGCACCACGCCGAGACCGTCGCGCGGCTCGCCGACCGGCTGGCCGAGGGGAACGTGCGGCTGCCGGACGGCGACGTGCTGACCGTGCGGCGGCTGCAGTCCCTCGGTCTCGACTTCGGCATGAAGCCGGGCTACGAGCGTATGCACTGGCTGCTGGACGAAGCGGATGGCTTGCCGGAGACGTTCCTGCACCAGGTGCTGGCACGCACCTCCTTCGCCGACAACCCGCTGTTCGCGGCGTTGCAGGAGAGCATCTACGGTTCCGGCTCCGGTGCGACGGCGTGGGCGGCGCAGCGCGAGCGGGCCCGGCATCCGGCCTTCGCCGAGGATGCCAGGCCGCTGCTGTTCACCGGGGAGATGATCTATCCCTGGATGTTCGAGGAGATCCGCGCGCTGCGGCCCTTCCGCGCCGCCGTCGAGCTGCTCGCCGAGCGGGCGCAGTGGCCGCGGCTGTACGACCTGGACCGGCTGGCCGCCAACGAGGTGCCGGTGGCCGCGGCGGTCTACTTCGACGACATGTACGTCGACTCCGGCCTGCAACTGGACACCGCCGCCCGGGTCGGCAACGCGCAGGCGTGGGTGACGAACGAGTATGAGCACGACGGCATCGGCGAGGACCGCGTCTTCGCCCGCTTGACCGAGTTGGTCCGCGACATGGGAGGAGGAATCACCGGTGAGTGACGGCAGGCTGCCCAAACTGTCGGAGATCCCCGCGTTCACCGAGTACATCTCCCAGGGCTGGGACTCCCCCGCCCGCACCCCCGACCTGGTGCCGGGCGCCGCCGAGGCGGCCGCCGCGCACCGGGCCCGCCTCGCGCCCGCGCTCCCCGGTGCGACGGTGGTCGTCGCGGCCGGCCGGGCGCCGGTGCGCAGCAATGACACCGCCTACGACTTCCGCGTGGACAGCGACTTCTTCTGGCTGACCGGCTGCGCGGTGGAGGGCGCGGTGGCGGTGGTCCGGGACGGCGACGCCACCCTGTACCTGCCTCCGCCGGCCCGTCCCGGCGACCCGGGCTTCTTCTCCGACGCCGCCTACGGCGAGTTGTGGGTGGGCCCGTCGCCGTCGCTGGAGGAGTGGTCGGCCGCGCTCGGAATCGAGGTGCGCCCGCTGCCCGGCTTCGCCGGGCCGCCCCCTGGCGCCTTGACGGCGGGTCCCGGGTGGGCGGAGTGCTCGGAAGAGCTCGGGCGGACGCTGGCCGAACTCCGCATGATCAAGGACGAGTGGGAGATCGCGCAGCTGCGCGAGGCGGTGGACCGCACCATGGAGGGCTTCGCCGCCGTGCTCGCCGAGGTGCCGGCGGCGGTGGCGGGCGGGGGCGAGCGCTGGCTGCAGGGCACGTTCGACCGGTACGCCAGGACGTACGGCAACGGCCCCGGCTACGCGAGCATCGTGGGCGCCGGGCCGCACGCGCCCACCCTGCACTGGGTGCGCTGCGACGGGCCGGTGCGCGCGGGCGAGCTGCTGCTGCTCGACATGGGGGTCGAGGCCCGCAGCCACTACACCGCCGACGTCACCCGCACCTTCCCCGTGTCGGGGGCCTTCTCCCCCGCCCAGCGGCAGGTGCACGACCTGGTGGAGCGGGCGCACCGGGCGGGGCTGGCGCAGGTCGCGCCGGGCCGGGCGTTCACCGATTTCCACCACGCCGCCATGGAGGTCATCGCGCACGGACTGCACGACTGGGGGCTGCTGCCGGTCTCGGTGGACGAGGCGCTGTCCGGGCAGGGCCAGCACCATCGCCGCTACCTGATCTGCGGCATCGGCCACCATCTGGGGCTGGACGTGCACGACTGCGCCCGCTCCCGGCCGGAGGCCTATCAGGGGGCGCGGATGGCGCCGGGCATGGTGCTGACGGTCGAGCCGGGCCTGTACTTCCACGCCCACGACCGCACGGTGCCGCCTGAGCTGCGCGGGATCGGCGTGCGGATCGAGGACGACCTGCTGGTCACCGAGACCGGGGCGGAGATCCTTTCCGCCGCCCTGCCCATCGACGCGGCCGGCCTGGAAAGCTGGTCCAAGAGCCGCACCTGACCTCGCCCCACCCGCCACGGCCCCCGTGCCCAACCGCCCGGCCCCGGCTCCGGCTCCGCCCGCCCCATCCTGCACCGCCTGCCCTGCCCGGCCCACCGGGCGTCGCCGGCAGAACGCGCAGGCGGCCGGACGGGGCACAGGCGGGCCGACAGGCGCGAGCGGGCCTGGGTGGCGGGGTCAGGGTGAGGGTGTGTAGCGGGCCTGGCGGGCGGCTGCGGTCAGGGCGGCCGCGCGGGCGGCCTCGGTCGGGGTGAACGGCA